>JACRHP010000087.1 GCA_016212005.1 Candidatus Omnitrophota bacterium | reverse complement strand
CCTTTGTTTTGCTATATAATAGGCAACCATGAGCGAAAAACTCGTCCGTGTTTACAAAAAATTCTATATCGATGAGATCAAGGCGCATCTTTTGATCTACGGCGATCTGGGCGGCAGCTGCGCGGCGTGCCAGAAGATGGATATCAAGATCGACACGACGCATTGTCCAGAATGCAAAACTGAGTTTAAATTCATCGCATTTCGCAATCCCCGAAGTCACATGCCTAAGATCCAGAAACTTCATGCCGAGCGGCCGCAAGTGGCCATCATCGATTACGAGGATTATAACCATCATGTTGGCGAACAGAAGGCGCGTGAATTCTTGAAATGATCAATAAATCCCGTCTTATCAAGCTCACCCAGGAAGTCATTTCTTGTAATTCCGAAAATCCACCGGGCAACGAATGGGACCTGGCGCAATTTATCATCAAAGACATGAAGGCCTGCGGGCTGGAAGTAAAAACCTATACCTACGCCAATGGGCGTCCCAATATCGTGGCGACTTTGAAAGGGACGTTGCCGCGCAAACAGGCCGCGCGCGAGGCGATTTTAATCACGCCGCACTTTGATACCGTTCCCATCGGCAAGGGCTGGAAATTCAAACCGCTCGGTGGGCAGATCCATCAGGGAAAAATTTACGGCCGCGGGGCGAGCGATGACAAGGGCAATCTCACCAGTTGTATGGAAGTGATGCGCAGCCTCGTTGAAGACGGCGTCAAATTGCGCAAAGATGTGATCATGGCGGCGACCGTGGACGAAGAAACCGGCAGCCACGCCGGGATCATTCCGCTACTGGAAAAAAAAGTGCTCAAGCCCGGCCTGGCGCTCGTTATGGATTCCGACGAATTCCATACGATTATTGCCCAAAAAGGCCTTATTCATTCCCGGGTCCAGATTTTCGGCAAGAAAGCCCATGGCGCGTACAACTGGCGCGGGGTCAATGCCATCGAACAGGCGACTGAAGCCATCCGCAAGATCAAGGCGCTACGCTGGACGTACAAAAAAGATCCATTATTGCGCGGCCCCACGACCAATATCGGTGTCATCAAAGGCGGGGACAAGGTCAATATGGTGGCGGATTTCTGCGAGTTCGCGTTGGACTTACGTTACGTGCCGGGCATGGATCCTAAAGCGATCCTGCGGCGCCTGCGCGCGACGGTGCGCACCATCACTCCTAAATTCAAAATCGTCATCGATGACCTGCAGCTTCCTTATACAATCGCCCCGACACATCCCGCCGTGGAATTATATCTTGAAACGGCGCGCAAGATGAAATGTCCGGCAGCGGTCAAAGGAAGCGAGGGGGCGACCGTCATCACCTTCTTTAAAAAACACGGCATCCCGGCGTTCGCCACCGGCTACGGCGCCCGCGGCACCGCGCACACCAACGATGAATACATCCGCGTCAACACGCTCTATAAAGGGACTAAACTTCTTGAGCAATACATCAGGGAATATGACCGAATATAGACCGCACGCGTTCTTGCTAACAATTTTGCTGGCCGGCATCTGCGCGGAATCTATTTGGGCGGCAGATGCGCCCAAGGCATTGCCGTTTCGCCCCGGTGAAACGATCCAGTACGACATCAAAAAGTTGAAAATGCGCGTCGGGCAGGCCAGTCTGACCTTCCACGGCCTGGTGCCGCTAGGGGGACAGAGCGCGCTTTTGATCACCTTTACCAGCAAGGGAATGAAGTTTTTCGATGAAGAAAAAATTTACGTTGACCCGCGGACGTTTTTGCCCCAAAGAGTAGAGCGCGACCTGAACATATTCGGCAAAAAAGAAAGGATCGTAGAATATTATAACGCCCACGAGGGGTCGGTCAGGATCGTCAAGACCGCCAAAGGCGAGACGACCGAACAGACCATCAAACGTTCCGTGCCGCTGGACAATATTTATTGTTTTATTTTCCGTTACCGGGTTTCCGGGAAATTCATTCCCGGCGAAACATTCCAGATCCATCTGCCGACCAAAGACGTGCAATTTCAGGCAGAAGACCCGCGGGAACTGCAAGTCGGCGGAAAAAAAATAGCGGCCCATTACCTGCAAAGCGATCCGGCGCAATACCGAGTATGGTTTGATCCCGGAACGCGCAAGGTGCCGCTGCGTATCGACGGCGCCATCGGCTTCGGCAAGACGGCCATGATCATGGTGGATTATCAAAAATAATGGCCTTACCGCCAAATATTATCGGGGTCAAAATTACTCGCGAGTAAATTTGACAGAGGTATAAATATATTGTATAGTGTTGTTATGGACAGATATCTAAGAGTCCAAATTGAGCGTGACTTGAAGAAAAAAATGGTGTTTCTGGGTGGTCCCCGCCAGGTCGGAAAGACGACTCTCGCCAAAAGCATTTCGAAAGACCCCAAAGGCTATCTTAATTGGGACATCGCAGAACATCGGGAAAGAATTCTTAAACGCGAGATCCCTTCCGCGGCTATCCTTATCCTTGACGAGATCCATAAATACCGTTCCTGGCGTAATTACCTTAAAGGTCTGTATGACCTCTCCAAAGAACGCAAGATCCTGGTGACGGGGAGCGCCCGGCTGGACCTGTACCGCTTCGGAGGAGATTCCCTCCAGGGGCGGTATCATTATCTGCGCCTGCATCCGTTGTCTGTCGCGGAGCTTAAAATAAAACGTCAGGGAGATATCAGCCCCTTGCTGGAGCTGGGAGGGTTCCCCGAACCGTTTCTCGGCGGGTCTCAAGTGGAAGCCAGGCGCTGGTCAAGGGAATACCGCACCCGCTTAATTCGTGAGGATATTACCTCGCTGGAAAGGATCCAGGACTTAGGCAATCTGGAACTTCTTATGCTTCGACTCCCTGATCTGGTTGGCAGCCCGCTGTCCCTTAATGCCCTGCGGGAAGATTTGCAGATAAGTCATAAAACGCTCTCTTCCTGGGTAGCGGTATTGGAGCGCATGTACGCGATCTTTCGTTTGAGCCCGATAGGTGCGCCCAGGATCCGCGCCGTCAAAAAGGAACAGAAGCACTACCATTTCGACTGGTCGCTGGTACCCCAGATGCCGTACCGTTTCGAGAACCTGGTGGCATCACATCTCTTAAAATGGGTGCACTTTGAGCAGGACACCAAAGGCCGGGAGATGGATCTTGCCTATTTTCGTGACATCGACGGCCGCGAAGTGGACTTTGTAGTCACCGAAGACCGCCGGCCGATCATGCTCGTCGAATGCAAATGGGGGGATGACGACCTCAGCAAGTCGCTGCGGTATCTGAAAAATAAATTTCCCAAAGCCGAGGCGTGGCAGATCCATGCCATCGGCAAAAAAGATTACGAGACAGAGGACGGGATCCGCGTAGCGCCGGCGGTAGAGCTTCTCAAGAACCTCGTGTAAAAGTTCCGTGGACACTTCGGGAGTGTCCTGGTTCCCGGCGCCATCGGCTCCAGCAACACCGCGATGATCCTGCAAAAATATAATAATTAATTTCTTTGATATGCTATACTTGCCGTTATATCGACCATTAACGAGGAGGGACCTATGACCGTACTTTGGATAATTCTGGGGTTGGCTCTGCTGGTTTTGATCTGGGCGGTTGCTATTTTCAACACGCTGGTCCAGCTGCGGGAAAACGTAAAAAACGGCTGGTCGCAGATCGACGTGCAGCTCAAGCGCCGCCACGACCTCATCCCGAACCTGGTCGAAATCGCCAAGGGCTACATGGGGCATGAGAAAAGCACCCTGGAAAACGTGATCAAGGCCCGCCAGCAAGCCATCAACGCGGACAATATCAAAGACAGGCAGGCCGCGGAAAATTTCCTGACCGGGACGCTGCGCAGCCTTTTCGCGGTTTCCGAGAATTATCCCAACCTGAAAGCCGACACCCAGATGCGCCAGCTCCATGAAGAGATCGTCTCAACGGAAAACAAGATCACCTTCGCCCGGCAATATTACAACGATGAGGTCAACAGGCTCAACACGACCGTCCAGTCGTTTCCCGACACGATCATCGCCAGCGCCTTTCATTTCGAAAAACGGGAATTCTTTGAACTGGAGGACACGTCCGAGAAAACCGCTCCCGCTGTCAAGTTTTAACGGCTTTCATCGCGCCTTTTAGGGGATGCCATACTCGTTTACTCAAATAGAGAAAGACAAAACCAGGGTCATCGGTTTTGTCTTTCTTTTTTTGATCGCCTTTTACTTCGGCGTTTTCTGGCTGATCGCCCTGTTGGTTAAAAACTTTGTCCTCTACGAATATACCTCCCCGGGCAGATCCGGTCCGCTTTTTCTCTTAAACTTCCACGATTCCCTCATTATCTTCGCCCTGGCTATCCTGGTCGGCTACGTGCACTGGACCTGCACCGTCAGCGGGCTGGTGGGAAAAATCTCGGGCGTCCTGAAGGCGGAACCCCTGAACCCCGGCGACCACTATCACCAGCGGCTGCAAAATATCATCAATGAAGTCTCGGTCGCCACGGGAGGGAAAAAAATCGAAGGGATGGTCATCCCGACAACGGCCATGAACGCCTTCGCCCTGACGGATTTTAAAGGGCGCGCGATCATCGGCGTGACGGAAGGGCTGCTGGCGCGCCTGACCCGTCCACAACTGGAGGCGGTCGTCGGCCACGAGGCCGCCCATATCGTGGCCGGCGACTGCCTGGCGACCACCGTGACCACTTCGATATTCGCGCTATACGGCGGCCTGCTGAAAGGGCTGGAAAGAATATTCAGCGAAACGCGCTCTTCGAGGGACAAAGGCGGCGTCATGGCCCTTTTATTGTGCATTTATATCCTGTTATGGGTGACCCGGGGTATGAGCCAGCTGGTGCGCATGTTCATATCCCGGCAGAGGGAATACCGGGCCGACGCCGTCGCGGTGCGTTTGACGCGCGATCCCTTAAGCCTCGCCGAAGCGTTATACGCGATCGACTGCCGTTGGCGGGGCGCAGGGTTAGCCGCCGAAGAACTGGAATCCATTTTTATCGTCAACCCGGCGTATTCCGCCCTTGATGAAAAGACCAGCTTGTTCGCGGATATGTTTTCCACTCATCCGCCGGTCAAGGAACGGTTAAATGTCCTGCTGGAAATGGCGCATGCCGACATGGAAAACCTTATCCAATCCGCGGGAGATAAAAACAGTCAGCCCCGAAGCCCCGTCCCGCAACCCGACGCGGCGCAACCGGCGGCGCAATGGATGGTCCACCGCAACGGGCTCTGGGAAGGACCGTTCGATCTGGCGCGGTTATTAACCATAGAGGGAATGCGGCCGGAGACCTGGGTGCAGCGGGTAGGCACGACGGATATGAAAATGGCTTATGAAGACCCGGAGATCATCAAGGCCATCAATAAAAAAACGGGGTCGTATCATTGCCCGAAATGCGCGATTTCCCTGACGACGGTCATCTATGAAGGCGTGGAGGTCCTGGAATGTTCTTTTTGCCGCGGGGTGCTTGTTGCCGAAAAAGACGCCACGCGGATCATCATCCGCGAGGAGGTCGGGTTTTCCGAAGAGGTCACGCGCCTCGCGGCACGGATCGTCGAGCAGAAAAAAATCTGGCAGTGGGGCAAAGACGCGATCAAGCGGGACCCCGGGGCATTGCTGACCTGCCCGCGCTGCGAAGCGCACAAAGGAAAAATGATCCCCATGTTTTATACGGCGGCCTATCACGTGGAGATCGACAAATGCCTCTATTGCGGATCGATCTGGTTCGACAAAAATGAACTGGAAGTCCTGCAATGTCTGATCGAACATCAGACTGAACAAAAATAATCTCCCCATGCCCTATTCCTTTGTCAAAATCGAAAAAGATAAATCTCGAGTTATCGCGTGCCTGCATCTGTTGCTCATTCTGATTTATTTTATTATCTTTTACGTCATGACGGTCCTGACGCGGATGCTTTTTGCGCAAATAATGACCCCGCACGCGGCGCTGCAACCATTTCCAAATGCTTTCCCGTTCAAATTTCTGACGATACCGGAATGCCTGATTGCTCTGGGATTTGCCGTATTTGTGGCGATGTTCCACTGGAGTATCGCCACCCGCGATGTTATCGAAAGAACTTTAAACATTCTTCGGGCCAGGCCCCTTGATCGGGATGATCTTTCCCATCAGCAATTTCAAAATATCCTTAACGAACTTTCAGTGGCAACCGGAGGCAAGGATTTCAAGGGGTATGTCGTACCGTCTATGTCCATCAACGCGTTTTCGGTTTCTGATTTTGATCACACGCCTGTTATCGGGGTAACGGAAGGTCTGTTAAAACGGCTAAAACGCCCCCAGATCGAAACGGTCGCCGCGCATGAAGCCGCCCATATTCTCAAAGGCGATTCTCTTGATACAACCATGATGATCTCCTTGTTTAATCTGCCGCTGGAAGTTCTTCGGGACATGCACGAAGAGGCAGAACTGGCACTTATTATTCGGTTGTCCTGGCAATTCATGTTTACCGCCGTATTGTCTTTCATTATGCTTTTTCTCGCAAAAACAGTTGGACAATTATTGAGCATACCTTTATCAAGGAGCAGGGAATTTCGTGCCGACGCGATTGCGGTACGCCTGACGCGGAACCCTTTGAGTTTGGCCGAGGGGTTATATCTGGCTTCCTACTATTGGCACGGCGCCGGTATCCCGGGGGAAAATTTATCGCCTATCTTTCTGGTAAGACCTTATTACAGCAGTTTTAAGGAAGAAGAGGGGCTATTGGCGGATATATTCTCCACCCACCCTCCCGTCCGGCAACGCTTAAATATCTTGCTGGATATGGCCCATACGAATTTCGACTGCTTCGAAGAATCGTCATTCGGAAACTACAAAAAGACATTGAACCAAATGCGTGCGATGCAAGAATCGCAACCACTATGGATGGTGCGGCAAAACATGGAATGGACGGGGCCCCACACGCTGGAAGAGATCCGCGCCTTCGACGGGATGACACCGCAAGTGCTTGTGAAAAGGTTCGGGGAGGTCCCGATCCTGCCGGCTGAAGCAGACGAAGAACTATGCGGGATTTTCAAAAATCGGGAATCAAAGCCCCCCAACGAAATTTATTGCCCGAAGTGCTACTTGATTCTCGAGCCAGTGCTTTATGAAGATTGCGTAATATCAAAATGCCGCGGCTGTGCCGGTGCGCTTGTCAACGAGAGGGATGTGGCCCAGATGTTGAACACCCCCCAAACCGCTTTCAATGAGAATATTGTGCGTATGGCCAAAATCATCAAAGAAGAAAAAGTTACCATCAAGGACAAAGGTGAGCGGCAGCTCTATAGCGATTACAGCCTGGCTTGTCCCCGATGTCAGGATTATCAAAACAAAATGTCACGGCGATTTTACAGCGCACAATACGCCGTGGAGATTGACCAATGTCCGATATGCAAATGCCTCTGGTTCGACAAAGACGAGCTGGAAGTTCTGCAATTGCTATCTAAACAAGAACAGTCTTTGACTTCACCGTAAATTTGTGCTTCAATAAAACCCATGTCATTACCGGATAAAAAAGGATATTTCGGGGAGTTCGGGGGCAAATACGTACCCGAGACCTTGATGGCTCTCCTGGAAGAGCTGGAAAATGTCTTTCGCGCCGCCCGCAAGGACAAATCCTTTAAAAAAGAACTCACGCACTATCTCAACGAATACGCGGGCCGGCCGACGAGCCTGTATCTGGCCGAACGCTTAAGCCGGCATCTGAAGACCCTCAAGGTTTATCTCAAACGCGAAGACCTGCTTCATACCGGAGCGCACAAGATCAATAACACCCTGGGTCAGGTTCTTTTGGCCAAACGGATGAAAAAGACCCGCATCATCGCCGAGACCGGTGCCGGGCAACATGGTGTGGCGACCGCCACGGTGGCCGCTTTAATGGGATTGAAATGCGTCATCTACATGGGAGCGGAAGACGTTAAACGTCAAGCTTTGAACTTCTACCGGATGAAACTTTTGGGAGCTAATCCTGTTCCAGTAAACAGTGGCTCCCGGACCCTTAAAGACGCGATGAATGAAGCCATTCGGGATTGGGTCACTAATGTGGATTCCACTTTTTACGTAATTGGCTCCGTGGCCGGCCCGCATCCCTACCCGTTGATGGTGCGGGAATTCCAGTCAATCATCGGCCGCGAAGCGCGCCGCCAGTTCCTTATCAAAGAAAAACGCCTGCCAGACTATCTCGTTGCCTGTGTGGGCGGTGGCAGCAATGCCATGGGCTTGTTCCACGCCTTCTTTGATGATCGCAAAGTACGCATGATCGGCGTTGAAGCGGCGGGGCTGGGCCTCAATACGGGTGAGAATTCCGCATCCCTGGAAAAAGGAGAGCTCGGCATCTTGCACGGCAGCAAAAGCAAGATCCTGGAAACCAGAGACGGCCAGATCAAACCCGCCCACTCGATCGCCGCGGGCCTGGATTATCCCGGCGTGGGCCCCGAACACGCTTATTATCAAAAAATCGGCCGCGCGCAATATGTATCGGTTGTTGATCAGGAAGCTTTAAATGCCCTTGGGTTGCTGGCACAGATGGAAGGAATCATTCCAGCCCTCGAAACTGCCCATGCGATCGCCTATCTGGAAAAACTTGCCCGGAAAGTTAAAGGGCAGAAAAGTGTTATCGTTTGTTTGTCCGGTCGCGGAGATAAGGATATGGGGAGCATTAAAGGATTGATAAAATGATCGTCACCAAGTCACAAAGTCACCCAGCCACCAGTGACCTTGTGGACATTGTGACCTTGTGACTTATGGAAAATAGAATTGATTTAAAATTTAAAGAGTTAAAAAATAAAAAAAAGAAAGCGTTCATCGCGTTTGTCACCGCTGGTGATCCGGACCTGAAAACGACCGAACAGCTGGTGCTGGCTTTTGAAGGCGCCGGTGTCGACATCGTGGAGCTCGGCGTGCCGTTCTCCGATCCATTGGCGGACGGGCCGACGATCCAGGCCGCGTCCCAACGCGCTTTAAAAAAACATGTCAATCTGGGGAACATCCTGGCCGCGGTCAAACGTATCCGCCAGCGGTCCGGGATCCCGATCGCGCTGATGACCTATTACAATCCCGTTTTTCATTACGGTGAAGAACGCTTCGCGGCCCAAGCCAAAGCCGCCGGCGTGGACGGCCTGATCGTGCCGGATTTACCGCCGGAAGAAGGGCACACGCTCATCCGCGCGGCCCGAAAAAACGGGATCGCCACCGTTTTCTTTCTGGCGCCGACGACCGATCCCAAACGCATACCTGCAATCGTCAAAGCCTCCACAGGCTTTATTTATTTTGTTTCCCTGCGGGGGGTTACCGGATCCGGCAAAATGATATTCACCAAAGAAATCAAACACCAAATAGGCCTTGCGAGAAAAAACACTCAAAAGCCGATCTGTATCGGCTTTGGTGTGTCTACTCCCAAAGAAGTCAAGGAAATGGCAAATATTTCCGATGGTGTTATCGTAGGAAGCGCGATTGTCACTGAAATATTTAAACATAAACAAAGAAAAAAAATGGTTGCGGATGTTTCCCGGTTCGTTCGGGAACTATCGCACAGTCTGCCCTGATGTACACCAAAACGACATTGCCGAACGGGTTGCGCATCGTGACCCACGACATGAAGGAGCGTGACAGCATCGCCCTCGGTTTCTGGATCGGCGTCGGCGGGCGCTATGAACCGGACCGCATCAAAGGGGCCGCGCATTTTCTGGAACACATCGTGTTCAAGGGCAGCCGCCAATATTCCTGCGAAGAGATCAAGACCTCGATCGAAGGGGTGGGAGGGGCGCTGAACGCCTTTACCTCCGAAGAACAGACCTGCTTTTACGCCAAGATCCCTTCCCAACACCTCGCGCAGACCTTTGACGTCCTGGCGGACATGATGCTGCATCCCAACATGGCCGAGGCGGATATCGCCAAGGAAAAAACGGTGGTCGTTGAAGAGATCAAGATGTACCGCGACCTGCCGCAGTTCACGGTCATGGAACTCCTCGATGGGATTTTGTGGCCGGAGCACCCGCTGGGCAAGAACCTGGCCGGCACGCCGGAAAGCGTGAGCGCGTTTTCCAGAAACGACATTAAACAATTTCACCGGGAACATTACGTGCCCGCGAATATTGTCGTCGCCGCCTGCGGACGGTTAACCCATGACCGGATCACGCGTCTGGCCAAAGCCCGGTTTGAAAAAGTACCCGCGGCCGCGTTCCCCGGCTACCGTAAGGCGGACAACAGCCAATCCGCGCCGCGTGTCAAGCTTTTGTCGAAAAAAATCGAACAGATGCACGTGGCGCTGGGCGCCATCGGCTACGACGAGAACCACAAAGACCGCCACGCCCTTAATCTTCTTAGCGTTATTTTGGGCGGCAACATGTCCAGCCGGCTGTTCGTGGAAATACGGGAAAAACGCGGCCTCGCGTATTCGATCTCCAGTATGTCCCGAACCATGCAGGATACCGGGGTATTCCTGATCCGGGCCGGGGTGGATAACCAGAGAATCGAGGAAACCATCCAACTTGTCCTCGCGGAACTGGAGAAAATGAAACGCTGTGCCGTCACGACCGGCGAATTCACGCGGGCGCGGGATTATGTCCTGGGGCAAATGCTCCTGGGCCTCGAAGATACGATGGAACATATGCTCTGGATTGGCGAGACCACGATCAGCCATAACAAAACCAAAACTTTAAAATCGCTGATCAAGGATTACGAAAGGGTCACCCGCGCCGACATTCAGCGGGTAGCCAAGGACGTTTTTCGCGACGGGCGTTATAATCTTTCCGTGGTGGGCCCGCTGACTAACGAGCAGGAAAAACAGATCCCGCTGCTCCTCGGTGTGCGCAATTAAACGATTAAATCATTTTAAAATCATTTTTTAATTTGACAAGCTATTTAATATCGGTTAGACTCTACTTAAATTTATTTTTCACGAAGTACAATTCAGTGAAGGAGGAGCAGATGGATCAACTATCGTTCTACGATGTGAAGACCAAAGACAAATTCAACACAACCGAGTATAAAGTCCAGGAAAAAGGCGGCCGTTTCTTCGCCGTTGCCAAATCCCCGAAAGGCACCCATGAGTGCTGGAGGGTCCTAAGCAAAGACCAGGCGGCAAAATTAAAGAAGTAATCATCTGAATCCTGCTATTCCCGATAGTTTCATTGACTTCCAGACAGACAGCCAAATCCATCGCCCGATTCGCTTCTGAAAAAAAAGCGGAAGATATCGTTGTCTTGGACATGCGCAAGATCGTGAATTACTGCGATTATTTTGTCCTGTGTTCCGGAAATGCCGATAGACAGACCCGCGCCGTCGCCGACTATATAGAGGAAAAACTCGCTGAATCCGGCGTTTCCCCGCGCGCGAGGGAAGGGGCAAGCAAGGCTGACTGGGTCGTGGTTGACACCGGCGATGTGGTTGTCCACGTTTTCCAGAAACGCGTCAGGGAATTCTATCAACTGGAATATCTCTGGCAGGACGCCCCGCAAATCAAGTGGCAGGCATGAACGACATTCCGGGACGGCTGTTTCCTACCCATGCTATCCGACTTGCGCGCACAACTGACCAAACATCTCGAAGAATCCTTAAAACGGAACCTGCCTTCCGGCGTCGTTCTGCCGCCGGTCGATCTGGACTTTCCGGCGCAACGGCTCCACGGTGAATTTTCCGCCAACATCGCCTTGAAATCAGCAAAACTCCTGCGTAAGGCGCCGGCTGTCATCGCGGAGGAATTCCGCGGGATATTCCAGGACAGTCTCACAGACACCCCGTTTCAGAACAAAATCGCCAAGATCGAGGTCAAGAACCCCGGTTTTATCAATTTCTTCCTGACGCCGCTGGCGCTTTTCGGGATCCTGGAAGAAATATTCAAGGCAAAAAACGATTACGGACGCTGTGACTGCGGCCGCGGCCAGAAGGTCCAGGTCGAATTTGTCAGCGCGAACCCCACCGGGCCTTTAAGTGTCGCCCACGCCCGCCAGGCGGCCGTCGGCGACGCTCTGGCGCATATCCTGGATTTTCTCGGTTTTAAAGCGACCCGCGAATATTACATCAATGACGGCGGCAACCAGATCAACCTTTTGGGCGAATCCATCCGCTGCAGGGCCATTGAATTGCTTGGAGGCGAGGCGAGCTTACCGGAAAACGGCTATCAGGGCGAATACATCAAGGACATGGCTAGGGAATTTATCACCAAAGCCGGGATCAAAACTCTCGAGAAGCTCGCCAGCCAGGACCGGGTCAATTTCAAGAATTACGGGGTTGAGTATCTCCTGTCCGTTATCCGCAAGGACCTCGAAGATTTCAACGTGCGTTTTGAATGCTGGACCAATGAATCGAAGGTCGCCACCAAGGAAAATATCGCCGCCGTCCTGAACCTCCTGGAAGAAAAAGGGTTCCTGTACGAAAAGGACGGCGCCTTGTGGTTTAAATCCACCCATTTCGGTGACGATAAAGACCGCGTCGTCAAAAAAAGCGACGGCAGCTACACGTATCTTCTGCCGGACATCGTCTATCACAAAAACAAATACGAACGCGGCTTTACAAAAATCATCAATATCTGGGGGCCGGACCACCACGGTTACATCCCGCGCATCAAGGCCGCGGTGCAGGCACTGGGAAAGAGCCCGGATTCCCTGAACGTCCTCATCGTGCAGCTGGCGACGATCTACCGCGACGGCAAACCCGTGTCGATGTCCACACGCCGCGGGGAGTTCATCAGCCTGCGCGAGGTCATCGATGAAGTCGGTGTCGACGCCGCGCGTTTTTTCTTCCTGATGCGCCATATCGACGCGCACCTGGACTTCGACCTGGAACTGGCCAAAAAAGAAACGCCGGAAAACCCCGTTTATTATATCCAATACGCCCACGCCCGGATCCACAGCATCAACAAAAAGGCCGGAGAAACGGGGCTGCGTCAGAAAGAAAAGGGATTTTCCTTATTGAAAGAACCCGAAGAACTCGAGCTCATCAAAAGACTTGGCAGTTTTCCCGACAGCTTGATGATCTGCTATCATGAACTTGACCCGTACGCGTTGATGAGTTATTTGCACGAACTGGCCATGACGTTCCACCGGTTTTACGACCAGCACCGCGTCATTGGGGAAGACCCGGAATTGTCCTGCGAGCGCCTCGCCCTGGCCAACGCGACGAAGATCGTCCTGGCCAACGGCTTGCGCCTTCTGGGATTAAGCACCCCGGAAAGGATGTAAGAGGCAAGCGTGTACAAAAACTGGCAAATCCAGGATGCCGACCCGAAACTCCAGGCGGTCTTAAGCGACGCCCTTGGCGTACACCCGATCATCGCCCAGCTCCTTGTTAACAGGGAGATCAGGGATATCCAGGAAGCCCGCGATTTCCTCAAATCCGACCTTAGCAAACTCCACGACCCGTTCCTCTTAAAGAACATGGATACCGCCGTGCGGCGGATCCGCCGGGCGCAAGAAAAAAAAGAATGCGTCCTCGTCTTCGGCGACTACGACGTAGACGGCGTTACCTCTTCGGCTTTGATGAATAATGTCCTTACCCGGCTGGGACTGGAAGTCGTCCATTACATTCCGCACCGGTTTCACCACGGTTACGGGCTTAATGAAGAAGTCGCGGAATTCGCCCGTGAGAAAGACGTCAAACTTTTAATCGCTGTTGACTGCGGTATTAACGCCCACAAAGAAGTGGATCTGCTTAATCAATCCGGCGTGGAGGTCATCATCATTGACCACCACGAGCCGGATGAAGAACTTCCCAAAGCCGTCGCGATCATCAACCCCAAACAAAAAGATTGCCCGTATCCGTTTAAACATTTAGCATCGGTAGGCCTCGTGACAAAATTGATCCAGGCATTGACAGGAAAACCGAGCGAAGATCTGCTGGACCTGGCCGCGATCGGCACGATCGCCGACATCGTGCCGTTGCAGGGGGAAAACCGGATCATCGTCAAATCCGGCCTGGCCAGGATCGCCGACACCCGCAACAAAGGGTTGCTGGCCCTCTTGGAGACGGCCAAGATCAAAGGGAAAAAAGTCACGCCTTTTCACGTGGGGTTTATCCTGGGGCCGCGGATCAACGCCGCCGGACGAATGGACACGGCCCATACCTCCCTGGATCTTTTTTTGAGCGAAGACCCGCAAAAGGCCTTTGACCTTGCCAAAACGCTCGAACGCCACAACAGTGAACGCCAGAAGATGCAAGGCAACATCGTGGAGGAAGCCATGACGATCGTCGAACAGGACGTCAATTTTAAGGACCAGAAAGTGATCGTCTTGAGCAAAGAAGGCTGGCATAAAGGGGTGCTGGGCATCGTCGCTTCAAAAATCACCGACAAATATTACCGGCCGGCGGTCGTCATCTCCATCGATGAAGACGGCATCGGCACGGCGTCGGCGCGTTCCATCAACGGGTTTCATCTGCATAACGCCCTTTCAAGCTGCGCGCGGTATCTGGAAGCTTTCGGCGGGCACGAAGGCGCGGCCGGGCTGACCATCAAGGAAGAGAACATCGACCCTTTTAAAACGCTCATTAACGAGATCGCGCAGGAAATGCTGGAAGCGAAAAAACTTGTCCCGACACTTTCCATTGACTGCGAGATCCCTTTGTCCAGCGTGACGATGGAGATGGCCGGCATCATCGGAGAAATGGAGCCTTTCGGCGAAGGGAACCCGGCGCCGGTTTTCTGTTCGCGTGCCGTTACGGTCAAAACGTTCCCGAAGATCATGGGCAAGGATACCCTGAAGTTCTGGGTTTCGGACGGGGATTACACGATTTCAGCGGTTGGGTTCGGGATGGCGAGATACAGCGGACTGATCCACCCCGGGGGGAAGATCGATCTGGCATATCAGATCACGCTCGATGACTGGAATAAAGAGCCGACCCCGCAGCTGAAATTGAAAGATATTCGGTTAAGTGAATGACGTCGCCCGTATACCGTATCTCGTATTTCGCAGTTTATACGAGATACGAAATAGGAACGACGAGATACGAATTTAAGCTTTGAGGATTTTTCCGGCGCTGATGCAGCTGGTGCACACATTGACGCGCCTGACCGTTCCATCGAGGACAATTTTGACCCGCTGCAGATTAGGCAGGAAACGGCGCAACGATTTTCCAACGATTTTCGAACCGGCGCCGCCGGTCCTTTTGATCTGACCGCGGCGTTTATATTTGGCGCCGGGTATCGGACCTTTATGACAGATAACACATTGTTTTGGCATGCTATTTCCTCGTTTAAAATTGAATTGAGGTTCCAATTATACTTTAAAAATATGTTTTGTCAACATTTCGTATAAGGACAAAAGATGCCCGCAGATACAACCGCCAAACTGGACTTCGAACAACTGGGCCCCTATCAGGAGCGACGTTTTGTCCCGCCGCAGGCCGACCTGACCGTATTGGACCAGGTAAAACCGTTGTGCCAGAAGCTCCTGGAACGGTCGATCCATTCCTCTTTGGAGATGGAGGAATGGCTGCGGGACCGCTCGGAACTGGAGGCCGCTCTAAGCCAGGCGGGGACCATTCTCTATATCCGCATGACCTGCCAGACGGACGATCCGTCCCGCGCCCGGGCCTATCAACAGTTCATCGAAACGATCCAGCCCGTGGTCAAAGTATTCACGGACCAGCTCAACCGCAAGTTCCTCGCAGAACAGGCGCACTGGCATCTTAATGAACAGCTCTATCACGTCTACGCGCGCGGCCTCCGGACGGACGTTGATCTGTTCGTCCAGGAAAACGTCATGCTCCAGACTGAAGTCGACCTCCTTACCCAGGAATACCAAACGATCACCGGCGCGATGACGGTTGAATTTGAGGGGAAAGAACGGACCATGCCGGAGATGGGGAAAGTTTTGTATGAACCGGACCGCGGACTGCGCGAACGCGCCTGGAAAGCCGCCGCCGGCCGGCGCTTGCGCGACAAAGACCAGTTGGAAAAACTGTTCGACCGGCTGGTATCATTGCGGGTCACGATAGCCAAAAACGCCGGATGCGCGAATTTTTGCGAATACAAATTCCGCTCGCTGCACCGCTTCGATTACACGTCGCAGAGCTGCAAACAATATCACCAGTCCATCGAAAAGCTGGTCGTACCATTATGGCAGCGGGTCCTCGAACGCCGGAAAAAAGAAATGCAGCTCCAGGCGTTGCGTCCCTGGGACACGGCCGTCGATCCCTTAGGAAGACCGCCGTTGCGGCCATTTAACCGGGCCAACGAATTGATGGAAGGTTGCCAGCGTATTTTTGAGCGTCTGGACCCGGGGCTGGGGAAAAACTTTTCCGAAATGCTCAAGACCGGGTCCCTTGACCTTGAAAGCCGCAAAGGCAAAGCGCCCGGCGGCTACCAGTCGACACTCGATGAAGCGCGCAAGCCTTTTATTTTCATGAACGCCGTCGGGCTGGACGATGACGTGCGCACGCTCCTGCACGAAGCCGGTCACGCGTTCCATGCCCTGGCCTGCGCCGGCGACCCTCTTTTAAATTACCGCCACGGCCCCATGGAGTTTAACGAAGTGGCCTCCATGGGGATGGAACTGCTTGCTGACCCGTATCTCTCGGTCTTTTACGGCCCCGAAGATGAACAGCGTTCGCGGCGCGAACATTGGGAGGGGATCGCGTTTATCCTGGTGTGGGTGGCCATTATCGACGCGTTCCAGCATTGGCTCTACGAACATCCAGGCCATACCCCTGACGAACGCCGGGAGGCCTGGCTGCGGACCCACCGGCGCTTCGGGGGCGATGGGGTGGATTGGAAAAGTCTTGAGGAAGAACACGCCTTCCTCTGGCACCGCCAGCTGCACATCTTTGAAGTGCCGTTTTATTATATCGAATACGGCATCGCGCAGTTGGGGGCCTTGCAATTATGGCACAGCGCCCGCAAAGACCCCAAGACCGCTCTGGAAAATTATAAGATGGCCCTGGCGCTGGGCGGATCAAAACCGCTGCCGGAATTATTTAAAACCGCCGGGATCCGTTTCGATTTTTCCGCAGAAACGATCGCGCCTCTCACGCAGGCCATCGCCGGCCAACTGCAGTTGTAACCCCGCCATGCCCCCACGACTAAAACACAAAACTCCGGCGGTAGTCCTTAAAGAAGGAAAATTTATCCGCTTCCTGCGCCACGACGGATGGGAATATGTCGAGCGCAATAATTGCCGCGGCATCGTGATCGTCCTCGCGTTGACGGACGAAGACAAGGTCATCTTAATAGACCAATACCGCGCGCCGGTACGAAAACACGTCATCGAGTTTCCGGCCGGGCTCATCAGCGATGAGCCAAGATATCACAAAGAATCCATCGCTTCGGCGGCCAAACGCGAGTTACTGGAAGAAACCGGATACCAGGCCCGGCGGATCGTCAAATTGCTGGCGGGGCCGGTCTCCAGCGGATTTACGGCGGACATCGTCACTGTCGTCCGGGCCTATGGGCTGCGTAAAGTCGCGCGCGGCGGGGGAGACCATACCGAAAACATTGTCGTCCATGAGGTGCCGCTGGCCAAGGCGGAACATTGGTTAAAACAAATGTCGCGTAAAGGATATCTCATCGAACCCAAAGTCTACATGGGATTATTTTTTCTCACGCGTCCTAAACGGTAGAATTCCCTTCCGCCCGTACTATTTTTTTCTTGCTTTTAATATAAATTTAATTACAATGGGGGTGTTTCATTCCCGTAACACATTCCAGTTGAATAGAAAGAGAGTCACTGATGAACGATGTGATTGACCGTCTGGGCGAAGAAGCAAAAACACTGCTGGAACACCGCTGTACCACGATCCCCAAAGAAACTTTGACCCTGCCAGGGCCCGATTATATTGACCGCGTTTTGGTCCAGTCAGACCGTTCCAACACCGTCCTGCGCAACCTGCAGTGGATGTTTGACCACGGCCGTCTCGCGGGGACCGGGTACTTGTCCATCCTCCCGGTGGACCAGGGGATCGAGCATTCCGCGGGGGCGTCATTCGCGCCCAACCCGATCTATTTTGATCCGGAAAACATCGTCCGCCTCGCTGTTGAAGGCGGCTGTAACGCCGTCGCCTCAACGCTGGGCGTCCTGGGGATCACGTCCCGCAAATACGCCCACAAGATCCCGTTTATCGTCAAGATCAACCACAACGAATTTCTGGTTTACCCGAACAAATATGACCAGCGCCTGTTCGCCCGCGTCGAGCAAGCTTCGGACATGGGCGCCGTCGGTATCGGAGCGACAATTTATTTCGGCTCGGAAGAGTCGCACCGCCAGATCGAAGAGATTTCGCAGGCCTTCTGCCGGGCGCACGAGTTGGGGCTGTTCACGGTCCTCTGGTGCTATCTCCGCAATCCCGCCTTCAAAAAAGGGAACGACGATTATCATGTTTCCGCCGATCTCACGGGCCAGGCAAACCACCTGGGTGTGACGATCGAAGCTGATATCATCAAGCAAAAGCTGCCGGAAAATAACGGCGGGTATACGGCCGTCAAATTCGGTAAAACACATCCTCTGGTCTACGAACAGCTTACTTCCAGCAACCCGATCGACCTGTGCCGCTACCAGGTCGCCAACTGCTACATGGGCAGGATCGGCCTGATCAACTCCGGCGGAGCATCGGGCGAAAACGATCTCCAGGAGGCCATCCGCACCGCGATCATCAACAAGCGCGCCGGCGGCATGGGTCTTATTTCCGGACGCAAGGCGTTCCAAAAAACGATGCGGGAGGGTGTAAAACTCCTCAACGCCATCCAGGACGTTTATTTAGCCACGTCCATCACAATCGCTTGATCAAAAACGACGGGAGGCCTCATGAACGGGGAAACCGCGAAAAAGCTGCTGGGCAATAAAAAGGTTATCGAAGAGATCGACCGGCACCGCTGGATCGAGAGCGAGAAGGCCGGCCAGGACATCGGTTTCGAGCGGGCTTCCCTGGACTGGCTGGAACGGTTTTCCCAGGCATGGATGGATTACCACATGCCCAAACAAAAGCATCCCCCGCTCAATTCATCCGATCCCAGAAATACGGCGGGAGAAACCACTTAAACGCCAGAATGCCCCACAAACTTTCTTGCGCGCTGTCCTTCTCATTGATCAGTTGTCTTTTTCTCTGTACCCCGGCATTCCCCCTCCCCCAGACAAACATCCCTTCAAGCGACGCCCCAAGCCCGGATATCGCGGAGAAATTCGCGCGCCGGGGGATTAGCTACTATCAACAGCGTAATCTGCCGCAAGCGCTGGATTATTTCAGCAGGGCGCTTTTACTCGATCCGGACAACCGGACGGCCCGGGAGAATTTTCCACAAATCAGCGACCGGGCTGATATACCAAGCCGGCAAAAGATCGAACTCTATCTGGTGGAAGATCTTCTTGAATCCACCGATCAGACACGACAAAAGTTAGCGGCCGTAACCCGGGACCGCGACCGGCTGATCGAAACCATCCTCCAAGGCACCCATACGGCTGATTTTATCCAACGGGGACTGGCGGACATCCAGGAACGGTTTAACGTTCCCGAAAAAAGTTGGCAGCTCAACAACGCTTCCCCAAGCCCTTTGGAAGCGCTTCATGCCGCGCTCCTCCTTGAAAAAGAACGGTTGTCATACGCTCTGGCTTGCCGGCAAAAACAATACTTCTGGTTGCAAAAAATGCAAAACGAGACGGAACAACAGACCGTTTTACCTAGGACAACCGATGTAGATGTATCTCAGATTGCCAAAAACACAATCCGGCCTGTCCCGCGGAGCGGGACCTACTCGGCCGGACAGGCAGGCCCGGCCGCAGACAAAACTGCCCGGGAGAACCAACAAAACCTTCCCTTTGCCGATCCCTGGGAAGAAATCACCGATCTTCGCGACGAACTAACCAGCGTCAGAAAAGAACTTGAAAAACTGCACAACGACACGGATTTAAGAAACCAGCGGATCATTGACCTCACGAAAGAAATCATCGAATTTTCACTCAAACTTGCCGAAAAGGAAATGACGTTAACCGAGAAGGTCAACACCCTTGCTTCCTTGCATGAGGCCTACGCTAACATTCAATCCCGCCTGGCCTTGGGGCAAAGGATCATCGAAGAAAAAAATACCCAGATCCAATCTCTGGAAGAAAGCCTTGCTTCCCTCCAGGGGGAGACAGTGGCCAAAGAGAAGCAAGTCGGTGCCATACTATCCTCCAAAGACAAAGCGCTCCTGGAATGGGAGGGCATCCTCGTCCTCTATCGCGGGAAACTTAAGGAAGCGACCCGTAAACTTGAAGCCAGCAGCAGTGATGTCACCGAGTTACATGAACAATTGACCACGACCCGTGCTCAATTGTTCGAGAAAGAGTCAGCGCTGGAAAAAGTAAAGAGCAAACTCGCGGCATTGCAAACCCAGTTACAACCTGCCCAAGACCAGGACCGCCGTTAAGACAATCCATCTCTGGCGATTAAAAATATGTTATACTTTTAATATGAAAAACTGCTGTCGAGGCCCTGTTTGTCCTTCCATAACCCTTTTTTTCCTGTTGCTGGCTTCAATGACCGCGAGGTTGTCCTTTGCCCAGGATGTTTCCATGGATACGTTCCAAAAAAAATTCGAAGAAAAAACGGGCAAACCTTGGGGAACGGCGACGACGGAAGAAAAACGGGGCTTTGTGCAGCAATACAACGCCACGGATAAAACGCAAGCCGCGGATTCCGCGGGGACGGGGACTCCAAACCAACAGAGGTCGTTAACTGCCGGGTCGACATTGGAAGTCCGCACGCAGTATAAACGGCAAACCGGGAAGAATTGGGCGGACGCAACGCCTGGGGAACAGCAACAATTCCTGGGAAAATTCCGGCTAAAGGAACAAAAGGACCAGCAAGCCAAACAACGTAACCTCCAGCAAAAAATAGCCGCTCAAAAAAGGGCGGAAACGCAAAAAAACAGAGAAATCCGAAACAAAGAGCTGGCAAAACAAAGAGCCGATCGCGAACGGCAAAGGAAAGCGCTGGAACTGGAAAAAGCACGCAAGGCCGCGCAGAAAAAACTGGCCGACGCCATGAAACGAATTGAAAGAATGCGGCGTGAAGCCCAACGCAAACACAAGCGCTAACCGTCATTTCTCTACAACACCCCCTATGAATATACCCCCGACAGTTAAATTCCCTTGCCTTTTGTTACCGGCTTAATATAATCGTAAGCATGCCCAGGCAATCCATCAGCGCACAGGCAATTATCTTCGACATGGACGGCGTTATCACCAACACCATGCCGGACCATTTTCATTCCTGGAAAACCGTGCTGAAAAGTATCGGCATTCCCGTCACGTATTATGATGTTTACTGCCGTGAAGGCCAGCAGGGTATCCGCAGCGTCAAGGAAATTTGCGTCCAGTACGGGAAATCGGTTAGCAAACACCAGGCGCACCGAATATTGCGCGAGAAAGAAATCCTCTTTAAAAAGATTGTCCGCTCCCGTTTTATCACCGGCGCACGCACGCTTGTCAAAAAGCTGCATCGGGACAAATTCCGCCTGGCGCTGGTGACGGGGACATCCCGCCATGAAATGGAAAGGATCCTCCCGAGACCGGTCCGCGAACTTTTCGAAGTTGTCGTAACCGGCAATGATGTCCACCACGGAAAACCTCACCCGGAACCGTACCTCAAAAGCCTGAAAAAATTGAATGTACAACCGGCCCGGGCGGTCGTCATCGAAAACGCGCCGTTCGGGATCCGGTCAGCCAAGAAGGCGGGGCTGCGGTGCCTGGCCCTGGAAACCTCGCTGCCCCGCAAATACCTGGAAGGGGCCGACGCCATTTTCGCTTCCATTTCCGAGCTTGAACACCGGGTCCGTTTTCACAATATACCACCAGCCGTCTCGTCCAAAGGCCAGCTATGAAAAACCTGTTATCCAACGTTCTTGTGCTCTATAAAAAAAGCGCGTATTCCATATATTTTAAAGAACGTAAAAACCGTTTTCCCGGCAGCACTGAGGAAAATATGACCCAATGGATGGGCCGTTTTAAGAAAGCGCATGACGAACATTACGCCACGCTCAAGACCGTTGAACGCGTCCTGGGCCGGTATGGGATCCGCTATAAAAAACAAGCGCGTGAACAGAGGGCCTCCTATCAACGCTACAGCCTCGTCATCACGGTAGGCGGGGACGGGACTTTTCTTGAAGCCGCAAGGCATATCCGGCGGCAAGTTATCCTGGGCGTCAATTCCTCTCCGAGCACGAGCGTAGGGAAACTCTGCACGGCTGACCACAAAGATTTCGAACGGATTATTCTGGGTCTTATTCAAAATTCCTGCCGAATAGAGCTCTGGCAACGATTGCGGATCGAAGTCAAGGGGCGCCGTCCCGTGGAGGCCCTGAACGATGTCTTGATCTGCCACCGCAACCCCGCGGCCTTGAGCCGGTATTATCTTCAGCTGAAGGGGGCCGCGGAACAACAGCGCAGTTCCGGGCTTTGGGTTTCAACACCCGCGGGAAGTTCCGGAGCCATCAAATCGGCCGGCGGAAAAATTTTAAAAATAACGGACAAGAAGATCCAGTACATGCCCCGGGAGCTGTATTACGCGGCCAATCCCTCGGCCCGGCTAAAAGGAGGGGTCCTGGCTGAAAAAAAAACCATCGAGGTGACGTCTCTTATGCGTAACGGCATGATCTATGTCGACGGCACCCACCATCCGGTCCGGTTCCCTTTTAACGCAAAGGTCAAAATCTCGCTTTCCCCGCATCCGTTACGGACTGTCCATCGATGAAGGCAATCCTTCTGGTATCGCATGGAAGCAGAGAACCGAAAGCGCGCGCAGAAATCGAGCTTCTCGCGCGAAGTCTTGAAAAAAGAAGCGACATCAGCATTGTGGAGCCCGCGTTCCTGGAGATCGAGTCGCCTGGTATCCCCGAAGGCATCCAGCGGTGCGTCGACAAAGGCGCCGGCGAAATTATTGTCCTGCTTAATTTTCTGAATTCCGGCAAACACGCCTCCGCGGACATCCCCAAAATTATCAACCGGGCCCGAGAGCATCATCCCGACGTTCGTTTCCGGATTACCAAGCCGCTCGGCCGGCATGATGTCCTGGTCGATCTTTTCCTGAAACTGATCAATGAAGCCTGAACAGACCCTCTTCAGCCGGAATCTGGTAAACTGGTATAAAAAACACGCCCGGCGCCTGCCCTGGCGCGAAACGCGTGATCCGTACAAGATCTGGATCTCGGAGATCATGCTGCAGCAAACGACCGTCAACGCGGTCATTCCCTATTATCAAAAATGGATCAAGATCTTTCCAACGGTTGAAGCCTTAAAAAACGCTCCGTTGCAAAAAATCCTGAAGGCCTGGCAAGGACTGGGATATTACCAGCGCGCCAAGAATCTCCACAAAGCCGCGCAGATCATCTGCGCCGAACATGGGGGGGAAATTCCCGAAGATCCCGAGCAGCTTCGTAAACTTCCCGGCTTTGGACCATACACGACCGGGGCGGTGGCCAGCATTGCTTTTGATATTCCGCGCACCATCATTGACGCCAACGTCCGGCGGGTGGTGATGCGCGTGCTGGCGCTGAAAGGATTTGCGGATACTTCCCAAGATCACCGCATCGAAAAATTCCTGCGAAAGGCTATCCCGCAGCAAAACGCGGGAACGTTCAACCAGGCCCTCATGGAATTAGGCGCCTTGATCTGCCGGAACCGTGAACCGCTTTGTTTACTCTGCCCGGTAAAAAGTCGTTGTGCGGCTTATCAGAAAGGTATTCAGGAGATCATTCCAAAACCTAAAAAAAAGATCATCCAGGATTTAGAAGTCGCCATTGGTATCCTTCAACAGGGAAATAAATACCTTATCCAAAAGCGCCCGTCAAAAGGATTACTGGCCGACCTTTGGGAATTCCCCGGAGGTAAAATAGAGAAGGGAGAGACGCCACAGGACGCCTTAAAAAGAGAGCTGAACGAAGAGCTTGATATTGATATCACCTCAAGCCGCCATTTAATGAATGTCCGGCATTTTTATACCCAATTCCGGGTCAATCTGCATGTATTCCACTGCCAATTTAAGACTTCTCCTAAAAATCATTTATTACGCAAGTGGCTGCCAATAAATAAGTTGACCGAATATCCTATGCCTTCTGGAAGCGCCAAGATCGTTGCCCGCCTGCAGAAAAATCATTGACAATCTGGCAAAACAGTTTATACTTTACTAAGACAATCAACTTAGTAGAGATTAAACGGTTTATGAAAATTTCCGCCAAAATTGATTACGCGTGCCGCGCCTTGCTGGAGCTTTCCCTGCATTGGCCCAATCCGGAGCCGTTGCAGGTCGAACAGATCGCGCAACGCCAGCAGGTCCCGGTCAAATTCCTGACCCAGATCCTGATCCATTTAAAACAGATCGGATATGTGGAAAGCGTGCGCGGAAAAAACGGCGGATATCTCTTGCGAAAATCGCCGCGGGAAATTAAGCTAAATGACATGATGGAAAATTTCCAGGACGCCAATAATTCCCGAGATGAAAAGAGCAGCCCGATCTTCAGCCCCATCTGGCGGGAAGTCAACCAGGAATTTCTAAAAGCGATGGACAAGTTCAATTTTGAAGATATCAGTAACCGCAAACGCGAGGTCGACAGCACGCCGACATTTCAAATATGACACCCGATAAGATCCAAAAATATCTCGCCGCGACACAGGATTTCACGCCGGAACAGATCATCAAATTCGCCCATAAAGAATTCGGTGCTCGGGTGACGTTTGCCTCGAGTCTCGGAGAAGAAGACCAGGTCATCACCGATATGATCGCTCAAATCGCTCCGGAGGTGGAGATATTCACGCTCGATACCGGTCGTTTATTCCAGGAAACCTATGAACTCCTGGCCAAGACCCAAAAGCGTTACCCAATGCCCTTTATCGTTTATTATCCGGACACGGAAGCGGTGGAAGACATGGTGCGCAATCACGGGATCAATCTGTTCTATGAAAGCGTTGAGAACCGCAAACTTTGCTGCGGCATCCGTAAAGTAGAACCGTTAAAACGGGCACTCAAGAAATTTGACGCCTGGATCTGCGGATTACGCCGCGGGCAGGCGGTCACGCGCGACAATGTTGAAACCTTTGAATGGGATGAGGCCAACGGCAAGATCAAGATCAATCCGCTGGCCCATTGGGGCCTGAAGGAACTGCGGGAATATATAACGACGCACAAGGTCGACGTCAATCCGTTGCACGCGAAAGGGTTTATCTCCATCGGCTGCGCCAGCTGCACGCGCGCCGTCAAACCCGGCGAGGATATCCGCGCCGGGCGCTGGTGGTGGGAAAATCCTGAACACAAGGAATGCGGGTTGCATAACCGGCCTCGCCGTGAAGCGTGAATCGTATTTCGTGAAGCGCTTCACGAGATACGAGATACGTTTCAGGTATAGTAATAAGGTAAATGATGAACGACAAAACAATGACCAAATTAGACAGCCTCGAGGCGCAAAGCGTTTATATTTTGCGCGAGGCGTACCGCGAATTCAAAAGCCTGGTCATGCTCTGGTCCATTGGCAAAGACAGCACCGTATTGCTATGGCTCGCCCGCAAGGCGTTTTTCGGGCACGTGCCGTTCCCGCTGGTCCATATCGACACGAGCTATAAAATTCCCGAGATGATCGCTTACCGCGACCGTCTGGCCAAGGAATGGAAACTGAACATGATCTACGGCCAGAACACGGAAGCGCTCAAAGCCAAACAGACATTTCCAGAGGGCAAGATCGACCGCCTGGCCTGCTGCAAATCGCTTAAGACCGAAGCGCTTAAACATACGCTCGCCGGGGATTGGCCGCGCTACCGGATGAACCATGAGACCGGCAAATATGAATTGGACACGAACAAGGAACCCTACACCGGCGTCATTGTCGGCGTGCGCGCGGATGAGGAAGGAAGCCGTTCCAAGGAACGTTATTTTTCACCGCGGGACCGCAACAACGACTGGGATGTCGGCGACCAGCCGCCGGAATTGTGGAACCAATTTAAAACTGATTTCGCGCCGGGAACGCATTTACGCATTCATCCGCTTTTGGATTGGACGGAGTTGAATATTTGGGAATATATCGAGCGTGAAAACATCCCGGTGACAAAATTGTATTTCGACCAGGGGGATGGCAAGCGTTATCGCTCATTAGGTTGCTATCCCTGCACCTCGGCGGTTGAATCCACCGCGAAAACCGTCCACGAGATCGTGGAAGAATTGCGCGCCGGAAAATTCGCCAATATCGCCGAACGCTCCGGCCGCGCCCAGGACAAAGACGGGGGTGGGGGACTAGAGGGATTACGAAGAGACGGTTACATGTAATAGGAGCAGACGTCAGTCGTCAGTCTTCAGACAAAACTAAGGACTGATGACTTCTGACGACTGATGACTGAAGACTGATGACTATAATGCGCGAACAAATGAACGTTGTCATCGTCGGCCACGTCGACCACGGCAAGAGCACGCTCATCGGCCGCTTGCTGGCGGACACCGGCTCGCTGCCGCAAGGCAAACTTGAAGCCGTCCGGGAGAACTGCAAGCGCAACGCCAAGCCCTTCGAATATGCTTTTCTCCTCGATGCCTTAAAGGACGAACAGTCGCAAGGGATCACTATCGACACCGCCCGTAGCTTTTTCAAATCGAAAAAACGCGACTACATCATCATCGACGCGCCCGGCCACATCGAATTCTTGAAGAACATGATCACCGGCGCGGCGCGGGCCGAAGCGGCGGTCCTGGTCATCGACGCGCACGAAGGGATCAAGGAAAATTCCAAGCGCCACGGCTACATGATGTCGTTTCTGGGGATCAAAAATATAACCATCTGCGTGAACAAGATGGACCTGGTCCATTACGACCGCGAGGTCTTTGAGGACATCAAAACACAATACGAGGAATTCCTGCGCGAGATCAATCTCAAGCCCACGAATTTCATCCCCCTCGCCGCGCGGGAAGGGGAAAACATTGTCGAACTCTCAACAAAAATGCCCTGGTACAAAGAGTTGTCTGTTCTGCAGGCGCTGGACCATTTCACCAAGGCCGCGCCCAACCACGAACGCGAACTGCGCTTTCCCGTCCAGGACATTTATAAATTTACCGCGCAGGGGGATGAGCGCCGTATTTTCGCCGGGCGCGTGGAATCCGGCAGCGTCACGGTCGGCGACGACGTTATTTTTCTGCCTTCAAAAAAGACCTCGCGCGTCACCAGCGTGGAGGCCTTCCCCAAAGCTGTCAATAATTTCGCCTTTGCCGGGCAGAGCACCGGTGTCACGCTGGAAACGCAAGTGTACGTGCGCCCGGGCGAGATCATGTGCAAAGCCAAGGAAAAACAGCCGCACACCGGCACCAAATTCAAGGCCAACATTTTCTGGATGGGCAAACAACCGTTCGTCAAAGGCAAAAATTACAAATTGAAGATCGCCACCCAGCAGGTCCCGGTCGTCCTTTCCGAAATCATCAACGTACTGGACGCTTCCGAGCTAT
Organism: Candidatus Omnitrophota bacterium; assembly: GCA_016212005.1. GTDB lineage: Bacteria > Omnitrophota > Gorgyraeia > Zapsychrales > Zapsychraceae > UBA10015. The sequence continues at coordinate 3,488 of JACRHP010000087.1, read as the reverse complement.
CATCGATCCAGAACAAACCGCAGGTCGACCGGCACGATGTGGCTGAATGCGTCTTTGAAACGCTCAAACCCATTGCCTTTGACGACATCCATTTTATCCCGGAGACCGGACGCTTTGTCATTGTGGACAACTATGAAATTGCCGGAGGGGGGATCATCTTAGCACCGGTCTATGCCCAGGATAGTGTCCTTGGCCAGCATGTAAAGAACCGCGAATTCAGCTGGACGCGCAGCGACATCACACCCGACAAACGCGCGATGAAATATCAGCACAAGGCTGTTCTAATCGTCCTGACCGGACAAGTAGATACGGGCAAACAGGTCCTCGCCAAGGCGCTGGAAGAAACTCTGTTTAAAATGGGGAAGTTCACCTACTTCTTGGGCGTTTCGAATCAGATCCTGACTTCCAGCAACGGCAGTAATGACCGTGTTCTAAGCCGCGTCCAGCACATCCAGCAATTGGGAGAACTGGCCCATGTCCTCACCGACGCCGGCCTCATCCTCATCACCAGCGTTTCGGACATCGATGACGATGAACTCAACATGCTCAAATACCTCAACAGCCCCAACAAGACGATTGTGGTCAATGTCGGCCCCAACAACTTCACCCAGGCCGAGGTCGATCTGGTCTTGGATGAACACGAACCCACCGCCTCCGGTGTTGCAAAGATCGTCGACTGCCTCACCAAATCCCTCGTCCTTGATCCGGAATATTCCATCTAGACCAACAGAAAACAGACAAAAACAAAACAGACAAGATACTAGTCAGATTCCCGCTGATATGATATAGTGAAATGGTTTTATCAGGACGTTATTTTATTTGATACTTTGTAAGTGGTTGCGAATGCATATTCTTCTGACAAACGACGACGGCATTTATGCCGAGGGGATTTACGCCCTCTATTTAGAACTCAAAAAGATCGGAAAAGTAACGGTCGTGGCTCCTGATTCGGAACGCAGTTCCGTCGGCCACGGCATCACCCTCGCGCACCCGATCTGGCACAAAAAGGTCCGGCGGCGGGACAAATTTTTCGGCCACGGGATAAGCGGCACGCCGGCTGATTGTGTGAAATTTGCTATCGGTGTCATTCTAAAGCGTAAACCCGACATGGTCATCTCCGGTATCAACCTCGGCCCCAACGACGGCTGCAGCGTCTTTTATTCCGGCACGGTCGCCGGAGCCAGAGAAGGGGCGCTTTTAGGGATCCCATCGATCGCGATCTCGCTGGCCGCCTTCCTCAACCCGGATTTCTCCTACGCGGCGCGCTGCGGGGCGCGTCTGGCAACACTTGTCGCGACGTCCCGCATCCCCAAAGGGACATTTTTGAATGTCAACGTCCCTAACGTAAAACCTTCCCGCGTCAAAGGCTTTAAACTGACCTACCAGGGGATGGTGCCGATCCATGGGACGTTCCGCAAACGCAAAGACCCGAATTTGCGCGAATACCACTGGATGACCGGCCGGATGCCGCTACGAGGGAAAGACGTCCGCATGGACTCCAACGCCCTGCACCAGAATTTCGTCACGGTGACGCCTGTCCGCAGCGACTCGACGGATTACACGTTCTTTCATCAGCTTGACAATACACTGCCGAAATTCTTTAACCGGAGACGCCCATGATCCCAGAAGAAAAAATATTGTCCGCGAAGATCCTCATCGTCGATGACCAGCCGGTCAGCGCCCGCATCCTGGAAGAGATCCTGCGCAAGGCGGGGTATCAGACCATTACCTCCGTCTACGATTCCCGTGACGTCAAGGAAGCCTATAAAAAACTGCACCCTGACGTGGTCATCCTCGATCTGAACATGCCCTACCTTGACGGGTTTCAGATCATGACCCAGCTCAAGGAAATCGAAGGGGAGGAATACATCCCGATCCTGGTTCTGACCCAGGTAGGAGGCGCGGACATGCGCTATCTCGCCCTGGAAGCCGGGGCCAGAGATTACCTGAACAAACCTTACGACAGGGTGGAAGTCATCATCCGTATCCGCAATATCATTGAAGCGCATATGCTCTACGACCAACTGCGCAATCAGAATAAACTTCTGGAAGACAAAGTTCTCAAACGCACCCAAGACCTGTATGAGGCCCAGTTGGACATGGTGCACCGGCTGGCGCGCGTTGCGGAATTCCGTGACAGGGTCACGGGACTGCACATCCTGCGCATGAGTTATTATTGCGCCGCGCTGGCCGCCAAACTCGGCTTCAACAAGGAGGAATGCGAGATGATCCAGGTCGCCAGTGCCTTGCACGATATCGGCAAGGTGGCCATCCCGGACAGCATCCTTCTCAAGCGTGACCGCCTGAATAACAGCGAACGTGAAATCATGAAAAACCATGCCACCGTCGGCTCTTCGCTGCTCTCCGGCAGCAAGGCCAAAGTCATGCAGATGGCCAAGGAAATCGCGCTTACTCATCACGAAAAATGGGACGGTACCGGATATCCCCGCGGGCTCAAAGAAGAACAGATCCCCCTTGTGGGACGAATTTGCGGACTATGCGACATGTTCGACGCCCTGGTCAGCGAACGGCCTTACAAAAAAGCCTGGCCGGCGGAAGAAGCCATCAAGGAGATCAAAAAAGAAAGCGGTGTTTCTTTTGACCCCAAGCTGGTCACCCAGTTCCTGGAGATCCTGCCCGAAATTCGTGAGATCAAAGAAAAATACGACAACCTGCGCATTGAGGACATCGGCTGAAAGGACCTATGGGAGAAATTGCACAGATCACGATCAACGGACAGACACATGAACTCCCCGTCATTACCGGCACCGAGAATGAAAAAGCCGTCGACATTTCCACCCTGCGCGGCAAGACTGCTTACGTCACACTCGATAACGGGTTCGGCAACACGGCCGCCTGCGCCAGTGCCATCACTTTTCTGGACGGCGAACAAGGGATCCTGCGCTACCGGGGGATCCCCATCGAGGAGCTTGCGGAGCAATCCACATTTATTGAAACATCCTATCTTTTGATCACCGGCGAACTGCCCACCCCGAAACAGCTGGAAAAATTCGCGGCGTCGTTCACAAAACACGCCTCCCTGCACAAGGATATGCTCAATTTTTTTACCGGATATCCGGCTAACGGACACCCCATGGGGCTTTTGTCGGCCATGGTTTGTTCCCTTTCTGGCTATTATCCGGAACTCCTGAAAGGCGAACCGTCCGGAGAAGAAATTGAATTGATGGCGGCACAACTCCTTTCCAAGGTACGCACCATCTCGGCCTATACGTACAGAAAATCCGTCAATAAACCATTCATCCCTCCACGGGACGACCTTAAATATATCCCGAATTTCCTGCATATGATGTTTTCCACCCCCAAAAAAGAATACAAGATCGAGGAGGCCGTCGTGGACGCCCTTCAGACCCTTCTTATCCTCCACGCCGACCATGAACAAAATTGCAGCACCTCGACGGTCAGACTGGTGGGAAGCTCCTGGGCCAACCTCTACGCCTCCGTCTCGGCGGGCGTCTGCGCCCTGTGGG
>JACRHP010000086.1 GCA_016212005.1 Candidatus Omnitrophota bacterium | reverse complement strand
CCAGGCACATGGCAATGAGGACAAAATTGTACTCAAACCCACTGTTCATCATGTTGAACCCATTTTTACCCGTGACCGTCAGGATAGCCCCGGCCATGATAATGATGATGCCCAACGCCGCCAGTTCCGTCAAGAAACCGGTCAGGATGGCCAGCCCGCCGACAAATTCGCCCCAGGCGACCAGCGCCTGCAAGACAACCGGCAAACCGGGGTTCCAGGCAGTCCCCAGACCCGCCGTGGCGCCAAAAACTTTACTAAAACCATGATAAACAAATACAACGCCTATCCCCAGACGCAAAAAAAGCGACGCGTACGGCTTTAACTTTTCACAACATTCGCTTCTCATGTTCCCCTCCTTTTTTTTGGTTCTATTATCCCCTATCCCTGCGCGAAAATCAAACCATAACCTCTTTTTTTCACATCCCGCCCTGCATCATATTGTAATATTTAAAAAGGACGGCGACGGAATTCGACACAAGCTTGGTCAAAAGGATCGTGACCAAGACAAAAACCGTCGTAAGGACAACCTTTTTAGTCGTGGAAAACCTGGGGTTCATCCAGACAAAAGGGATAACAAACGGTCCTACGAACAAAAACCCGGTCACCAGGGTCGATGTCTTCTGGTACCATTTGGCCTTGGGGGTTGCCGGCGGAACGGTTTCCCGGGATTTATCCAGGAACTCGCCGCAATGACGGCACTTGATCGCTTCATCCTGGATCTCCTCGGCGCAAAACGGACATTTTTTCATGTTATTTCCCTTTTAACTTTTTGAATTCCTCCGGGGCCATCGCGTAACTGTGTTGCTCGTCCGGAAATTTTCCTTTGCGCACATCCGCGCAAAAACGTCCTACGCCGTCCAGGATGGCTTTATCGAGCCTGGCGTAACGTTTGACGAATTTCGGCGTGAACCGGTCGAACAATCCCAGGAGGTCATACGTGACCAGCACCTGGCCGTCGCATCCGGCGCCGGCGCCGATGCCGATGGTGGGGACCGAAAGCCGCTGGGTGATCATCGCTGCCAACGGCGTCGGAATGCATTCGAGCACAACGCTGAAACATCCCTGCTTCTGCAAAGTCAGCGCGTTTTGTAAAATCTTGCGGGCGGAACCGGCGTCTTTGCCCTGTGTCTTGAACCCTCCCAGCTGTTCGGCGGTCTGGGGCGTTAATCCGACGTGGCCCATCACGGGAATTCCGGCGCGGATGATGTCGCGCGCGACCTGCGGGCAGCGGGCGAACCACTCCAGCTTGACCGCGTCGCAGCCGGCCTCCTCCACGAAACGCCGGGCGTTCTCAACGGATTTCTCCGGCGATTTTTGGTAAGCTTCAAAGGGCATGTCGCCGACTAAAAGAGCGCGCCTGACCGCCCGGCGCACCGCTTTTGCATGATGAAGCATCTCGGTCATTCCCACTTGCGTCGTTGAGTCCAATCCCAAGACGACATTCGCCAAAGAATCGCCGACGAGAATAATGTCCACCGCGCAGCGGTCAAGCAAAGACGCCAGCGGATAGTCGTACGCGGTCAGGACGACGATCTTCTCTTTCCTGCGTTTCTTTTCCTGGATTTGACGGACCGTTAAGCGCTCGTTCATATCTTGCTTTTAAAATAGTTATCGATATGCTCCGCCGCTTTCTTCCCCGACGCCATAGCCTCCACGACCGGGCCGGCTTTGGTCACCACGTCGCCGCAGGCGAAGACACCTTTAAGAGAAGTCATCCCGTTGTGCGGGGCGATCCAGATGGTGCCGTCGTCGTTGACCTTCAGCCCTTCGATGCCGCGCGCGACCAAAGAATTCGGCGCGTGCCCCATGGCGATGATGACCGAATCAGCATCAAGAACAAATTCCGAATCCGGCACCGGCGTCAGTTCCCATTGTCCCGTCGCGCGCGTGTCCGCGTAATCCAGCCGCAGGCATCTGACCGCCCGGACAAACTGCCGTTCGTTGCCCTGGACCTCCAGGGGCCTCGCCAGCGCTTCGATCTGGACGCCTTCCTCTCTCGCGTACCCGCTTTCCTCGCGCAGGACTCTTTTATCTTCCGGCGCCTCGGGAGAGACCCAGCTGACGTGCTTGCCCAGACGCACCGCGATCCGCGCGCAGTCCAAGGCCATATACTCGGAGCCCAGGACAACCACCTTGTTTCCCAAAGGGAAACCTAAAGGAAAATTCGCGTCCTGCGTTTTAAGGGAAAGCCGGTGGCCGCGCCCGGCAAAATTCACGCGCAATAAAAATTCTTCCGCGTAATAAACGCCGCCCAGATTGGCCCCGGGCAAATCCTGGAACCGCGGGACCCCGGCGCCCGTGGCCAGAAGGACCGCTTCAAACCCTTCCCGCTGGAGCTCGTCAAGCCCGACCGTCTTGCCGACGTAACAATTCGCGCGAAATTCCACCCCGGCCGAACGGACCGTCCCGACCTCTTCCTGCAAGACCGCGGCCGGCAGCCGGAACGAAGGGATCCCGTAACGCAGGACGCCGCCGGGCTGGTCAAACGCTTCCAGGACGCTCACGCCGTAGCCTTTGGCGGCAAGGCCGGCCGCCGCCGTCAATCCCGCCGGGCCGGAGCCGACAACGGCAATTTTCTTCCCCGCGCGCACGGCAGGTCTCTTCCATTCAAATTTCGGCCGTCCGGAATCCGACGCGAACCGCTCCAGGGCGCGGATCCCGGCCGGTGGTTCTTCTTCGCTGATACCGGAGACCACTTCACACGGCGCGGAACACAACCGGCCGCAAATCCCGGGCAGATAATTCTGTTCCTGGATTTTTTTCAGGGCCCCGGCAGAATTCCCGTCGCGCAAGAGACGGACAAACGCGGGGATGTCCACGCCTAAAGGACAGCCGTCCCGCGAAACGAAGTCCGGACGCTGCAGGCAGCGTTTGGCCTCCGCGACGGCTAACTTTTTGGATAGCCCGCGAGAAACTTCGTCAAAATTCCGGACTCGTTTCCCTTCGGGCTGGACGCTAACTGCTGGTTGCCCCACCGGTCTTTCTCCTTAAACGCGTTCACGCGTATCTTTAAATCATTAAAATCAACTTTGTGCCCGTCGAAGGTCGGCCCGTCCACACAGGCCTGGACGGTCCTGCCTGCCACCACGACCCGGCAGGCCCCGCACAACCCCAGGCAGTCGACCATCGCGGTATCGAGGACCACGTACGTTTCGATCTCAAGCGGCCGGGTCAACTCACAGACGGTCTCCATCATCTCGACGGACCCGGCCGCGTACACCCCGCGCAGCGGAGGCTGGCCCTGCTGGCCCTGTTCGCCCAGGAGCCGCCGGAAAACATCCGTGGCGAGCCCGCGGTGTTCGTGAGACCCGTCGTCGGTAGCGGCAAAAATTTTATGACAGGCGATGCGCATCTGGGCCTCAAGCAGCAATTCTCTTTTCGTGCGCGCGCCGATGATCCCGATCACTTTGTTGCCCAGCTGTTTCAACGCGCGCGCCACCGGCAGGATCCGCCCGATCCCCACCCCCGTGGCGATGCAGACCACAACGCCTTTACGTTCGACCGGCGTCGGGACACCCAGGGGCCCGAGCACGGAATAGACCGGTTCGTTGATCGGCATTAACCCCAGTCGTTGGGCGGCCGGATCGGTTTCGTGGACGATCAGGGAAATGATCCCGCGCTGCGGGTCCGTCTCAAAAACCGTCAAGGGGATCGAGACCTCGCCTTCGGCGGGACAGATCTTGACGAACTGGCCGGCTTTGGCCTTGCGGGCGACCTGCGGGCAATGGATATCGAGGCGCTTGAAGCGGTCGGCGAAGATTTGCTTGTTGACGATCTTGTAATCCATAAATTCAGGGTACAGGGTCAAGGGTTCAGGGTTCAGGGTCCAGTTTCTGCCTGGACCCCGGCCCCGGGCTACTATTTTCTCAAGCTCTTCATCAATTCGTTGTAAGATAAAGTGTTCAGCACGTCTTCTTTTCTAAGCCAGCCGCGGCGCGCCGTGGTCACGCCGAACTTCATATAATCCATGTGTTCGGCGCGGTGCGCGTCGGTGTCGATGACGAATTTGACCCCGTATTTGCGCGCGTGGTAGACGTTGGCCCCGTTGAGGTCCAGCCGGATGGGGAAAGCGTTGATCTCCAGGCAGACGTTATGGTCGACGGCGGCTTTGCAAACTTCCTTAAAATCGAACTGATACGGTTCACGTTTCCCCAGATGGACACCGGTAGGATGCGCGATGGCATGAACGTATTTATTCTGGCAGACTTTCACGAGCCGTTTGGTCAGGTGTTCGGAACTTTGTTCGAATCCGCTGTGGATGGCGGCAATGACAAAATCAAATCCGCTTAAAACCGCATTATTGTAATCCAAATTCCCATCGCTGTCTATTTCTACTTCCGTTCCGAAGAGGATGTGAAGATCTTTCGACTTCGCGTTGAGGCCGTCGATCTCTTTCTTTTTCTTCTTCAGGTCCTCGGGGCTGACGCCGCCGGCCACCCGCAAGCGCGGGGAATGGTCGCTGACGGCCAGATACTTATACCCTTTCGCGGCCGCCGCCTGCGCCATTTGCGCGATCGTGTTCTGGCCGTCCGACCAGGTGGAATGAACGTGCAGGTCGCCCTGGATGTCTTTCAATTCAACCAAAGCAGGGACAGGTCGCGACCTGTCCCTACAAATCAAATCAAAAAATTCCTCTTCTCCGAAATCCTCGCGCATCTCCGGCGGGACGTACGGCAAGCCCAGCGCCTTGAAACAATCGGCCTCCGTCTTCCCGGCGAGCATTCGTTCGTGTTCGCCTTTGACGGAAAAAATGCCGTATTCGCTGACCTTCATTTCTTTTTTAATGGCGATCTGGCGCAGTTTGATATTGAAATCCTTCGAGCCCGTAAAATACAACAGCGCCGCGCCGAAACTTTTCGGCTCCACCACCCGGATATCGACCTGGATATTATTGTGCGTGAGGATCGAGGACTTGGTTTCCCCGTGGGCGTTGACGCTTTTGACCTGCGGCAGATGGACAAAAACGTCCATGACTTTTTGGGGATCAGTCGAATCAATGAGGATGTCGATGTCGCGCACCGTTTCGCGGCCGCGGCGCAGGCTCCCCGCGGCGACGATATCTTTGACCTCGGATAACTTTCTGAGGGCCGCGACAAATTCCTCCGCCACCTGGGTGGCCGTGCCCAGGTGCATCCGTTCCTGCCCTTCCCGGACGATCTTCAGGCCCCGGCGGATATTCTCGATCGTTTTTTCCTGGATGCCGGGCAAGCCCGCCAGTTTCCCGGCCTCAACGGCCTTGCGCAGGTCATCGGGGTTCTTGACCTTCAACTGCGCAAAGAACAATTTCGCCTTTTTCGGGCCAACGGAAGGCACTTGGACGACGTCGAGCAACCCTTCCGGGATTTCCTTGATCAATTCTTCGTAAGCCTGCATCCGGCCTGTGTCCAGATATTGGGAAATTTTCTCGGCGAGCGCCTGGCCGATGCCGGGGATCTCCGTCAGGCGGTCTTCCTTACGGACGGTTTCGATATCTTCCGGAAGACCGGCGATCGTCTCCGCGGCCTTGTAATACGCCCGCGTCTTGAAGACGATCTCGCCTTTGATCTCCAAGAGCGTCCCCATCCGTTCCAAAATATCGGCGACGTCTTTGTTACGCATGGTATTTTCTTAAAACGCCCCCGGGATGACGCCCGGCGGGGGTTTGGGCAGCTTGCTGACGATCCCCATGACTTTCTGGAGGATGGTAAAGGGGAGCTGGACCAGCGCCAGCGGCACCTGCAACAGGGCGCAGCCGCTTTGCGTCAAACAAAATGCCGCCAGAAAGAAAACGCAGAACAAACGCTTGAAAAAATTCCACCTGGCTGTCCTGTCCCCGCTCAATTGACCTCCGCCGTGAAAGTTGATTCCAAGACGTCCTTGTCCCATTTCCCCTGCCACCCCGCGGCCCGGATCTGCCCGAAACTTTTTAAAAGTGGTTTAACGATATTCTCTTCGATCTTTTTCCGCTTCTCCCTGTCTTGCGTGCGCCGCTCATAGCCGCGGGTCGTGTTCTCGATCTCCGCGCGCCTGGCCCGGGAAGCGGCGATCTCATCGCCAAGGGTAGCGGCCCGCGCTTTGAGCTGATCAAGCCGCGTGTGCTGGCTTGCGGCATCCGCTTGCCGGGACTCCATGCCCCGGATGGTGTCCTCCAGCGCCGGTAGCTGTTTCCGGACCTCTTCCAGTTCGGATTGCTTCGTCTGGATTTCCTGGACAACCTCGGCCAAACGTTTCGCGCTGCCCGCCTGGAACGCCTCTTTCTTCGCGGCGTCGGCGGCGAGGCGCGTGTCAAACCAGTCCAGCACTTCTTCCAGCTTGCGCGCCAGCTGGTCGACGCGGACCACCTGGACAAAATGGCCCGCGTTACCGGCGGGGGCGGCGACTTTTTGAAAGACATCCGAAGCGGCCAAAGAAGGCGACCGTCCCTGCAAGGTATCTACCGCGTCCTTGATTGACGCGCGGTCAAAGGCGACCAGAAAATAACGGCCCAGGACGCAATACGCCGGCTCGACCGTGACCCCGGGCACGGGCACAAAATAAGCGATGGAGACCCCGTTGTAGTCCTCCCTTTTCAAATTGGCGGCGAAACGCTCGTCGAGCTTGGCCACCAGCCGGCCCGCCCCTGGCTGGTCGGCGATCTCGACAAAAAAGGCGAGCTCGGGGACCGGGAAAGATGAGTTCGCGGTCCGGATATCCTGAAGATACGCCCCCATCTCATCACCCAAAACCGGCAGCACGTCTCCCTCGATCTTCACGCCCAGCGCCCCTTCCAGGTCGTCGATAGTGGAGGTGGTCCGGCCCGAGCGCTGCTGCGAGCGCAGGACTTCTTCCTTCAGCCGCGCCCACGCCTCACGGAAATCCAGGCAATTGCTCCACTGGTAACCGACCGCGTCGGAAGGGACAAAGGACAGGGTCTCGTTTTTGACCGGTGGGCAACGCATTTCAGCCGCCCGCGCCGCGGCCAGAAGGTCCGGGTTGACATACAAATCAAATTTCATCCGCGGGATATCTTCCCACTTCCCGGAGATGCCGAACGATTCGAGCCCGCGGAGCGCGTCGAACCTTCCGGACAACTGTTTTTTGCTCTCCTCCCGCTGTACCACCGCGTCCGAAAACTTTTTGGCCAACAAGATCAGTTTCTCAAGGTCCACATAGCCGTTTACGTCGGAAGATTTCAGCGCGCGCGCCTGTGACTTGCGGTAATGTCCGTCCGAGGCAAGCGGCGGCTCTTCCCCCCCGTAAACGGCCGCGCTGTGCCGCGGGGCGTTGTCGCCCAGGCCAACCACCACCACGTCACGGATACGGACAAAACCGATCTGGACGCCGCTCTCCGGCAGCGTCACGCGGTACAGCATGAGGTCTCCCAGGGGGATCCGCTCCGTCTTGAAATCCCGCGCGTATTCCCCCCACCACAGGGACAAAAATTCCAGGAATTCCGCGTTGGCCCGCGGACGCGTGACCAGATAAATATTTTCCGGTATCCCGGCGGCCAGGACGTTGAGTTCCTGGTCGTTTGCTCCTCCTCCCGAGGAGAAAGACGTTTGCGGCGGGTAAACGGCGACGGCGAATTCCTTACCGAAGAATTCGTCCAAGACGGTCATCAGGACCGGGTCGAACAGTTTCCCGGTGAGCGACTTTAAAAAATCTTTTTGCGCCGGCGGCAGGGAACTGTTCTCCCGGAGGATGGTAAAATCGGCCTGCCGCAGGTCCTGCCAGAAATCGGTCGCGCGGACCGCCTGCCCCTTTTCCTTGACATGGGAAAATTGCACGTACGCGAGCGGCCCTTGCGGCAGGACTTCCTTAAAGGCGAGCGGCTGGCCGCGCCGGAATAAAACACCCGCCAGGGCGGTGACCACGACAGCTACGAGTACGCTAAGGATGATCTTTGTCGTCCTGGTCATGACGCGTTTTCCATCCGGAAAAACTCCCGGGCATTTTTATTAAGGATCACCAGGGCCTTGTCTTCGTCCATTTGTTTTAAGGCGCAATACGCTTTTAACGTGCGCGCGACATCCCGCGGCCCGGCCAGGTACTCCTCTTGTGTTTCCGGGTCCCTGAAACGCACCGGACAGTCCGTTTCGATCAAGGTCCGCTCGACAGGTGCCGCGGCCATGGCTTCGCGCGACTGCGGGCTGTACGCGACACTTGGGGCGGTCGAAACAAAATATCCCGCTTTGATAATATCAGACAAGACATCGACGGGTCCACTGTACCAGTGAAAAACCGCCTTGCGCACGCCGACACTTTGGGCGGTTTCCAGACATTCCCGCCATATGCCGCGGGCGTGAATGATCGCCGGCAAGTTCAGCTCTTTGGCTGCTTCCAGAAACGCCCGGAACACTTCCCGCTGCTCCTCTCTTTTCGCCTGGTCCTTACGCACCCACTTGTACCCAAAATCCAGCCCGATCTCCCCGACGGCGGATAATTCCCCAGCGCTGGCGCGGATCAGATCAAGACACGCCGCCACATCCTGCCGGTTGGCTTCCGACGGGTGCATTCCCATCCCCAGGGCGATCTTCGGCTGCCGGGTTTTTCTTTTGATCTCTAAATTCTTGCGGCAGGAATTCAGATCCATGCTGACCGCCACGATCGCTTCGACGCCGGATTCGACGGCATTGTTAAGAGCCTGATCCAAGTTTTCCAGATGATCCAGATGGGCGTGCGTATCTATCAATGTCATAAGCATTTGGTCACCACGTCACAAGGTCACAAAGTCACACGTGTGACCTGGTGACGGGTGACCTTGTGACTACTTAGTGCTTTCCAGCACGAAAGTCACCGGTCCATCATTAACGAGCGACACATCCATCATGGCCCGGAACACTCCGGTCGCAACGGGACAATTGGCTTGCCGCAATTGCGCGACGAAATGATTGTATAACTCTTCCCCTTTGGCCGGGTCCGCGGCCGCGTCGAAGGAAGGCCGGCGGCCTTTGGCGCAATCGCCGTACAAAGTGAATTGTGAAACGACCAAAATTCCGCCGTGGATCTCGGCAAGCGAAAGGTTCATCTTGCCCTGGCCGTCCTCAAACATCCGCAACTCGACGATCTTTTTGGCGAGATATTCGGCGTCTTCGCGGGTATCGTCTTTACCCACGCCGACCAAGACCAGCATCCCTTTGTCGATCTGGCCGACGACTTTTTTGTCTACCTCGACTTTGGCGCTGCGGACTCTTTGCACGACGGCTTTCATCACATCTCCATTAAATAATAATTTTATTATAATTATTATCAAGTTGGCGGTCAACCACATTGACATCTATTCCGCTTTATGTTACAAGATAGCACTATGAACTTGAAGAAAATTCTGGAAGAAAATCAGTTTTCCGCGGCCGCGGTCGAACGCATTACGGCCAGCGGCATCATTGACCTTTACCCTCCCCAGGCCGAAGCGATCCAAAAAGGAATCTTGAACGGCAAAAGCCTTTTGATGGCGGTCCCGACCGCGGCGGGTAAAACGCTCATTGCTGAATTATGCATGGTCAAATCGATCCTCGCCAACGACGGACGCTGCCTTTATATCGCGCCGCTCAAGGCCCTGGCCAGCGAAAAATACAACGACTTCAAAGAAAAATACGCCCCCCTGGGGATCGAGGTCGGTCTGGCCATAGGAGATAGGGATAGCCCCACCCAACATTTGAATCGTTATAAAATTCTGGTGGCGACCGCGGAAAAGGTCGATTCCCTCCTGCGCTCTCGCGCGCAGTGGCTGATCAATTCGCTCTCTGTCGCGGTGTTGGACGAAATCCATTTCATCAACGACGGCTCGCGCGGGCCGACATTGGAAATCCTCGCCGCGCGGTTGAAACAGCTTAATGCCAACATTCAGATCCTCGCTTTAAGCGCCACGGTCAGCAACGCCGCCGAGATCGCCAAATGGCTGAAGGCGGAACTCGTTTCCAGCAGCTGGCGGCCGATCCCCTTGAAGGAAGGCGTTTATTACAGCGAACGCATCCAGTTCCACCGTTACGGGACAAAGATCATCAACGAAGAACCGCCCGATGATTTGAGTAAATTGACGCTGGACACCCTGCGCGGCAAAGGACAAGTTCTCATTTTCGTGAATTCCCGTCGCTCCACGCAAGCGGTCGCGCACCAGATCGCCGGCGACGTCGCCAAAACGGTGACCAGTGAAGAACGGGGACAGCTCGTCCAGCTTTCCAAGCGCCTCGCGGGCAACGCCAGCGACACGACCAAAATTTGCCGCAAATTAGCCGACGCTGTTTTGGCCGGAGTGGCGTTTCACCACGCCGGACTCAAGCCCAACCAGCGGGAACTGGTCGAACAAAATTTCAAAAGCAATCTCATTAAAGTGATCGCCTGCACGCCCACCCTCGCGGCCGGGGTGAACCTCCCTGCCCGCCGGGCTATTGTGCGCGACCTCAAACGTTACGAGAACGGCATCGGTCAGGCATACATTCCCGTTTCCGAATACAAACAATGCGCGGGACGGGCGGGGCGTCCGCAATACGACGATTACGGCGAGGCTGTCTTAATCGCCAAATCGTATTCTGAAGCGAACACGCTTTTAGAAAAATATGTGCAAGCTTCACCCGAACCGGTCATGTCCAAGTTAGGCGACGAACAGGCGCTGCGTATCCATATCCTCGCCTCCATTGCCGGCGGGTACGTGCACGACGTCAAGGGGATGCTGGATTTTATCCAGCACACCTTCCTCTACCACCAGAAACTGACGCCCAACCTGCTGGGGTTGATCGGCGAGATCTTTGACTTTTTGCATAAAGAACAGTTCATTGAAAAAAGTAGTTCGACTGCGCTCACTACAGGCGGCTACCGTTTCTTCGCCACCACGCTGGGCAGTCTCACCAGCCGCCTCTATATCGATCCCGTGACCGCGATCACGTTGCGCGACGGCTTGAACGCCGTTGCCCAAAAAGGGACGTTCTCGGCCGTGGGCGGATTGCACCTGATCACCTGCTGTCTCGACGGCCCGGCGCTTAACACGGGCAAAAAGGACACCGAAGACCTAGAACGTTTCGCCACGCGCTTTCGCGAAGAATTTATCTTCACGCCCGAGAACTGGGCGGATTTGGATGATTATTACCGTTACGCTTCCACGCTGAAGACAACGGGGATGTTACTGCAGTGGATCGAGGAAGAAAGAGAAGAACTTCTTTGCGACCAGTTCAACATCGGGCCCGGCGACATTTACCGGCACATGGAATCAACGCAATGGTTATTGTACGCGGCGGGCCGGATCGCGGACCTTCTTCATCACAAATCGCTGACGTTCCAGTTGCAGAATTTGCGTAACCGCGTGCGCTACGGGATCAAGGAAGAACTTCTGGAATTGGTCCAGCTTAAAGGGGTCGGCCGCGTCCGCGCGCGCATCCTGCATGAGAAAGGATACAAACGTCTCTCCGACTTTAACCGCGCCACCCTCGACCAGCTAAGCCAGGTCAAACAGATCGGCAAGACCCTCGCGCAAGACATCCTCAACCAAATCTCCTCGGGCCCGGCGCACACCAGCGCCGCGGTTCACAGGTAAATACTTAAGGATGAAACCCTAGTTTCGCTTTCGGCTTCTCCGGCTCGGTCATAAGTCTCTGGATCGCCCGAAAAATGTCCTGGATATCCTCATCATGTTTGCCCACCCTTCGCTCAAGCTCTTTGAACTGAAAGGCCAGTTCTTTATGCGTCGACAACATTTCCCGCAGTTTGACGAACGCCCGCATAATTGCGATGTTAACGCGCACGGCCCGCTTGCTTTTTAAGACACTCGAAAGCATAGCCACTCCCTGCTCGGTAAAAGCATAAGGAAGATACTTGACGTTCTTACCTTGTTTCAAGGTCACATTTTGTGACCTTGAACTCTTCACAGCTGATCCTCTTGAAGTCACAAATTGTGACTTCAAGATCTCCGCCTCATTCCACGTCAACTGAAACATAAAATCGGCAGGGAAGCGATCCTTATTGCGCTTAACCGTCTGGATCAATGCCTTGACCTCGACCCCATAAAGTTCGGCCAAATGCGGGCTAAGCATCACTTTGTGCCCGCGCAGAATAAAAATCCTTTGACTAATGACATCCGATGAGACCAATGCACACATAGTATCCCCTTTCGTTAAATGAAACATTGTTAAAGGGGGAATCGAGCGGAATTGGAAAGGTCCCAGGGGGGGAAACGTGTCTATTTTATCAAGACCGAAATGTTTGTCAACAATCACCTATGCTTCCTTGAGACCTTGTGACGGGTGACCTTAAATCTTTCTTCTGCGCCTTATAAAGGCACCCGCCATGCCACTGCCCAATAAAAACATCGTTGCCGGTTCGGGGACGGCATTCGGACGCTCAATTAAATTTGCATTGAAGATATTGTTCGCAGGACGTGTGTTAAATTCATTGTCTATTTCTAAATCAATTCTAGCTTCACCGGCAGAATAAAACCCGGGAGGAACACTGCTTTGCGGGGAAAGCGTAAAAAATACAAAATCAAAACTCTCTCCAGGCAGCAATGTAGTCTCTGTAAATTGAGTATTAATTAAATTCCCATCACCTGTACCAGCTTTAAAGTCGTACAAGGCAAAATCAAAATCACCTATAAATAAACTAGAACCTCCTGTCACCATATCTCCGGTGAAATTAATTGGGGATGAAATATTATTGTAGAGTCTAGCTTGTAATGGTATGTCCTCATCTGTAAAAAAGGTCTGTCCTACATTTGAAAATTCCCAACTCCAATCAGGAAATATAACTGCTTCAGCTGAATCAATCACCCAGAAATTTGCTGTTAACAAAAGCAGGAATACCCATACCGACACTAACTTTATTCTTTTTTTCATATTGCGTCTCCGATTTTAAATGAAGTCCTCCCCGCAGCAAGCTGCGGGGTATCCTATTACGGTTGATTCTTAGATTCCTTCAAACAGTTCCAGTTGCCCTCGATAAACCCTCCGGTATTGGCCACCTTGTCTTTCTATGTATTCTTTGATTACTCTCT
>JACRHP010000008.1 GCA_016212005.1 Candidatus Omnitrophota bacterium | reverse complement strand
GTGGAGCGCACCAACGCCTGGATACAAAATCACCGTCGGCTGGTTGTCCGCTACGAGCGTTCTGCTGATATTTATACCGGTCTTGTTCATATGGCCTGCGCCCTCATTGCTCTTCGGAGGGTTTTGGGATGACTTCTAATCTCTCTGCCTTAAAAAAATCTATCGAGAGCTTCTCCAGGGCCTTAATCTCCTTAAGAGATTCCGGGAAACGGCGATATCCTCTTTCATATCTATAAATTTTAAGCTTTTTAATCATCTCGTCATGGGTGATGGCCTTTTCCTTTTTGCGTTTTGCAATAACCGCCAAGTCGTGAATATCTTCAATACTCTTCAGTTTCTTTTTCATTGCCGTTCCCGACTAATCGTTTAAAATTTGCACCAAATCATCAATGGTTATCTCCGCATCACGCATCAATTTGCGGAGCAACCCTTTCCCCAATGTCTTGTGCCGCGGAATACTCATCGGCTTTTTTGATTTGTGATGCAAACGGATGTGACTGCCTCTTTGCCGGACGACCTCATAACCGAGTCTCTCAAAACATCTAACGGCTTTATCTCCGGAGATCGACGGTAACTTAGACATAAGACAAGGTGTGAAAACTCAATTCCTGGGGGTGGAAATCGCGGAAGGCTTTCTGGTTTTCTTTTTCTTCAAGACACAAGGCAATGACCTCTTTGATATTCTCCAGGGCTTCATCCATCGTTTTCCCCTGCGAATAACAGCCTGAAAAAACAGGACATTCGACGATATAAAAACCGTCTTCGTCCTTTTCGATCAATATGGGCAATTGTTTCGCTCTTTTCATAGAAATGCCTCCATTTAAATAATACCATATCCTGCCGCTTAGGCAATCTCTGATTCCTGTATCTGATTCCTGTATCTCTGTCCCTTGCTTCTTGACCCTAAAACGGCAAGTCTTCAATGTCTTTTGGCGTGCGGATATTGTGGACGATAAGATTGGAGTCGATTTTGCGGACCAAGCCTTTGAGGACGGTGCCCGGGCCGATCTCGAGGAACATGGTCACGCCCGCGGCGGCGATGGCGCGTACCGAATCCACCCACTGGACCGGGGAGGTGATCTGCAGGGCGAGGTTGCGGCGGATCTTCTCGGGGTCGATCTCGGGCCTGGCGTCGACGTTGCTTAAAACCGGGAACCGCGGCGGCCGCAGCGGGGCTTTCGCCAGATTGGCCTCGAACTTCGCGGCCGCGGGACGCATAAGGCTCGAATGGAACGCGCCGCTGACCTCCAGCGGGATCACCCGCTTGGCTCCGGCGGCTTGAATGGCTTCGGAGGCTTTAGCGACCTTCCCGGCTTCACCGGTAATGACGATCTGCTCGGGCGAATTGAAATTGGCGACCTCGGCGCCGGTCTGACGGCAGATCTCAACAAGCTTGTCCTTGTCGAACCCGATGACCGCGGCCATCGCGCCTTTCTTGAGCCTCGTCGCCTCTTCCATGTAAAACGACCGGCGTTCAACGAGCGTGAGCGTCTCTTCAAAGGAAAGCGTGCCGCAGGCGGCCAGCGCCGAATATTCCCCCAGGCTCAACCCGCAGGCGAAACATGGCGTAATATTTTTGAACTTGGGATGCGCCTCGAGGGCTTTGAGCGCGGCGACGCTGAAAGTAAAGATCGCGGGCTGGCAATATTTCGTCGAGGTGAGTTTCTCCGGAGGGCCGTTGAAGATAACGCCGGTCAATCCGGGGATGATCTTGTCCGCCGCGTCAAAGACGGCTTTGGCTTGCAGGGAAGTTTCATAAAACTCGCGCCCCATTCCGGCGGATTGGGCGCCTTGGCCGGGGAAGATGAGAGCAACTTTCATGGGATTGTTTTAGTACTTCGTCGTTCGTACATAGTACTTCGAAATAACAAATTTTGATTCCTCCGATGTACGAAGTACGATCTGCGATGTACGAATTTACCATCTAACGACATTCGCCGCCGAGACAAGTCCCGCCCCGAAGGCGACCAGCACGACGTAATCGCCGCGCTTGATCTTTTTTTGTTCGACCGCTTCGTACAACGCGACGGCGATCGAGGCCGCGGACATGTTGCCGTACCTGTCGATGTTTATGAAAATTTTTTCTTTGGGGAAATCGAGTTTCCTGGCGACCGCCGAGATGATCCGGTCGTTGGCCTGGTGGGGGACGATATAATCGACGTCTTCGAGCTTGAGACCGGCCTTGCGGACGGCGATCTCAACGGCCACGGCCATCGAGTTGACCGCGACCCGGAAAAGTTCCTGGCCCTGCATGGCGATGTGCGGCAGGAGGATCATCTGGGTCTGCTGGTCGAGCGGCTCGCGTTCCTCCGCGAGGACCATCATCAGGTCCCCGAAATGCCCCTGCGCGTGCAGGTAGTCGGCGAGGATCCCGCGCCGGCCCGCAACGGGCTTGAGGACGCACGCGCCCGCGCCGTCGCCGAACAAAACGCAGGTGCTGCGGTCGTTCCAGTTGACGTAGGTGGTGATCTTCTCCGCGGCGATGACGAGGGCGTTCTTATAAACACCGTTCTGGATGAATTGCTGGGCGATCGTGAGGGCGTACAAAAACCCCGAACAGGCGGCGCTGACATCGAAGGCCGCCGCGTGCGGCGCGTGGACCGCTTTTTGCACGAGGCAGGCGACCGACGGGAAACCGCTGTCGGGGCTGATCGTGGCGACGACGATCAGTTCGACTTTGGCCGGGTCGAGCCGCGCGTTCTTTAAGGCCTCGCGCGCCGCCCTGACCGCCATGTCGCTGGTCTTCTCGTCTTTGCCCGCGATGCGCCGCTCCCTGATCCCGGTGCGGGTCGTGATCCATTCGTCGGAAGTTTCGACCATCTGCTCCAGGTCGGAGTTGGTCAGGACGCGTTTGGGCAAATAATGGCCGAGACCAGCTATTCCAACATTTTTCATCGTATCCTTTTCGTATCTCGTATCTCGTATCTCGTATCTCGTTTTTTTGCGAGATACGAACGACGAGATACTAGATACGATTGCTACCGCGAGAGTTCACTCGCCATCGCCGCGAGGATGTTGTGTTCCAGCTCGCGGACGGTGGCGCGGATGGCGTTTTTGATCGCCTTGGGTGACGAACGGCCGTGGCTGATCATCACGACCCCGTTGACCCCCAGTAACGGCGCCCCGCCGTATTCGGTGTAATCGGCCAGTTTCTTGATGTGCTGGAGCCGCGATTTCATGGCCACCGCCCCGGCCATCGCCAGGAAGCTTTTTTTGATCTCCCGGCGCAAAAGCGCGGCCGCGGATTCCATCAACCCTTCCGAGACCTTGATCAAAACGTTGCCTACAAACCCGTCGCAGATGATGCAGTCCGCCCGGCCGGTGAAAACCTCGTTGGCCTCGACGTTGCCGATAAAATTCGGGACGCGTTCTTCCATCAATTTATGCGTTTCTTTGACAAAATCGCCCCCCTTGGTCGACTCCTCCCCTATGTTGAGCAACCCGATCGTGGGATTTTCCAGCCCCAGGACTTCCCTGGCGTAAACGCCCGCCATCTGCGCCGAATGACAGAGGTGTTCCGGCTTGGGGTTGGTGTTGGCCCCGACGTCGATCAGAAAAGAGAACCGTTTCAAGGTGGGCAGGACAAGCCCGATGGCCGGGCGCTCGACGCCCTTGAGCATGCCGAGGATAAAAGACGAGGCCGCGACGACCGCGCCGGTGTTGCCGGCGCTGACGAAAGCGTCCGCGCGGGCCTCCTTGATGATATCTATCCCGACGGATATCGAAGACGCCCTTTTTTTGCGGATGGCCACGGTCGCGTGCTCTTCCATGCCGATGACCTCGGGGGCGTGGACGACCTCGACCCTTTCTTTCGGATACGCGTATCGGGCAAGCTCCGCCTCGACGTCTTTTTGGACGCCGACCAGGATGATTTTGACGTCAAATTCCTTGACCGCCTGGATCACGCCCGCCACGACCGCGTGCGGGGCGTGGTCACCGCCCATCGCGTCGACAACGATTTTCAAATGTATCTCCGACTTTTAAGTTGGTTGAGTTGATTGGGTTGTTTGAGTTTGTTGAGTTGAAGCCAACGAACTCAATAAACCCAACAAACCCAATAAACTCAATGAACTTACTGCTTCTTTTCTTCCGATCCCGTCTCAACTGCGATCTCCACGATGGGTTTGCCCTTGTAATAGCCGCAGAAAGGACACACCCGGTGAGATTTGATCGCTTTTTTGCATTGCGGGCACACCGCCAGGCTCTGGAGGGTCGCCTTGTAATGCGTGCGGCGCTTGCGCCCCCTTTGACGGGAATGCTGTCGTTTTGGTAGAGGCATTTTTGATCTCCTTTGAAAAATCGCGAAAATACGCTAAATTTAACGCGAAACGACGCTAAACGTTTTCGCGTTATTTTGCGTCAATTTTCGCGTGTTTTCGCGATTACTTGCATTTACAAGTTTCGTTGTTCAAATCCACCCCGCACCCGGGGCAGATCCCTTGGCAATCCGGTTTGCACAACACTTTTGGCGGCAAATTCAACAGGACTTCCTGGCGGATGTCGTCGTCGAGTTCGATCGCTTCCGTGTCCCGCCCGATGGGGTAATCGAAAAGGAAATCGCCGGCCCAGTCTTCCCTGATCTCGACCAGGCACCGCCCGCAGACAGAAGTATACCGGCCGTGGACGCGGGTTTTGGCCAGGACCGTGCCCTCGACGCGGTTGACCCGCGCGCGCACATCGAGCGGCCCGGTAAAATACAATTCGTCCCCGGATGTCAATCCGATCAGTTCGGGGGCGATCTGGCCGGTGAGTTCGAGCCCTTCGGGACGGATATCTTTAACGTGTATTTTCACTTCTTTTTACCGCGCAGCCGCTCCTTAAGTCTGCGGGCCACGAACGCCGGCACGAATGAAGACACGTCGGCCCCCAGGGAAACAGCTTCCTTGATCAAAGTCGAGGAAAGGAAGGAATATCCTTCCGACGGCATCAAAAAAACGGTTTCAATGTCTTCGGCCAGCCGCCGGTTGGTGAGGGCCATCTGGAATTCGTATTCGAAATCGGAAACCATACGCAGCCCCCGGATCAGGACACGGGCCTTGTTGCGCCGGGCGAAATCGATCACCAGCCCGTCGAAGGCTTCCACGCGGACATTGGGGACCCTGGCCGTCGCCTTTTTAAGCATGGCGAGGCGTTCTTCGGTATCGAACAAAGAGCTTTTCTGGATATTCCGCGCGACCGCGATAATCACCCCGTCAAAAATACGGGCCGCCCGCTTGATCACATCGACATGGCCGTAGGTGACGGGGTCAAAACTGCCTGGATAGATGGCGCGGCGGCTCATTCGATTGTAAACATAAGTGTTTTAGTTGTTAGGTGATAGGTTATAGGTGTTAGTTTTAGTCTTCCAACTATCACCCATCACCTATCAACTATTACTTTTATATATTGAAAGTGCCGTGCTTCCGTATTTCCGTTGTTCGCTGCGGTGCAGACCGCCCTGGATCTCCGGCAGGGTTTCCCGCTTTTCGTGCTGGATCACGACGACACAATTGGGGCTCACTATATCATAGGCCCCCAGCGTTTTCAAGATTTTTTTCGCCAGCCCGGCCCCATACGGAGGGTCCGCGAAGACGATATCGAACTTTTTACCCTCACGGGCGAACCCCTTGACGGCCGCGAAGCCATCGGACTCGATCAGCGCGTAAACCGGGCGTCTGTCTTCTCCCAGTAACGGCACCTGCAACAGGTCCAGGTTCTCCCGGACGATCTCGCAGGAACGCGCATCTTTCTCCACAAAGGTCACCTTTTGCGCTCCCCGCGAGAGCGCCTCCAGACCTACCCCCCCGCTGCCGGCAAAAAGGTCCAGAAAGGTCAGGCCGGTCAGATCCTGCCCCAGGAAGTCGAAGAGCGCTTTACGCGTAAGGTTCTGCGTGGGACGGATGCCTTCGGGCATGTAAAAGTTCCTACCTTTAAATTGGCCAGCTATTATTCTCATATTAAATAGCGCTTCGTATTTCGTATCTCGTCGCTCGTATCTCGTGGTTTTACGAAATACGAGATACTAGATACGAGCGACGAATTTATCCCGCCCCTGCATCCGCTAAATACGTCGGATATCTTTTGCGAATGATTTCCCCAACGCGCCGGTTTTGTTCCTTCTCTAATTTAGGGTCAACGCCGGCCAGCGCCGCCGCTTCCTGGCGGGCCAGTTCCAGGATATCAAGCTGGGTAAAAGGATTCGCCACTTTCAGTTCGTTGAGCCCGTGCTGGTGCCGCCCGAAATAACGTCCCGGGCCGCGGATCTCCAGATCATGCTGGGCGATCTTGAACCCGTCGGTGGTGGACACAAACGCCTTCAAACGCTGCCGGCTGTCATCCGTTTCGGCGTCCGCGACCAAAAGGCACAACCCGTCTTCTTTCCCGCGGCCGATGCGCCCGCGCAACTGGTGCAGCTGCGCCAGGCCGAAACGTTCCGCGTGCTCGATGAGCATGACGCCCGCCGCCGGGACATCGATGCCGACCTCCAGCACCGTCGTGGCGACCAGAAGGTCGATCTTCCCGTTCTTGAACTCTTCCATGATCGTCTGGCCTTCTTTGGGTTTCAACTGCCCGTGGATGAGCCCGACGCGGAAATCCCGGAACGTTTCCTTCTTGAAATGGTTGAACATCGTGCGCGCGGCTTTAAGATCGAGTTTTTCGGACTCTTCGATGATCGGATAGACAACGTACGCTTGCCGTCCGGCCTTGAGCTGTTCCCGTACCAGCGCGTAAACTTCCCCGGCCCGTCCTTGCGGGAACAATCTGGTTTTCACCGTGCCCCGTCCGGGCGGAAGCTCGTCAAGGACCGACAGGTCCATGTCCCCGTAGAGCGTGATGCACAGCGTGCGCGGGATCGGGGTTGCCGTCATGATCAGAATATCAGGGTTATCGCCTTTTTCGGCCAGAAGCGCGCGCTGGCGTACGCCGAACTTGTGCTGTTCGTCGATAACGACAAAACTTAAATTTTTAAACGCGACTCCCCCACCCATCAAGGCGTGCGTGCCGATGACCAGATCGACCGCGCCGCTACGGATCTGTCCGTACAATTTTTCCTTTTCCTTGCCCGTGACCGCGCTGGTCAACAACGCCACGCGCAGGTCCGAAGGAGTCAGATGCCCTTGCTCGATCATGCGGGTGATATTTTCATAATGCTGGCGGGCGAGGATCTCGGTCGGGGCCATCACGCAGGATTGAAAACCGTTACGCGCGGCCGCCACACATCCAAAAACCGCGACCAGCGTCTTGCCCGAACCGACGTCGCCCTGCAACAGCCGCAGCATCGGCGTGTCTTTGGCCATGTCCTGGCGGATCTCCTGGATGACCCTTTTCTGCGCGCGGGTCAGCGCGAAGGGAAACCCGCCGCTGAATTTCAGCACCTGGGTATCGGTCATTGTGTGCGCGAAGCCGGGCTGGTGCGTGATGCTCAACCGGCGCGCCAAGACCGCGATCTGGAAAAAATAAAATTCCTCGAAAGAGATGCGCTTCATCGCGTTCTCCTGGTCGGGGAACGTGTCCGGGAAATGGACCTGGCGGATACTGCGTTTGATGTTGTACAGTTTATATTTATTGCGCAGCGGCACCGGTAACTCGTCGGCAAGTTGATTCTGATAGCGCTCAAGGCAGGCGTGGATGGTCTTGCGCAAAAACCGCTGCGTGATGCCCTGGGTCAAGGGATAGATGGGCACGATGCGCCCGAGGTTCAGCTGCGCGTCCTCTTTTTCTTCGATGATCTCCCATTCCGGCGAGATCATCTGCAGGCGATTTTTGTACATGTCGACTTTTCCGTAGCAGACCGCGTGGCGGCCTTCTTTAAAATAGTTTAACAGGTACGGCTGGTTGAACCACGTGCAGGCCAGATGCCCGCCGTCATCTTCCAGCACGACTTCCAGGACGTGTTTTTTGGTATACCAGCTGCGCCGGGACGCGCTGCCCAGGATCTTGCCGGTAACGGTCTGGAATTCACCCACCTTAAGCTTGGGAATGGGAACAAGGTCGCGGCGGTCTTCATAACGGCGCGGGAAAAGGTACAGCAGGTCTTCGACGGTCGCGACGCCGAGCCGCTCGAAAAGCTTCTTGCGCGCCGGGCCGACGCCTTTGACGAACTGGATGGAGATATCGCTGAGGGTACGCGACTTGAAGTTTATTGGGTTTATTGAGTTCATTGGGTTTATTGGGTTATTAAAAAGACATTTTGACCCAGATAATAAAAAAAGACAAGGCCAATTTTACCTTGTCTTTAACCCAACCAACTCAATAACCCAATCAACTCAACAAACTATCTCATTCTACTGATCTTTTTGTGCAATTGCCTGCGGTAGCCGTGGTGGAAGACTTCCAGGAAATCGTAACCGTTGCGGAACTGCTCGATGTTGTCCCCGTCGGTCTTGCTGAGGATCTTCTTGTCGACCAGGTTAAAAACGATGTTGCCGAAATCTTCAGTGGTTTTGATCCCCCAGTAATCCAGGACCGTCACGGTCATGGGGCCGAATTTCCTGATGAGGAGTTCCTTGATGCCGCTGAGCAACTCTTCGCCGCTGACGTGACGGGGGCGGCCGTATTTGCGCTGGGTGAAGGACAGGGCCTCCATGACGAAGATATAAGCGCCTTCCCGGTAGCGGGGATCTTGTTCATGGATTCTTTCGACTATGACCTCGAAATGATGCCCCATAACGGAAATTATATTAACACAGCCCGGAACAGGAAATCAACCGTTAATGTAAAAATTTTTAACCTTGAAAAAATTCTGTTATTGATTTCCCCTGCAGCTTTGCGATAATGGGAGCCATGTCACGCGTCCTGAAATGGTCATGGAATGTCTATCTGGCATTTTTTATTCTGCTTGTCGCGCGCGACGCCCACAGCTTCTTCGCGCCGGGGACGCCGGAATATTTATACTGGGACATCCTGCGGGCGTTCGATCCGTTTTTCTGGTTCGCCTACACTCTGACGTCGCTGCGCGTCGCCGTCAACGCTGTCCACGTCCTGCCGCTCGTCTTCTATATCGACCGGCGGCGCGTGGGGCCGTTTTTATTATGGAAAATATTGTTTTTCCTGCGGCTGGCGCTCGATGTGACGGGCCATCCGTATGAAGCCAAATTCTTCGCTTCCCTTTATCAACAGGAACCCGGGTTATGTCTGGGAGCTTTGGCAATGGCCGTGGCTGTTTACGGCCCGTCCTGGTGGGCGTGCGGGCGCTACGCGTTCCTAAAGAACTCTGATCAAGGCGATCGGGCGGGGACTTCAGCGGCCACCGCGTGCGGGCGGCCGTAAATATCAAATTCGTAGGTCTTGCCGAAAAATTTCGTCTTCGTCTCGGACAGATGTCCCAACATCCCGAAGAATAGCAGAGAAAAGATCGTCAATATCCCGATCGTCATCGAGATGGGGCGCCGCAAGAGCCGCTTCTCCCTGCTCTTGTCCAGGAACGGCCAGATTAAAAGAAGCAGCGGCGCCAGCCCGGTGACAAAGATACCGATCAGTTTGGGGAAGTATTTAATGACCTGGTACATCGGCAGGAAATACCACTCCGGCTTGATGGCGTACGGGGTCGTCAACGGGTCCGCCTTCTCGCCCAGTTCGAACGGGGCCACGACCGACAAGGTAATGAGGATGCCCAGCAAAATAAAGAAGACTATTCCCTCTTTCAGGACATGGTGAGGGAAAAACGGGATCCCTTCCCCCTCCTTGGGCTGTTTTTCCTCACCGACGGGGTCCATCGTGGCGATGCCCTGGTAACGCACCAGAAAAAGATGAATGGCCACAATGAAAAAAAGCAGCCACGGCAGAACGATCACGTGGATCACAAAAAAACGGGACAACGTCTCGCCGCCGACCCCGCTGCCGCCGCGCAAAAGCGTTTTGGTGAACTCCCCGATCCACGGCACGGCGCCGGCGATCTCGGTGCCAACGGTCGTGGCCCAGTACGCCAGCTGGTTCCAGGGCAGAAGATACCCGGTAAACCCGAAGACCAACGTCAGGATAAAAATAACGACCCCGACCACCCAGGTCAACTCGCGCGGTCTTTTAAAAGATCCTGTCAGAAAGGTACGCAGCATGTGCAGGAACACCACCAGGATCATCAAGTTCGCCCCCCAGGCGTGGATCTGGCGGTACAGCCATCCGGCGTGGGCGGTCGTCATGATGAATTTCACGCTTTCAAAGGCCTCTCCCACCGTCGGACGGTAATAGACCAAAAGAAGGATCCCCGTCAGGACCTGGCTGATGAACAAAAACAGCGACATGCTCCCCAAAGTATGGAACCAGTTGATGTGTTTGGGCAGAGGCTTGTGGAGCTGCTTTTGCAGGGGCTTGTTCATCCCTTCCAGATCGAACCGCCGGGCAAACCATTGTTTGATATAGTTACGCATAAAGGTCCTCTTGGGGGACGTCCCCTTTCAAAATTTGGGGTTATACAGTTACGAAGATCTTTCCGTCGATCACTTTGACCGCATGTTCCGGCAACGGTTTGGGCGGCGGCCCGGAGACGACGCGGCCGTTCAGGTCAAAAACCCCGGCGTGACACGGGCAGGTGATCTGCCTCTTGGGACCATCCCAATCCACAATGCACCCCAAGTGCGTGCAGATGGCGGAAAAAGCCTTGACTTCATTGGGGGTACGCAAAAGGATCAGGGCGCTTCCGGCCAGCGTGACTTTCTTGAACCCCCAGACCGGGATATCGTCCAGTTTGCCGACCTCCTGCAGCCCTCCCGCTCCAGGGCCGCGGCGCGTCACGGGCCAGATGTAATTCAACGCGGGAAGGACCATCCCCGCCAGGGTGACCAACAATCCTCCCTTGATGAACAGGTCGATAAAATCCCGGCGGCTTACCGTCTTTTCACGCGCGCGGCAACAGGACGGATGTTCCGCGGCATTATTCCTATCGCGTTCATTCATGTTCTTTCCCCTTCAACTGATCATACTTCTTCCGTAAAACAACCACCATCAGGAATATAAAGATCCACAAAGGGACAAGGGCGATCTTGCGCCATCTCAAGGATTGCCGTTTTGTCCGGACCCCGTTTTGAATCTCCTGCGTGAGGGCGGTCGCCTTGCCATAAAGTTCCCCTATGTTTTCCACCGAAAGCGAATGCTGGCGCGGGGCCATTTCCAGGACGTTGGTCCTGGCCTCTTCCAGGGCGGCGGTCTCTTCGTCGACAAAAATACCCTCCATCGCCGCCTGTTTAACGAGTTCCCCGGCGTCCGACAAAGCGCGGCTGGAGGAATCGATCATCTCCTTGATCTTCTGCCCGCGTTTAAAGGCCTCGTCGCCCTCGCTGTGGCAATTCAGACAAGCCGTATTGTACAAATTCGTATCGGGACGCTGGATGTCGTGGTAATCGTGGCAAGAGGCGCATTCGGAGAAATATCCGTCCTGGGACGCCTGGGCGTGAGGGCCTTCCAGAAAATATCTTTTCTCATTGATATGGCATTTGCCGCAAGTCGCCCCGATCTCCTTGACACCCGGCGGCATGGCACCGTGGCTGCCGTGGCATTTGACGCAATTAGCGACACTTAAATCGCCTTTTTCAAACAAGGCGACGCCGTGGACGCTCTTTTTATATTTCTCAAAAATATCCGTGGGATGTTTATACGGCGCCATCACGGCCTTGTCGCCATGGCAGCGGTTGCAGGTGGCGGGCAGGTTCAAAGGATACACGGGACTCTGCGGGTCCATAACGGCGACGACGTCGTGGTACCCGTGGCAATCCGTGCAGACGGCGCCGTGCTCATCGCCGTGATCAAACAGCAGCTTCCCGTGGGCGCTGGTCTTGTAGCGCGCCAACTGGTCCGTGGGCAGCCCGTAAAAATTCATCGCCTCCACGTCGGCGTGGCATTGGCCGCAACGTTCGGCGGTCTGCTTTTTGTCCGGGACGGCGACGAAATCGGTGCCGGGCGCCTTGGCCGCCTCCATATCCTCCTGCGCGGGATCGCCGCCGTGGCAGCGGTCGCAGGTGATCTGGTGCCGGGCGTGGATACTTTCTTTCATCTGTTCCCACTGGTCGGCGTGACAGACGATACAATTATTGTTCTTGATATCCCGCGCGAAGGCCGGGACGGCCAACCCGACCCCCAAGAATAACCAGAAAAATAATTTCGCTTTATACATCAATAAGATCCCCCCGTATGGCATTCGTAACAGTTCATCTCCTGCCACATATCACCGATATCGACCGGATGCTGGAACGGCAGACCGTCCGTGCTTTTTTCCAGGGCGCCGGGCGGCCCCTGTTCGATGATAGTATGGCAAACAGTGCAATCACGCGAAATCGTCTTGCCGTCAGAGGCGGTGTGTTGCCCGCCGTGGCAGCGGAAACACCCCGGAGAAATCAAATGGCCGATGTTGTCGGGATACGCGTCCCAGCGGGCGCGCATCTCGGGGAAGAAATAATCCTTATAGAGACGCCCGATCTCCCCGACGGCCTGTTCCACCCTCGCCTGGTTCGCGGGGTATTGATCGCCGAACTGCTCCTGATAAAAGGCCGTCAATTTCTGACGGATCGCCTCCAGGGCCTCTTCCCGGGAAGAATATTTCGCCGATAAAAGTTCCAGACCTTTTTCTTTAATAGAGGGCAGACCGGGATCGATCCGTTCCGAGAACATCGCTTCGTTGATCAACCCGTAGGGAGCCGGGAACCGGTGCGTGGGACGGTTGTGGCAATCGATGCAGTCCATCTTGCGGACCAATTCCTCCGGCGGGTTCTTTTCCAGATAAGGAGAATCGGGTGTCGTATAAACGGTCTCCTTCCCCTGCGCGTCAACGGTTTTTACCCAGGAGATCTTCTGGCGTTTTTCGTCGTCCGCCACGTAATAAATGTCGTTGTCCATATACATATGCGCGTGGATGCCGGTATTCCTTTTGTCCTCGCTGCCGACCTGCATCAGCATGCGGATAAACCAGGCGGGGTTGTCGCCTTCGCTCAAAAAATAATGCCGGCGCATTTCGACAGAACTGTAAAACTTCTGCGGCCAGTGGCAGTGTTCACAGGTTTCCTTGGCCGGGCGCAGGTTGTGCACGGGCGAGAGGATCGGCCGCGGAAAAGTATTCTGGACCGTCTTGAACACCTGGCGCACGCCGGAGAGCTTCGAGCGCACGTACCAGTCCACGCCCGGGCCGATATGGCATTCCACGCATTTGACACGCGCGTGCGGGGATTGCTGATAACGGGTATACTCCGGGCTCATGACCTTGTGGCAGGTGACCCCGCAGAACTGCACCGACTCGGTATAATGAAAAGCCTTGTACGAACCGATCGCCGTCATCGCGACCAGGACCGTCCCGCCGACCACAAAAACAAGGATGGCATTGCGATGCTGGGGGTTTAAAGGGTCGAAAAGAACCGGTTTGGGCCGCGCTTCGGCAAGCCCCTTGCGGACACGGTCGCGCTTGCGCAGCGCGCCCGTAAAGATCAAAGCGATCCCCAGGATCAGGAACGGCGGGAGGACCGTGTAAGTGAACAACCCCAGATAGACGTTGGAGTAGGGGTTGATAAAATCGACGCCGAACAGAAAACACTCCGCGAAAAAGATCAACAGGGTCAGGCAGACCCCGGCGTAAGTGACCGGGTTGTAAAAGAACAAGGAAAATTTGGGACGGGACTTTTTGTCTTGAGAAGGGTTACGTTGATCCATAGGTCCGTCTAAATTTCTTTACCCGGCGCCTACTTCTTGTCAGGAACGGACGCGGCGTCCCCCGGCAAGGTCCCCGCTTCAATCTCTTTGCCGGAAGGGATCCCGTCGCCATCCGGGTCCAGGTTCTCAACCGCTTTCAATTTTTCTTCCGTCAAGTTCTCTTTCTCGGCAAGGCCCAGACTTTGGCCGTACGGATTTACTTCTCCCTTTTTCCCGACCTTGCCCAAATGACAAATAATGCAGGAATAATAAGCGGTATCTTTCCCCGGGTAAACCTCTTTGAAAAGTTTGTGTGACTTTAAAGTAGCCTGCGCGTTATTAGATAAAAAGAAAAACAGCCCCACAGACAACATGAACGAAATGATTTTTTTTCTCATTTCTTACTCTCTTTCTCCAGGATTAACCTGAAAATGGATGCCTTCAAAGATGTACTCATTTCCAAAACTTAATCCCTGATACTCTTTCCCGTTTAAATACAGAGTATATGTCGTTTCTTTTCCGGCCGTTGTGGCGATTGGAGCAACGGCAGCAACGGGCGAACCCCCTGCAGGAGGATAGTCTTTTAATATTTCTTTTTTTACCGAAGAGACGATCTGGTCCATATTAACTTCGGACGCTATCTCGAGGGAAGAAGCTGCCTTTCCCCATCCGGAAAGGATTTCAGCGGCTTCAATGCCGGGGCCATCAAGCAATGAGGCTTGAAAATGAAAGCATTTTCCACGAATCGTGATCGGATCTCCGCCCCTTAGAGAACGAAGTTTCGGTTTCATCTCCAGGGGCACGAAGATAAACCCAAAATACTCACCCTGCATGGAGAGGGTGTCCTTTTTCGGTTTGGTCACGAATAAACCGGAATATTCTTCGGGCTCGGCAAGAGCTTTTACCCAGATGTTGTCTTCTTTATAGAAATAAGCCTCAACTTCCACATTTGTTTCATAACACTGACCAGGGTTCTTTTCGATGTCCGCGATAGACGTCTTCGTAAATTCCGTCCCGGCGGACGCGAAGACCGGCCCAAG
>JACRHP010000085.1 GCA_016212005.1 Candidatus Omnitrophota bacterium | reverse complement strand
GTAAACTTTTTGTGGATTTGAGTGGCCATCTTGGAATCCTTTCGTTTCTTCCAAGTATGGCCTATTTAAAGCCGATTTGAGGTGTCCACTTTTAAATCAAAAATTCGTCAAAAAGTGTCCACTTTTAATTCGTAGATAGCATCCCTGAGTGGCGATGTGGCAAAACCCTGATGCTGTGTGTTATACTTATATCAAAAGGACATAAAAAGGCAAACCCGTCGCAAGGCGGGGACCCCTGCTTCGCTCCAAAACTTTCGTTTGGGAGCTTCGCAGGGCCCTACGAAGCTCAACGCGAAAGCTGTTGAGCGAAGTAGGGGCAAAGCTAGAGGGCCCTGAACCCAAACGGTACAGGGTAGCCAGTTGCCGCGACCGAATGCGTGAGTTTCGAACCTATTACAGAAACCTATCCATCCGGACCGCGGATGGATTTTATTTTGTCCCCCCTAGAGAGGGGGACAAAATATCCTGAGCGAGCATGGCGAAGCGAAGGATTGCCTTCGAAAGAACAATGCACGCAGGGGTAACCTGATAAAAACCAAATGCTAAAAAAACTTTCAAACAATAAAAGTTTTTCTCTCTCGGAACTGATGATCGCCACCCTTGTCTTTACTTTGACATTCTCCGGGGTCATCATCGTTTTCTTCCGGTGCATGGAATTAAGCGAAATGGCGCGTAATTCTTCGGCGGCCTTAAACGCCTGTAAAAGCCGGATCGCTTCCATTGAGGATACGGCCTTTGACCAGATTACAGGCACATATAACAACACGACGTTTACGGCCCCCAATGTCAACGGCATCGGGGTCACCTACGTCACGAGCCCAAGCGCGGACCTTCTTTTGGTGACAACCGCCTTTTCGTGTAAATAAAAAAACGGCCGGCTCATGGGAGAGGACGCGAATATCAACGGGCAGATCAACGCCGGCGAAGACGTAAACGGTAACGGGATGCTGGACTCGCCGGTGAAGCTGACAACATACATTTATGATACGCAATAATTTTAAGGAGGATGTCGCGATGCGACAAGCGCAGGGCTTTACATTAGTGGAATTGCTGGTAGCCACCCTGATCTTTGCCATTATCCTGGCCGGCGGTTATGCGGCCCTCCTGGCCGCGCAGTCGGCATGGTCAACGACGGACACGCAGATGCGCCTGCAGCAAAGCCTGCGGCAAACGCTCCAAAAAATTGCCAAGGAGCTGGAAGAATCCGGATCGGACGGCGCAGGAGTCATGCAGGTGACAATCAGTGATAACACAGGAATTAACTCTTCGGATGTTCTGAAATTTTCAGTTCCCTTATGTGTCTGCAGTAACACACCCATTGATGTCAACGGCGATGTTGCCACCTGGGGCGCTCCTTTAATATGGGGAAAAACCGGTTGTCCGGCCGATATCGCCTGGGAGAGCAACGGTCAGGTCAGTATCTGCCACATTCCTCCGGGGAATCCAGGCAATAAACAATCGATCCAGGTCAGTGTCGCGGCCCTTGACGCGCATCTGTCTCACGGCGACTGGCTGGGGGATTGCACCTCCTGCAGTATCACGAACAACAAATATATCGAGTATCGTATTGATGCCAGTAACCAACTGCTGCGCAGAGTGCTTAACGACGCAAATACACTCGTCAAGGAAGAAGTCGTTGCCGACAACATCACCGATGTGCAAGCCGTCTTCAGCGCCAACCAGAACATCGTCACCTTGACCGTCACGGTGCTGGCCAAAACATTTTTTAACAGACAAATCACCGTTTCGCGCAGTTTAAACGTCCGTCTAAAAAATCGGGGATGAAACCATGAGACATCGACAGAGCCGTCTTCAAAAAAACGTGGGTCTTCCGAAACTGGCGAATAACCGCGGGGCCGCCCTGGTCATCGTCCTTTTTCTGATGGTTATTTTTCTTTTTCTCTCTGATATCTTCGTCTTGATGACCCTCCACGAAAGAAATATGGCCGATGTCGAACGGGAATCGGCCAAGGCTTTTTACGCGGCGCAGGGAGGCGCCCAATCCGGGCTGAATGGACTGGATAACCTTATCAACAATTTTCTCAATAATACGATTGCCAGCTCGAACCCCAGCAGCGTCATCGGGTACACGACTGGCCGCGTCAATTCGGGGGACGGGATCGGATGGCTGGCATATTCCGTACGCAACAACAATGTCCCGGTTTTGACGCAAAACGGTGACCAGGCCGAGTACAGCGCCAACGGCACGGCCGGGGACAACACCTATCAATACAAAATCGTGATGATGGAAAAATCCGATCCCGTCACCGTAACACCCGATGTTTGGGATTTTCCTTACAATTACCGTATTGAATCCGCAGGAACGACCGGCACGACCTCCGCCTCCGGCGAAGTCCTTTTAAGCGGCGATTTTACCATCCGCGTGCAGCGCGACAACTTCGCCAAATACTCTCTTTTTACCAACCGGCAGACGCTGCCCGGCGGTACAATCAATGTTTGGTTCACAAACATGACCAGTTTTGCCGGGCCGGTCCATACGAACAGCCGGTTCAATTTCGCCCTTAATCCCAGCGGCAGATTCGATGATATCATCCAGCAATTTGAACAGACCGCGCGGTTCTACAATAACGGATCTTCCATTTTGCTGGATGCCGACTTCAACGGCACCCGCGACGTACCGGTTTTTAACAACACGTTCACACGCAATGCCGGAACAGTCACCTTGAGCTCATCAAGCCAACAGACGGACATGGAAAACCAGGCCAAGGGCGGCCAAACGTTTTCCTCGAACGGGATCTACGTCCCCAATAGCGGCGGGACTTTAACCGGCGGCATCTACGTCCGCGGGGACGCCACGGTCAACATGTCCCTGGACGGCAATAACAACGCCGTTTATACCGTTAATCAAAGCGGGACGATCAAGACGATCACGGTGGATCGCAGCAGCCACACGACAACGGTCGTTGATTCGCAAACCAATACCTATAACGGCGCGCCCGATGGTGTTGACGGCGTCGGCACCATCATCTATTCCACGGGCAGCATCACCGGTCTTGGCGGGACCGTGCAAAGAGATACCCAGATGACCGTCGCCAGCGCCAGTGACATGGTGATCACCAACAATGTCGTCTATCAGGATTACACTCCCGGTTCCGGGACGCCGGGGACCGCCGGTTACGTGCCTCCCACCGCGGCAGGGACGACGAACCTGCTGGGGCTGGTCTCCTGGGCCGGTAACGTGCGCATCGCCACTTCCGCGCCCAACAATATCTCGGTCCACAGCACCATCCTGGCGCGCCAGGGCGTATTTCAGGTCGATAATTATAACAGCGGCGCGCCCAGAGGGACGGCCACCCTGTTGGGAGGGATCATTTCCAATGATTACGGCGCTTTCGGAACCTTCAACGGCGCCACCGGACAGCAGGTCTCCGGCTACGGGCGTAATTTTATTTACGATGAACGGATGGAAGTGGGTAACGCCCCGCCGTATTTCCCGTCGTTAAACACTTTTATCGCCTTTACGAATGGGATAGCCGACAAAATCGTCTGGCAAGAAGGGGGAATATAGTGAAAACACAGAATAACAGGCTGGTCCTGGCCGTCAGTCTGTTGATCGCTATGATCGCAATTACTCTGATCGTCAACCGCTGGGCAGGTGAGGAAATAAAAAAGATCGCGAACGACCTGCCGGCGAGAACACCTGCCGTTGCCGTCACCCCGGCGGCGCCCTCGCCCTACGACAAAAAGGCCGTCGGACATCCGGTCCTCATTGACCCGGAGAATGATCCCTTGGCCCCGGTTGTCCCAAAACCCCGCAGGCAGCCAAGGCCTTCCACGAGCGCTGAAAAACCGCAAAGGATCTACGAGTCCCCCATGAACGAAGTCATCATCGTTCAGTGATCCTCAATCTTCGCGATAAAAAATCCTTCCATACCTCCGGAGGGAAGAACGCGCAGACAGTTTTCAACCTGCCGGTTGAAAGACTTTTTCTGCCACGTCAAAAGCGCCGGATACGAAGTCACCCCCTCAAAGAAAACCGGCTGGACCGTCAGCTTCCGTTGGGTTTTACGCAGCAGCCAGTCGATGACCCCCTCGTTCTCTTCCGGCGCGAAAGTGCAGGTGGAATAAACTAACACGCCGCCGGGCTTCAAGAGCCGGCTGGCGTGAAGAAGCAATCCTCTTTGCTTGCGCACCATTTCCTTGATCTTGCGCGGACTCCAGTACGCATACGTTTCTGGGTCATTGATCTTAAACCGCCCTTCCGAACTGCATGGCGCGTCAACGAGGATCCGGTCGAAAAGTACCGGCGAGTGAAAACGCCGCGCGTCGGTCAATTTCAGGGCGACATTGGTCGCCCCCATCTGCTCGACAACGGATCTCAGTCTGTAATACCGTCCACGGATGGCCTCCACGGCGACGATCTCCCCTTCGTTGTTCATCAGCGCGGCCATTTGAGTCGTCTTGCTCCCCGGCGCCGCGCACATATCCAGCACGCGCTCACCCGGGCGCGGAGCCAATACCAGCGCCGGCAGCATGCTCGAGAGGCTCTGCCGATAAAGTGATCCGTCATTGATAAGGTCCATCCGCCCCAATTCCTCTCGCGGGATCCCTTCCAGGACCAAGGCCTCGCCGGACCAGGGAATTTCTCTGAAGGAAATATGGCGCTCTTTTAACCGGCTGATCATCTCCTCGCGGGTCGTTTTAATCGTGTTAACCCGCACGCTCAAAATATCGGGTCGCGAAAAGCTGGCGATGATGTCACCGCAACGCACCTCTCCCGCAATCATCTTCAGACGTTCTAAAAATATAGGC
>JACRHP010000084.1 GCA_016212005.1 Candidatus Omnitrophota bacterium | reverse complement strand
CCCTCGCGGCCCGCGCCGGCGTTATACCGTGCCGTCACCTCCGCCTGCGTCAGCGCGCGGTCGTAAACCGCGACTTCGTCGATGGAGCCGTTGAAATACGTAGCTTGCGCGGTATTGCCTCCCAACTGTACGGTGGCCGTACCATTAAAGAGAGTGGCCGGGATCGTTCCAGAACCCGTAAATGACAGTGTTTTTAAGCTGCCATTGAGATAAAGTTTAAGCCGGTTAGCGTTGCCCGTCTGGCTGCCATCAAACACAAACGCCACATGATACCACCCCGCCGCCGTTGACAACGCGGCACCCGTGGTGTAGCCGTAGTAGGTTGTAAGAGTATCCGTCGACGCGCTGGCCACGACAATACGCAGTTCAGTGCTTGTCGTGGGGTCCAGCTGAAGATAAAATGTCGGATTGGAGGCCGCCCATTTTGTGATTATGGCCTTACCAGTAGCCAGGGCCGCGGGGTCAATCCATCCTTCCACGGTCATGGCGGCCGTCGGGCTTAAACTCGCGCTGTCCGCCGCGCTCGCGTAACCAGCCGTCCCGTCAAAAGAATAAGCGCCATTAAGATTTGTTGGACCCGTGGTAAACGATACGCCACTGGCCGTGGTGTAGTTGGCGCGGATGGAGACCTGAAAGGCCTCTGGGGTAGCGGTTGGGGTGCCGAATGGACTAGGCCAAGTGCCCAACGCAGTCCCGGTTAGCCAGCAGTACTGGCCTGACGAGCCGGTAGCGATTTTGAGATTATTTTTGTTGTCATCGGTGGGGGTGGTGCCACCTACGTTATACACCAGCCAGTAAGAGGTGTTCGCGGAAAGCGCGCCGGTGAAGCCGTTGCTGTAGGTGAGGGAAGAAGTTAAGATGGAATTCCATGCGTTGTTAGTGGGAGTCGTGGATGCGTTGCTCTTGGCGAGCAATAGATCCGGACACTTCGTGGCGGACCAAGCACAGCCGCTCGTCTTATTCGAATAAAGTCCCACCTGGAACTGAAAGCCTCCCGCTACATTCATCACATACGCGGAAATGGAGGTCATCGTCCCGGCAGTGGCAGGCATAGTGAAATTGACGGCATTGAGGTTGGTTTCGTTGTGAGAATCGGCACTCCAGCCAGCTATCTCGGCGTCGGTGGGGCCGAGGTAGCTGGATCCGCTGGAGGTGAACGTGCCGGTATTGCCGTTGCCGCTGGCGTCCGCGGCCGTGGTGCCGGAGGTCTCATTCAAATGCCACAGCGCAACCGGCTGGGTGAAATAGGTGCTCGCCGTGCCGTCCGGGCCGACGTAGTTCCAGGTGGCGTTGTCGGTGTTGGCCGCAAGCTGCAAAGCAAATCCCATGCCAGCGTGACTTTTGATTTCGGAAGCAGTCAGCACCCGGTTGTAAATCGCCACTTCGTCGATAAGACCTTTAAAATATTGGGAAGAAGTACTCCAGGATCTTCTCCCTATCAATAAAGTTTCCGTATTACTGCCAAATGTAGTAAAGGCTGCCGTTTGTGGCGACCCGGCAACACCGTTGATATAAAATATGGTACTTCCAGTGGCAAATGTCACCGCTATATGGGACCATTGTCCAGCGGGGATAGAACCGGTACTCGTTACGGTTCCAACATTATTCTTGCTTAGCATCACTTGGCCAGTTGATCCCACCAAATACCATTCATACTCATTACCGGTATCTGTTCCCACATTTCCTTTAACAAACACAGCTTGGGAAGCAGAGAAATCCGTTGGGTTCACCCAAGCCTCAAACGTGAAATTATTGGTAACATTCAAGTTTGTTGGCGATGTGGCGGTCGTAACATAATCATCCGTGCCGTCAAACTTCAAGGCGTTATTGAACTTGGCCGCGTCGGAGTTCCAGCCGCTTGGCCCGGCGCCGTTCCCGGCCAAACTGGTCGTCGTCATAGTGGTCAGCGTCCCTGTATATCCCCCCACACTATCAACTGTCGTTGTTCCACTACTCTCATTCAAATGCCATAGCCCCACCAGACCGGAAGTGGTATTGGGAACCTCTGTGCTTATGCCTCCGCCTAAACTGGCGTTGGGCACCGTGGCGTTCCAGCCGAGCGTATTAAAGCTGTACGTCGTCGCGCCCAAATTTATCGAGGCGGATTCAAACGTGCCGGAGGGAATGGAAGGAGGTGGCGCCGTGCATCCAGAAACGCATGCCGTATACCCTGGGTCAGGATTGATGTAGGTATAGAGCGCGGAAAGCTGGGTATAAGTTTGTGTGCTGGAATCAAGACGAATTCTGCCGTTTCCACCCGCTCCACCAGCCGGGCTTAACCCGGCACCACCCGTGCCAGCAGTCGCAATTATGGAACCGGAGATAGAAACTGTCCCACCCTGCAAAAATATCGCCCCCCCGCTGCCGCCACCGCCTCCGTAGGCACTCAGCCCATACATACCCGTACCACTGGCACTCCCGCCGTTACCACCTTGGGTAGTGATTGTCCCGCTGACGGTTAAATTGTTGTTCGTGCTAATCTTTACTGCCCCGCCGCCGCCGCCGCCGCCGG
This sequence comes from Candidatus Omnitrophota bacterium, assembly GCA_016212005.1. Taxonomy (GTDB): domain Bacteria; phylum Omnitrophota; class Gorgyraeia; order Zapsychrales; family Zapsychraceae; genus UBA10015. The sequence goes on along the minus strand of JACRHP010000084.1, from coordinate 4,798 downwards.
CACCGCCCGCGTCATTGCTGCCGCCCGTCGTCTTACCATTACCGCCGCCCCCGCCGGAACCTCCACTCAATGTTGATAAACTGCTGTCTCCATATGTAGTCCCGCCAGCGCCACCACTACTCGTGCCGGCAATAGCATAACCAGCCCCACCGCCGCCGGCACCGCCGTACCCATAACCGGTGCCGGAACCATTTGCGCCAACCCCACCCTCTGAAGTTCCACCTGCCCCTCCATTACTACCACCTGCTCCACCACTTCCAGCAGGACCGCCAGGACCGTTACTTACTACAGCAGTCCCATTACCCCCGGTACCCCCAGCTAATGTCAATGTTCCGGCAATATTAACATTCCCGGAGGCCTGGATGATAAGAGCCGTGGTCCCGGTGATTGTAAGGGTCACCCCGCTTTGTATCTTGAAATTTTTAACTTGTAAAGAAGCACCGGCAAGAGTTTGGGATGCCCCGGTGTTCGTACATGTGGACCCATCAAATGTTCCTGCAGATACACAATAAATATAATCTGTCGTACCACTGCCGCCGTCTATTTTATACTCAAGATTAACACTTGACCCACTGGTGGCAACAGCAGTGCCAGTCGCCGTTGACGTCCCCGCGGCGAAGGTGCCGCCGGTGGCGCTGATGCTGGTACAAGTAACTGTGCCGCCGTTTTGCTGGCAAGAGGTCGTCCCGTCATCGGTGAAAGTGTAGTTTGTGCTGGCCGCGGCGACCCGCGCGCCGGGGAACAGCATGGCGGTGAACAGCACGAGGAGCACTGCGAACTTTCCAGCCTTGCTTAAGTTGATAGTTGATAGGTTATGGGTGGTGGGTGATAGTTGATAGGTCATAGGTGATAGTGGCTGTGTGGCGGCGTCCCTACCACCTACCACCTTAAACCTATCACCTGTTCCCTTTAACCTGTCACCTTTTTTTCTAAACCAGTTCATGTTCGACCTCCCTATCGCCGACAAAATCGTTTGACGAACCTCTGCTGATATGATATATATTCGCTATATGAAAGATCTTATCAACGATGCCAGACGAGAATTCACGGCGCGCTATCTCGCTGATATCTCGAAAGCCATCTTTGCTGTAGCGTTGGCAAGCAAATTCTTTTTTGATCTTGCGGTTCCCTTGCGCATTATGCTTCCGATAGTAGGGCTCATATTTTTCGCAATCGCCTTCTTTATCCAACCAGGAGAAAAAAAATGATTGAAGCTTTAATTGGCTTGGGAGGGATTCTTGTCTTCCTGCTGGTAGTCTTCTATATTGACCACCGCAACCGCGTTTTCCACCATCATTAAGCAAGCCGGCCGCGCAGATCCGCAAGGACTTGCGGAGGAAGAGAGCGGCGTCGAACCCTTTCGGGTTCTTACACTTGTTTGAGGTTATAGGTGTTAGGTGATAGGTGTTAGTGTCGGTGTTGGCGCCACTATCACCTGCCACCTTAAACCTATCACCTGGTTCCTTCTTACTCTGAAATGTCCGCTTAAACCAGTTCATTTTGCCTTTCGTATCTCGTATCTCGTGAAGCGTATTTCGTACGTTTCACGCTTCACGCTTCACGATTGTTTTCACACCCCAAGCATACCACATCCCATCTTAAATGTTGTCATACGGTTGTCAAGAAAATGTCAAGGTTTTGTCAAGACGGAAGACGCGAAATGCACCGCGAAAAAACGGCGAAAATCAATTTTCGCCATTGACATACCATACTTAATCGTGATACACTTGCAATGAAAGGTGATATTTCAATGTCCGAATCATTAATTCCCATATCGATTGAACCCCTCGAAGAAGGCGGGTATTTAGCCACGAGCTCTGTCCTGCAGGGGTTGATTGCCCAGGGCCGGACCATTGCCGAAACCCTGGAAATAGCTGAAGATGTGGCCCGTAAAATCGTTGAATCCTGCATCGAACACGGCGACCCGATCCCCAAGGGCGTCACTCTAAAATTTGCTCCCCATAAGAAATTTGATTTCAATATCCCCGTGCCTGTTGATGCATGAGTTCGCTTCCTTCGCTTAAACCTGCCGATGTCATTCGTAAACTCAGAAAAACAGGTTTCGTTTTTGACAGACATGCCAAGGGAAGCCATGAAATCTGGTATAATCCCGAGACCCGTCGACGGACCGTTGTCCCCAACCATCCCGGAAAAGACATCCCAAAAGGCACCTTGCGTGCCATTATTGACCAAGCCGGTCTCAATGTTAACGAATTTGTAAATCTCTGACCTCACCCGCATCCCCTCCCGCTGCCGGTACTGGAAGTACCCGAAGCCCCGAAATCCGGGGTGTCTGCACGGCCGTGTAATTGGTGCTGGCCACGGCGACCCGCGCGCCGGGGAAGAGCATGCTCGCGAAAAAAAGAATAAAAAGCCCCGTGCGAAAAAGATTGCGGGACTTGCCCTTGCTTAAGGTGATAGTTGATAGGTTATGGGTGATGGGTGATAGTTGACAGGTCATAGGTGATAGTGGCTGGGTGGCGGCGTCCCTACCACCTACCACCTTAAACCTATCACCTGTTCCCTTTAACCTGTCACCTTTTTTTCCAAACCAGTTCATGTCCGCGCCTCGCAACTTTGGATAAAACCGTTTGACGATCCGTTACCGATATGATATATATTCAACGTATGAAAGATCTTTTCAATGATGTCAAACGAGAGTTTATGGCCCGCTATCTCGCCGATCTCTCGAAAGCCGTCTTTGCCGTAACTTTGGCAAGTAAATTCTTCTTTGAGCTCTCTGTACCGCTGCGCATCCTGCTTCCTGTAGCGGGGATTGTATTCTTCATAATCGCTTTCTTTATCCACCCGGGAGGTAGAAAATGATCGAGGCTTTAATCGGTATGATGGCCATCGCAGTCTTTGCCCTTGTGATGCTCTATATCGACCACCGCAACCGCGTTTCCCACCATCATTAAGCAACAGGCTGAAAAGGATCTTTCGGGAGCACACGGGCACACGGGCACATGAGCACACGGATTCTTCTTGTGCTCTTGTCCCTCGACTTCGCTCGGGATAACCTTCGGGGGATCCTGAGCGAAGGCGAAGGATGTTCTTGTGCTCTTGTGGCTTGTCCCGCTTAAACCAGTTCATTTTGCCTTTCGTATCTCGTATCTCGTGAAGCGTATTTCGTACGTTTCACGCTTCACGCTTCACGCTTCACGATTGTTTTCACACCCCAAGCATACCACTCTACTTCGCTCAAATACTTTCGCGTTGAGCTTCGAAGAGCAGTTCTCCGAAGCCTTGGCGAAGGAGAACGCAGAAATTAACGCGAAAATGTCGAAAGAATGCCTAATCGCTTGACAGCCCCACACTTCTTGTGTTACTCTTTGTCTGGAAAAGATAATCCTGTGATTGAAGAAATCCGACGAAAAATTAACAGCGGCGCGTTTCAGATCACGCGGCATTGCCAGAGACGCTGTGACGGCCGCGGTATTACCCTGACGGAAATCAAACACGTCATTACCGAAGGCGAGGTCATTGAGACTTATCCGAAGGACTCGCCTTACCCGAGTTGTCTTATCCTCGGTTATGTCCACGGCGGTGAACCCCTTTATGTCTTGTGCGCTCTCGGTTCTATCGTTCATGTCATCACCGTCCATTGGTTAGATCCGGCAAAATGGCTGGACCCCAAAACCCGAAGGGAGAAAAGGTTATGAAAAATTCGTTGTGCGCCCAATGCGGCGGAAAATTGCATCAACGGAAGATATCCCTGGATCGATTGGTCGAAGGACATCTTTACTTCTTTGAGAATGTCTCCGTTCAATCCTGCGATCAGTGCGGAGAAATCTGGATCCCGGGTAATCTTGCCGAACGTATGGATCAAGCTCTCCAAGGCCACCTCAAACCTAAAAAATGCATCACCGTACCGGTGTATTAAATGAAAGGGAAATTCAAAGTCGACCTTGTTTATGATGCCGAATACAACGGGTATGTCGCTGAATGCCCCAGCCTGCCGGGATGCATGTCCCAGGACAAAACCGTTTCGGAAACTATGGCCAACATCCGCGAGGCCATCACCGGCTACCTTAAGGCGGCCAAACAAAAGCACCTCAAAATCCCTCAAGAAACATACAGCACTCATTTCGTGACCGTGTAACTTCCCGGATGTCGCCCCTTACCTTCTTAAGGCCTAAATCAAACGGGCCCATCTTACCGTTGATGAATTTCTGAAATTGCGCCAAAAGTAAAAGAATAAACATCACCGCCGCGATGCCGGTGCCGGAGACGGCGGTGTTGCTGGTGCCGGGCTGCGTCAACCCTGCGGCGAACGTGCCGCCGGTGGTGCCGGCGGAGGCATTCGTTGTATCCAATGCCCCGTCATCAGTGACGCTGTAGCTGGTGGACTGGAGTTGGATGTTCCCCGCGGAGACGTCGACGCCGGCGTCTTTGGCGCTGTATTTGGTCCACCCTGTTTGCGTGGCGTTAGAGCCGCCGTCCGTGCCGCCGGACCAGTCTGCCTGCTGAAATGTGGATTGGACTGCCCAGGCCAGCCAGAGGCTCCCGGAAACAAACACCAGCGCGACCGCGCAGATGCGCAAGGCGCGGAAGAAAAAGCTAAAGGATTTCGCGCCTCTCTGGACTAAAGACTGAAGACTAAAGACTAAAGACTGAAGACTTTGGTCATTAGTCTTTGGTCTTTGGTCTGCTCTTTTGTCCGCTTAAACCAGTTCATGTTGCCCTCATTTACACGTCACCAGGTCACCCGTCACAATGTCACCTGTGACTGGTGACTTTGTGACCTTGTGACTTTGTTTCACACCCCAAGCATACCACAGTCCATCTTAAATGTTGT
>JACRHP010000083.1 GCA_016212005.1 Candidatus Omnitrophota bacterium | reverse complement strand
GTTGTTTACGTTGTTTCTCATCTTTAACCGTCATCAAATGCAAGAAATGGCTCCAGGGCAATTGCGTCAACCTTGACGCAATTGGGTAAGTCCGGTACAACTGGACGGTGCGTTCCAGCGTCCTTTTATTTAATGAAACTATAGGAACAAGCTGTTCATAAACGTGATCGCCGTACTGGGCCCGGCCTTTGTTTTTCAAGATCTCCCGGTTGACCCAGCGCCCGATGCGCCAGTAGCCCACAGTCACCCGGCCCTTGACGTCCAGTTCCATGTTCCGGATTTCCCGCTTGATGTTGGCGGCCAGCTTTGAAATACTGCCTGGGGTGAGGAGGCTTTTCTTCATCATCAATTCCCTTCCTGTCCGGCGGGTCAGGTCCTGTTTACGGGGACATCCACGGAAGACTCGTCTTTGAGAACGTCGGCATCCAGGAGCACAAACTCATCGGCCGTCTTCCGCAATTCCTCGGCGGAATTGATCTCAAAGCCGGAGGCTTCGGTCCTGATCCCTTTTGCTTTCAAAAACTTGAACAACTCCACGAAATCGCCGTCGCCGCTGACCAGGTGGACAATATCCAGGTTCATTTTCTCCGCAAGATGGATCATCTCCACGGCAATGCCCGCGTTCCAGCCGCCCCGGGTCGATCCGTCCGGCAAGATGGTAAAATTCCGCGAGCGCACCTGGAACCCGTTTCTTTCGAGCATATTCAGGAAACGGCTGTGATCAGTTCCCGGGGCCGTCATGACATAAACGGCCGATTTGACCAGATAACGATCCAGGACGACAAGATCGAGAAGTTTCTGAAAATCGATTTTTCGCCGCAATTGTCGGCAGGCCTGCCCCATGCTGCGCATATCCACGAAAACACCGAGACGCCGGCCTTTGTCTTTTCTGGGAGGCGCCGTCTTTACCTCCGGCGCGGCGGCGGCATCTTTGCCGGCCGGCTGTTTCGCGAGATGCTTGATCTCGCTCTCCAGGCGTTCTTGATCCAGCCGCGACTGCTGAAGTTCATCCTGCAGTCTCCGGCACAGACTATCCCCGGCCGTAACGGCGGCCGCGAGCGCGGCCGACTTTTCCTCCAGACCGGCAATTTCGTGGCGCAGCTTGCGCTCCTGACGTTCCAGATCATGGACGCGCCGGCGCAGTGACTCCTCTTCTTCCCGGGAAATGGTTTTAAACTTTTGTTCCTGCGCGCGGATCAGGTCCTCTTTGCGGGCCGATTCTTTGCGCAACTCCGCCAGATCATTTCTTAACGATGTCGCCTCCAGCTCCCGGGCCCGCTCCTTTTCCTTTAAATCTTCTATTTGCTCGCCTCGTTTTTCCTTTTCCTTTATTGTTTTCTCCAGCGTCCTTTGCGTCTCCTTGTTTTTTGCGAACAGATCAAGCAGTATCTTCCTGATCTTCTCCGTTTCCTTTTTATTCAGCCTGCCTTCCAGTAAATGACTTTCGAAATCATCAAACTTTTTTTGCTTTTTGTCCTGCTTTTCAAGAAAACGGTAAAATGCCCCCAGAAACAGCCTCGTCATCGCTTCAGTTTGCGGGCGTTCATCCCGGGCCAGCGCCCAAATCAGCCCGCCGATCTTTCGTTCGCGGCAGATTCCCGGGACGGATTCGATCGTACGTTCGATCTCCTCCAGCGAAAGAAGCCGCACCTGCCGGATGTCTTTTTCATGGGCCCGGTCAAGCGCTTTCACCAGGCCGGCCATAATAACGGGGTCTTTCAGGGCGTCTTCGGCCCACGTTTGCACCAGTTCTTCACGCGGGATGGATTCGATCCGGACGCCGGGATAAATAACGCCGTTTGATGTCATGACCCTGGCGATTTCCCGGCGCGAAAACGTTTCAAAAATGACCGGGACCAGTTCCGGCAATTTTAAACAACGCCGCACTCTGTCAAACGATGGCTGGGGCATAGTATGCTCTTTACTCATCCCAAGCCACGGCGTCGGCGGGTTGGGCGGCGGGTTCGGACTGCTCCGCTTCACCGGCGGGGGCGGGTTGTTGTTCCGCCGCGGGGGCGCCTTGCCCTCCTCCGGCGGCGCCGGTCTTTTTCGGCATGAAATGGATGCTGTTGGCGATGATCCGCACCCGGCTCTGCGTTTTACCGTCTTTCTCCCAGCGGTCCTGGCGCAGGCGCCCCTCCACGATAATGCCGCTGCCTTTGGTCAGATATTTGGAACAATTTTCCGCGGCCGCGCCCCAGACCTCGACGTCGAAATAGGACACCTCGGTCGTCTTCTCGCCGTTTTTGGTGTACACCCGGTTGTTGGCGAGCGAGAGGCTGCAGACGGTTTTCCCTGACGGTGTGTACTTTAGTTCCGGATCCCTGGTGAGATTCCCCATGATATTGACGCTGTTCAAGCTCATGTCTTATGTCCTTTCTTTGTTCGTACTCGTTAATTAACCTCTTGCTCCCTGAGATGACTCTCAATTTTCTGGATATCCGCATAAAAATACATTCCTATAGTCATTATTTTTGAAACAAAAACAAAGTCATCATTACGTCCAATCTCTCTTGCCGTATTTTTGGCAAATTGCCAATCTATAGTCTCCCGCATAGACTTGCTATCTTTAGGCAAAAACTGATGCCTCGAATAATATGCTTGTCTGTTGTTATAGAAGCAACTTAGCCAGTCATCGGACAAAGATTCACGCAATATTTTTAAAAATTGAGGAAAGCTTGCGAGACTCAAACCTAACTGAGCTTTTTCTATATCCTCATCCTTTATTTCATCAGAAGATTTACCAATTCTATCCAGAATCCTACTCATAATCTTGTCTTTTTCTTCTTCGTACCATTCGGAGAAAAATCGATCGCAAATATGAAAATAATAGAACATTAATTCCTTTAAGATGACATCTCGTTCTTTTACAGTTATATCTTTGAAATTTTCATTTTTCTTTAAAACTTCCTCTACAGTCCTAAGGTTATGAAGTACGAGCAATGTATAGACAAGCGATATTTTTTGAATGTTACTCATCTAAAATCCAATACCTGCTTTTAAGAATGAATAAATTCTTTGTAAACAAGTAATGCGGTTAGTATCGCCAGCACTCTTGTTAATAATGTAATCCGTTTAGTCAGCGAAATCATTCGCTGGGAAGAGCGATGATCAAGCAAAGCCTTTGCATATAAACGCTGACGTAGCTGCTCTGAACCATCTACTGAGGAGATTTGAGCTGTAATAGGTGTTCTGAGGATTTCTAACAATGTTTCATCCAAGTCTTCAGTCAATTTTTGTGTCTTGAACATATACTGAATATCTCCTAGAAATTAAATGAATTCAGAGGACGTCATGCTTAATCCTCGAGTTAAGTATTGTGTCCCGAATGGCAATGCCCGACGCTCAACTATGTTTAGGCCGGGACTCCGACGTTCCGCCTTTGGCGGAACGTCGGAGCCAGCTTTGATTTCTTTGAAATAATGCGCCCGGGTGGACTTGAACCACCAACCCTCTGATCCGAAGTCAGATGCTCTATCCAATTGAACTACGGGCGCAGAATTACCTTACATTTTCCCTCACGATACAAACTCGTTTTCCGAGATCCCCGACTGCCGGATCATGCTGCGCAGTGTCCCGGGCGCGAATTTTTTTTGATTGGCGATCACCGTGACCCGGTGCTTTTTGCCGTGGACAAACCCGACAAACTGCTGATGGCTTCCTCTCTGGCGGGAGAAGACAAAACCATGCTTTTCAAGGATCCTCTTGATATCTTTGCTGGAGAGCGTCATTACGAAGCGGAATAGACAATGTCTTCGAGCTTGAAATGTCGGCGAAGGGGGAATTTCTTCAGCTTTCGACCCAAAGCTTTGGCTTCAGCTTTGAAAAATTTGATCCACTCGGCGCGGGGCGCGGGGCGCGGAATGAAATTTTTCGTCTCCCCGGACTGGATAACGTCTTCCAGATACACGGCAACGGCTTCTTGCAGGTTCTTCTTGGCCGCGGTGATGGTCTTGCCCTGGGAGGCAACGTCTAACTCCAGACACAAAGCAGAATAGAGGTCTTTTTCCTTTTCAATTATGCTGTGGAGAATTACTTTATGCATGAGGGCTCCTTTCAGTGAATAAAATATATCACATAATCCTTGGTCCTCAAAGGTGAAATTTTCCTCTGCTACTTCTCCCCCGCTTCTTCCCCCAGGTCATCGACCACGCGCTTGACTTCCATTTCGGCCTTTTCGATGCGTTCCTTGCAGGTGGTGATCAGCTCGACGGCCTCTTTGACCTTTTCGGAGAGCTCGTCGACGTCGATCTCTTCGTTTTCGATTTTTTCGATGATTTCTTCCAGGCGCTTGATGGCCTTGGTGTATTTTGTTTCGGACACGATTGACTCCTTGCGGTAAACTTGTTTAAGATTTTTATGGTTTTAAAACCTTGCTCCTCACCTTTCCGTCCGCGACTTCGGTCGTGATCTCCTGGTCAACGCGCGCTTGAGAGATGCTGCGCAGGATCCGGCCGTCCCTGGTGCGGGTCACGCTGAAACCCCGTTTCATTGTATTCGCCGGGTGCGCGATTTCAATGATTCTTTTGTAGGCCTTCAGCTGGTCGCGTTTTTGGACAATGAGCGTTCGCGCGCCGCGTTTGAGGCGCTCGCCGCCAACGGCCAGCGCGTTTTTCCGGCCGCTTAAAAGGACGGCGGGTTTGTGTTTGAGTATTTCCCCCCAACGGATCAATTGTTCCCGGTGGTCTTTGAAAAAGAACATTGTTCCTCGCTGCAGGCCGGCGGCCAAATCCTTTAGGCGTTGTTTGTAATCGGTCAGTGTGGTTTGCGTTTCATGGAGAAGACGCTCCAGCTGTTCGTCCAGTCCGGTCAGGAATCCTTGCACGCGCTCGACAAGATACTGCGCGATAGCTGTCGGAGTCTTCGCGTAAGTATGCGCGGCCATGTCGGTGATCGTAATATTAATTTCGTGGCCGATGCCGCTTAAGACCGGCACGGGACAGGCGGCGACTGCTTCGGCGATGAGCGCGCTGTCGAAACAGCTTAATTCCGCGAGCGACCCCCCGCCGCGGGTAATGATGATGGTTTCCAGTCCGTCGATTCTCTGCAGTTCCGCGAGCGCGCGGCAGACGTCTTTGGGCGCGTTTTTTCCCTGCATTAAAGTGTTGCGCAGATACACTTTGAACCCGTAACCGCTTTTGCGCAGTTCGGAAATGAAATCGTTATAAGCGGCGGAGTCGTCCGAGGTGATCAACCCGATCGCAAGCGGCACCAGCGGCAAAGGCAGTTGTTTGTTTTTGTCCAGCACGCCTTTTTCTTTTAAGGCGGCGATCAGTTTTTGTTTTTCCTGGGCAAGCTTGCCGAGCGTGTAGGTGGGGTCGATCTCCTCGACAATGAGGCGCACGGCCCCGTGCGGCGGGTAGAAGTCGACGGTGCAGCGGAACTTGACCTCGATGTCATCTTTAAGAGCGAAGGCGTTTTCGCTTTGGGCGAGGACTTGGTCAATGGCCGCTTTGCGGTTGGCAAAGATGACGAGGCCGACGCGCGCGAGGATTTCATCGGAGCGCGGATCCTTTTCCACCAGCTCAAAAAAAATATGTTTTTTGGATTTATTGCGGTCGTACTGCTGGATCTCGCCGCAGACCCACACCGGCTGGGGGAATCCGGCGTTAAGGACATCTTTGATGAAGCGGTTTAATTCGGAAACTTTAAGATACTCGCCATTCATGGGCAATTTCTACCGTCGCATCCGGTCTCGCAGCATCTGCAGCTGTTCTCTTTGGCGTATGCGCGCGTCTTCCAGCTTCGCGCGCGTCTGTTCCTGCAGCCGCCGGGCATCTTCCCTGGTCTCAAGCGATTTTTCCTGACTTTTACGCACGTTCTCCTGGTTCTGCTCGGCCAGCTCTTTTCTTTTTTGCTCGGCCTCTTTGAGCATCGCAAAAAAATCTTTCATTTTTTGTGTCATCCCGTTGACCGCGGTCATGAACCCGTTGACTTCCTGGCGAAGGTCCTCCTGCCGGGCTTCCCCACCATCCGCCTGCGGACAGGCCGGTGTCCCGATCAAAAGGAGCACGCTCCCTAAAAAGACGACTTGAGCAATTCTGGAATTAGAGAAGTTTTTCATAGGCCTCCTCGTCTTCGCTGGAAAAACACACGAAAATGACTTTCTCAATGTTGGGCATGGCCTTGAGGCAGTCTTTTACGGTTTGGACCGCGACGCGCGCGGCCTTGTCCTTGGGGAAGCGGTACACACCGGTGCTGATACAAGGAAACGCGATTGTTTTGAGATTATTCTGCTGTGCGATCTCGAGCGAGCGCCGGTAACAGCTTTTTAGAAGCGTCTCTTCGTTACGTTTTCCGCCTTGCCAGACCGGGCCGACGGTGTGGATGACATGTTTGGCCGGAAGGTTGTACCCGCGGGTGATCCTGGCCTCGCCGGTCGGGCAACCGCCGAGTCCGCGGCATTCCTCTAAAAGTTGCGGGCCTGCCGCTTTGTGGATGGCGCCGTCCACCCCGCCACCTCCGAGGAGCGTTTCATTGGCCGCGTTGACGATCGCGTCAACGGCGAGTTTCGTGATGTCGCCTTGCAGAATCTCTATCCGCATCGTTCAGATCATCAGGATAACAGGAAACCAGAAGATCAGGAACGTTGTTTCTGATATCCTGATCCCCTGATTTCCTGATACGCTTGCAATGCTCAATCAAAAATAACGGTTTTATTCCCGTAGCAAAGTATCTTCCGCTCCAGGTGCCAGCGCACAGCGCGGCTTAAGACGGCCTTCTCCAGGTCCTCGCCCTTGCGCACCAGGTCGTTCAGGGAATCCCGGTGGGAGATGCGCACCGTGTCCTGTTCGATGATGGGACCCTCGTCGAGCTTTTCGGTGACGTAGTGGCTGGTCGCGCCGATGATCTTGACGCCTTTCTGGTACGCCTGCCGGTACGGGCTTTTTCCCGCGAAGGCGGGCAGGAACGAATGGTGGATATTGATGATCCGCTGGCGGTATTTGTTGACGAAACGCGGGCTCAGGATCTGGTGATAACGGGCCAGGACAATAAGGTCGATCTTTTCTTTCTCCAGCAGTTTGAGTTCTTTGATCTCCTGGACATTTTTATTTTTTGGGGTGACGGGCAAGATGTGAAATGGGATCTTGAATTCCCGGGCAATGGATTTGGCGTCGGGATGGTTGCTGACGATCAGCGGGACCGCGCAGGAAAAGTGCCCCGCCTTCCTCCGGTACAAAAGATCGTACAGGCAATGAAGGTGTTTTGAGACAAAGATCGCCGCCCGCAGCGGCCGGTCGGTAAAACATAACTCCCATTTCATGCCGAAGCGCTGGGCGATCGCCTGGAGGTGTCCCTCGATTCTCTCTCCGGGGATATCAAATCCCTTCAGCGACCATTCCACCCGCATGAAGAACGTGTTGGTCTGCTCGTCGATATGCTGGTCGGAATGCAGGATGTTCCCGCCGTGCTGGTAAATGAAATTGGTGACGGTCGCGGTGATCCCTTTGCGGTCCGGGCAGGAGATCAATAAAATGGCGTGGTTCATCAGGGTCCCTTCGGTGGCTGTATAGTTAGAATTTTATCCCAAAAACATTATAATGCAACCATTTTGACGGATTGTTCCGTCATAAACCGGACGACATCTTTATCCAGCAAGATGTGGTGGCAGGCCACAGGTCTTTTCAGGACCAGGCCTTCGAGTTCGGTGCAGCGGCTGAGGGCCACATAGAGTTGTCCCGGCGCGAATGTGCCGCTGCCGATATCGAGGATCACTTTGGAAAATGTCTTCCCCTGGCTTTTATGGATGGTGATGGCCCAGGCGAGTTTCAAGGGGTATTGGCAAAAAGAGCCGGCGGGTTCGGAATCGATCTGTTCAGTGTCCTTGTTATAAAAAAAACGGAATACTTCCCAGGTGAATGGAGTTACCTCAACGACCAGGCCGCTGGAGAGCGCCACGCGGACTGTCCCGGTTGTTTTGTGGTCTTTGGCCGTGGAGAAAATTTTGCCGATTGTGCCGTTGACCCATTTCCCTCCGGGGTCATTGTTCAGGAGCATCACCTGCGCGCCTGTCTTCAGTTCCAGCTTCTGGTGCGTTGGCAGCGACTTGAGGTCAAAGCCGTCGGAGATTTTCCCTTCCAGGTACAGACTGTCTCCGGGCAGTTCTTTCAACCGGTCCTGGTTGATCTGGTCGGCCAAGGCGTTGGTCGTGGTCAAATACACGTAGAAATCTTTGTCGCCGGGGCTGAAGCGCGGGTTTAACCGGCGGTTTAAGACCTCCAGTTCCGTCACGCTGATCGACTTGTCCCTGACGTTATTCAGGAGGCGGATGAACGCCTCGTCTTTCTGGCGGTAGATTTTTTTAAGTTCGATGATCTTGAAATTCAATTGTTTAAAGGACGCGGCGGCGAAGAAATACGGGCTGGCGTAGAGGTCTTTGAAGATGTCGCGGTCGAACCGCGTCATGACCGGCGGCAGCTGGTACAGGTCGCCGAAGAAGATCATCTGCACGCCGCCGAAGGGCGCGCCGGCGTCGGGCCCGTGCAGGCGCAGGAAGGCGTCCACGCAGTCGAGCAGGTCGGAGCGCACCATCGAGATCTCGTCAATGACAATCGCCTCAAGTTTTTTGTACATAGTCTTTTGGGCCTTGCGCAGGCGGATGGAATGCACCCCCTCCGGCGTGATGTCGGGCCGGAAACGGAAAAAGGAATGGATGGTCTGTCCGCGGACGTTGACCGCGGCCACACCCGTGGGTGCCAGCACTACTATATTCTTGGAGGTGTGCTCGCGGAAATATTGCAGGAGCGTTGACTTGCCCGTGCCCGCCTTGCCGGTCACAAAGACCGGTGATGGATCGTTCTCAAGAAGATTATACGCGGCGCTGAACTGTTCATCGAAGATGAAGTCGAATTCGAGATTATCGGTGCGGATTGTTTGTGTGAGCATTTTCAGGTTACCCGTTCATTTAAATGCCCGGTATTCGTATTATCCCAAGAATTATTATAGAAATAATTGCCCCTACGATTATTCCCGGCATGGCGCAACGCAACGCGAAAGTTTTTAAATTATCTATCGTACCTGCCAAATAACGCAAGTTGAATATAAAAATAAAATACAGGCTATACAAAATACCCCCTGATCCTCCCCCTAACATCATTACGGCACCCATCGTCTTCGGCCAATATGTATGATCTCGTTCTGTGAGGAAGGATAAAAAAAGTGTACCAGCTATAAAAATAACCACCGGCATGAGCGGCGCCTTCCCTAATAAAATAATTTTCTGAACAACCTGTTTGTCTTGTTCTGTTCGGTGGATCGTTACCTCCCTGGCTTTTAAAATAATCCTGTTAGCATGAGCAATAAATAATAAAGATAATAGGTGGAGGGAAAGAGGCAGGATCAGTGAGATATTTTTCATAATGTGTATATACTCTGGTAGCCTTTGATAAGAATTAAGCTGATCGTAACTAAGATGATAGTATCTAGGCTGACTGTAACTATGCGTAATGGTCATTGAATAAGAAATTATAAGTAAAATCAGTTTTATGGCATTGAAACAGTATAGGGCCGAAAAAAGTCGGCCCACACTGAAAGAACAATTGGCCGCCTCATAGCGCGCGTACAAATAAATACATAGCACCAATGATATTAAGGGCATCCATAGTGTTCGGACGAATATTAAGAATTTTTCTCTCGGCCCAACTGGTTCCACCTTTGGTTTATACATTTGTATTGTTTGAAGCGCTTCTTCCGCTTTTTGAGTTTTTATACCTTTTAATGCCCAAACGACTGTGTCGAAGAGTCTGCGTGGGTCTTCATTTACGCGATTTATAAAATACGGGATGGCAGGTTCAGCCACAGGCCCCATTTTTCCCAACGTGTTAATAATCATATGAACTACGCTTAAATCCTTTTCTTCCTTTAACAAGGATATCAGCACGGAGACATAATTTTTAGCTTCGTTGTGCTCCGATAAGCTAACACGATAAATGTCCCCTAATGCCGCACCTTTGACATGCATAGCTTGGTCACTGAATAAGATATCATGCACCCATTCTCTCCTGATATCATTGGGAACAAAGTTGTTTTCTGCCATTACCCACGCGACTGAAACAATGTCGGCATCCTTGTGTTTAGTTGCCTGTTCCAATACTGGCAGAAATTTATCGTTAAATTCGTTTTCCGTAAGCTTTCCGGTTCTTATCCCGTCTCGTATCTTCCAATTCAAGATACTTACCAATCCCCGCAAGAAAACTTCTTCTTTAGAAATTATTATATCCTTTCGATAATTTTCTGAGAAAGGGTGGGCTGAAGCTTCAATAGCGCTTTCTGTGATGTATTGGGCAATCACTCCAGGGACAGGATCATCAACGGCCTTGATCAATGTTTGTACAAGCGGATCTTCTTCATTTTTTTTAAGGATGGACAGAGCTTCCTGTTTTTTTGTTTCGTAAGCAGGATTTCCCGCGTCTGCCAGGCCGCTGGACAGAGTCTCCTGGGCGTAGCAGCAACGAAAAACCAATAGAACAGCGCAAATGGTTAGCAACCCCACCCGGGTTACCACGTCCCCCATGTTTTTTGTGAAATTTTTTTTCATAATCTCTCCAATGGATTTTGAATCTTATCCCTTTCCGGTTAAATCACCCGTTCGTTACCGCCGTCGATGGGGATCTGGGCACCGGTTGTTTTGCTAAAAACGGATCCAGCCATGGTACAGACCAGGTTGGCCACGTCTTTTGAGGTAATCTCGGTTTTCAAAAGATTACTGGTTTTATATTCCGCTACGCTCATCTTATAATGTTTGGCCCGGTTCTCCAGAACTTTGGGAGTCCAGATGGCGGTGTCGAAGACCTGATTGGGATGAACGACGTTCACCCGGATGTTTTTCGCGGCCAGTTCCAGCGCGGCCACGCGGGCCAGTTGCGTCAACCCCGCTTTCGCGACGGAATACGCCGCCGCGCCCGGCCCCGGCGCCGGGACATTTTTCGAGGCAATGATCACGATGGCCGGATCAATGCCAAGTTCCAGATACGGGATCGAGGCTTTCATTAATAACTGATGGCTGTTGAGATTGATATCGAGACTTTTTTGCCAGGGAGTTTGATCCATCTGCGCGATCGTCGCGCTGGGCGGGAATATGCCGGCATTACTGATGAGAATATCCAGTCCACCGAAACGCCGTACGGTGGCGCTGACCGCGTTTTCAATTTCGCGCGGTTTGGTCACGTCACAGACAATTCCAAGGGCTTCCGGCTGTTTGAAAAGTTTTGTGATGACCGGATCGATATCCAGCGCCGCGACGACAGCCCCTTCTGCCCGGAGCGTTTCGACACAGGCCTTGCCGATGCCGCTGGCCGCGCCGGTGACGAGCGCGATTTTTCCCTGAAAGACCGGCGTTTTGGTGTTTTTATTCAGCTTGGCCTGCTCCAGTTCCCAGTATTCGACTTCAAAAATATCCTTCTCTGGCAAGGCCTGCCAGCCGCCCAATTTCTCCGCTTGCAGAATGGCATCGATCGTGTGTTCGTTGATGTCATTAATGATCCCCGTTTCATCAAGTGTTGTGCCGAAAGATATTGTCCCGTGCCCTGGCCAAACCGCCCAGCGCGGCGCGGGGTCCAGCGGTTTTAATCCGGCATTAGCGTGGCGAGCGAAATATTGTCGATATTCCCTTGAGAATCGTTCGATATTTCTTTGCGGATCCTGGCCGATAATAACCGGAATGCGTTTCGTGCGGATGACGTGGTCGGGCGTCAGCGGCCCACGCGCGGCGATCGCCGCTACCCTGGAATGGTTGGCGAAATAAATTTGCCGGCCGCCGGTGTTTTGTTGCGCGATGACCGCGCCGTTACGGGCGCGCGAGACGGTTTGGCGGATCCTGGCCAAGTGCAGTAAATTTTCCCTGACCTTCGTTTGGGGAAAATGGACGGTCGCTTTTTTCTTTTTGAGATACTCCTCTGCCTTGGTGACCAGCCGGATCATTTGCAAATAGCTGGTCTTGGCATCATCGGCGAAGGTGAAAATACCGTGGTTCAACAGGATGATTCCTTTCAGCCGGCGCCAATCGATATCGCGAGTCATCTCAAAAACTTTTCGTGCCAGGATAAATCCCGGCATTACGTACGGGACGACCAGAACTTCAGGTCCATAAATTTCTCGTATTCGTTTTTCGCCGTTTGGGGTGTTGCTGACGGCAACGACGCTGTCCGCGTGGGTGTGGTCAACGAATTTAAACGGAATGATGGCGTGCAGGACGGCTTCAACGGAAGGGTTCGGCGCTGAAGGATCGATCATGGCCGCGCGCTGATTTCTGACCATCTGACTATCGCTTAAATGCTGGAGCCCCGCCATGCGCTTTAAAAGGTCCAGCTTGACCGGCGCGAACCCCTGTTTTTCGATTCTTGCCAGGTCCCAGCCGCTGCCCTTGACGTAGAGCACTTCTTCGGATTCACCGAACAGATTGGTGACGTTTAATTTGACGGACGTGTTCCCTCCGCCTTGAAGCACGAGGTTGGGGTTTTGTCCGAGGAGTTGCGAGGTGTAGACCCGCAGGGCCAAAAGGTCGTTTTTGAATTTTTGGGCTGCTGTGTTATTCCAGAGATTTTTCATGGCGGAGACGAGGATAAATAATTGGCGGGCGGTTTGTTATTTGTTTTTGGCAAGGCTCTTGTATTTTCCGAGGACGGATTCCAGGACGT
The DNA here is from genome assembly GCA_016212005.1 of Candidatus Omnitrophota bacterium. Taxonomy (GTDB): domain Bacteria; phylum Omnitrophota; class Gorgyraeia; order Zapsychrales; family Zapsychraceae; genus UBA10015. Next base: position 5,402 of record JACRHP010000083.1, on the reverse strand, counting down.
TGCTCCAGTGGATATGATATTCTTCGTCGAAATAGATCGTGTCATGGATCGGGTTATTGTTGACTTTCTTAAGAAGCACCCCCGTCTGAAAAACCTTCCCTTCCTTGTCCCGGGCAATGAGCCGCGACCAGCGCACTTCCCCTTCCATGACCACAGGCTGGGTAGCGGTAGGCAGGTAGACTTCCAGGTTGAGATAATCGCCTTTTTTAGGGGGGTGAGAAGAAACAAAGCTTATCCCTTCCGCGCTTACGTTCTTGCTTAGCGCGGAATACTTCTGGGAAATGGCCTTTTTCTTTAAACGGTCGAATAACTGGAACCTGACTTTAGTGCGGATATCGTAGGTATGGTGGAAATAGACTTTTAGTTCCGTGTCGTAACGTTCATATTGGCGTTTTTCCGGTGCTTTAGGCATGGACAAGGTTCCTCCGGGACCGTTTCAATAACAGAGCGTTATTATAACAGATTGGGGGGAACCCATTTCTCGCTAAACGCGTTTTAATGGTCGTTGCGGGGCCTGCGTGCTTGGGCTTCTGTGACGCGCAGGCACGCAAAAGCCGCGTCGGCCGCCCCGGCCTCGCAGGTAAGTCGTTTGCCCGATAAAACGGACAGCCACAAAAAAGCACGCCCCCGTGCGTTTCTGATCGGCCCGGATGACTTCTCCGCGTCCGTTAAAAATGTCCAGGACGCCTGACATGACGACCCGCAGCTCTAGGACGTCGCCTTTGCGGTATTCATGGTCGCTGTAAAAGGCCAGTCCTTCAGCGCTGACGTTGTCGGTGGTGGAAAGGTGCCAGGATCGGTTGGTCTGTGGCCGGCGGTTTCTAAAAAGGCGGTATTCGATGCTTAAAATTCGTTTGGCGCGCGGCCAGCCGCGTCGTTCTCTGATCATCTGTTTAACCATAATCACCTCACTGAGTTATAGAAGCCAATACAAGGATATATGGTAAAACAGGGTTCGTCAAGGTATAAGTTGGAACTTTTCTCCGGTCCGCAGACTATTTAGGTTTGAGCATGTCTTCGGGGCGGACGAGGGCGTCAAACTGTTGTTCGGTGAGAAATCCGAGCGAAACGGCGGCTTGTTTGAGGGTGATATTCTCTGTATGCGCCTTTTTGGCAACTTTGGCGGCTTTATCGTAGCCAATATGCGGGTTTAAAGCCGTTACCAGCATTAGGGAATTTTTCAGGTGATTTTTGATGTTTTCCCGGTTGGCTTCAATCCCGGTCACACAGTGCTTTGTGAAGTTCTCGCACGAATCCGCAAGCAGTTCAATGGATTGCAGCAGGTTGAATATCAGCAGGGGTTTATAGACGTTAAGTTCGAAGTTCCCGCCGGCGCCCGCGAAGGCGATGGTCGTATCGTTGCCCATGACCTGGGCGCAGACCATACTCAAGGCCTCGCATTGGGTCGGGTTGACTTTCCCGGGCATGATGGAGCTGCCCGGTTCGTTTTCGGGAAGATTGAGCTCCCCTATGCCGCAGCGCGGCCCCGAAGCCAGCCAGCGGATGTCATTGGCGATCTTCGTGCAGGAGGCGGCCAGGGTCTTCAAGACACCGCTGAATTCCACGATTGTATCGTTGGTCGCCAGCGCCTCGAATTTGTTTTCCGCTTCCACGAAAGGTTCCCCGGTTATTTGGGCGATTTTGGCAACGGTCTTTTGCGCGAATTGGGGATGCGTGTTCAAGCCCGTGCCGACCGCGGTGCCCCCCAAAGCCAATTGGTAAAGCCGCTGTTTTCCGGTTTCGATACGTTTAAGGCCGTTGGACAATTGCTGGACGTAGCCTGAGAATTCGTTGCCGAGCGTCAAGGGTGTGGCGTCCATCAGGTGCGTACGTCCGATCTTGATGATATCTTTAAATTCCCGGGCTTTTTTATCCAGGGCGTCGCGTAACCCCGTGACCGCGGGGATAAGCCGGTGGTGGATCTCCTCAATGGCCGCGATGTGCATGGCCGTGGGGAAAACGTCGTTGGTGGACTGGGCCTTGTTGACGTCGTCGTTGGGGTGCACTGGATTTTTGCTGCCCATCTTCCCACCCGCCAATTCAATGGCACGGTTGGCAATGACCTCGTTGACGTTCATGTTGGTCTGCGTGCCGCTTCCGGTCTGCCAGACAACGAGCGGGAAATGGTCGTTGAGTTTGCCCGCGATGATCTCATCCGCAGCCCGGAGGATCAGTTCTCCTTTTTCTTTTGGCAACAGTCCCAGTTCCATGTTTGTTTGGGCGGCCGCTTTTTTGACGATGGCCAGTGCCCGGATCATGACCGTCGGGAAACGCTCCGTGCCGATCTTAAAATGGACCAGGGAACGCGCCGTCTGGGCCCCGTAATATTTGTCCGCGGGGACTTTTATCTCCCCCATGCTGTCGCTCTCGATGCGGTCAGGCATTTTTATTTAGAATCCTTTTTAAGCGGCATAACTCCCGCCAATTCTCCGATGACGTTAACCAATTCCGTGTCAGAAGGGATAACGATCTTGGCGTTATTTTGCAGCGCGTGCTCGACAGTTTCCAGTTTTCTCAAGACCTGGGCGTTACCCACAAAATACTCGTTGGCGGCCTCGTTGACCAGCCGGATCGCCTCGGCCTCGCCCTGCGCCTGGAGGATGCGCGCCTGCTTGATCCCTTCGGCTTTTTTGATCTCCGCGCGCTTTTGCCCGTCCGCGACCGTTTCGGTGGCCGTGGCAAAATCAATCGCGGAGATTTTTTCATTTTCCGCTTTGACAACTTTGTTCATGGTGTCCTGGACGTCTTTGGGCGGGTCGATCTCTTTAAGCTCGGTGCGCACGATCTCAAGCCCCCATTTATCGGTTTCCCGGAGCAGGATCGAGTGCAGGTCCGAGTTGATCTTGCCGCGCTCGCTGTTGGCGGATTTAAGCGTCATGGTCCCGATGATGCTGCGCAGCGTCGTCCTGGCCAAATTGACGATCTGCCACTGGTAGTTGCCGACGTTGTATTGGCAATTTTTGACGCTCTCTTCGTCCGTCTTGACTTTGAAATAGACCTGCGCGTCCACTTTCGCGTTTAAATTATCGTTGGTGATGATCTCCTGCGGTTCGGCGTTGACCATCTGTTCGGTGATATTGACCAGATACATGTTTTCGACGACCGGGATGATCCAGTTGAACCCAGGCATACCAAAACGCGCGTATTTGCCGAAGCGTTCCACCAGCCCGCGGTGCGTGGGGCGGATAATGCGGATGCCGGAAAAAAAGATAAAGATGGCGGCGGCGAATAAAATTGTTATCCAGTTCATGTTTGTTTCTCCTGTTTTAGAAATTAGTTGTGCGTTAAATAACGAGTCAGCAGCCGGACGCTGGCGCCGGTGGCCCCGTGGCCGAAATACAGGCGTTGTTTGTTGTCCACGAACGCGGTCCCGGCGATATCGAGGTGCGCCCAGGGCGTGCCTTCGGTGAACTGGCGCAGGAATTCCGCCGCGGTGATCGTCCCTCCTGCTCCTTTGGGGAACCCGGTGTTGCGGATGTCCGCAATCTGGGACTTGACCGAGTCTTTGAGTTCAGGGTAGATCGGCAGCCGCCAGACGCGGTCGTCGGTCACTTCCGCGGCTTCGGTCAATTTCCGGGCAAGTTTGTCGTCGCTGGCCACAAGGCCGGTGTAGTCGTGCCCCAGCGCGACCACACACGCGCCGGTCAAGGTCGCGATATCGATCAGGCGCGCCGGCTTGTAATTTTTGATGATGTAGGAAAAAGCGTCCGCCAGGACGAGCCGGCCTTCGGCGTCGGTATTCCCGATCTCCACGGTCTTGCCCGAATAGCCGCGGATGACGTCGCCGGGCTTGTACGAGAGCGCGTCAATGGCGTTTTCCGCCATGACGCAGGCGAAAATGATGTTCTTTTTGATGTTCAAAGCGATGGCGTTTTTAAGTGTACCAACGGCGGCCGCGGCGCCGCTCATGTCCTGGCGCATGGTCTCGATGTGGCCGGTCGGCTTGAGGTTCAACCCGCCGGTGTCGTAGGTCATCCCCTTGCCGATGATGGCCGTGTAATCGCCGTCTTTGGCCGCGCCTTTGTAGCGTACGATGATCAGCTTGGGCTCTTTCTTGCTGCCCTGGTTGACGGCCAGATGAAGCCCGAGGCCGTACTTTTCCATTTCTTTCCGGTTGAGGATTTCCAGGGAAATGTTTTTCTTCCCCTTTATAAGAGCGCGGACCGTTTTTTCAAAATAGGTCGAGGTGACCGTGTCCGCGTTGTCGTTGATAAGATCCCGGGCCAGGTTAACGCCGTCGCAAACGGTCGCGGCCTCCGCGTATTCCCGTTTGGGCGCCGCGGCCAGAAAAATGTGTTTTTTAGCGGCCGCTTTGTCGTTTTTACCCGGGGTCTTGTATTTTTCCCAGGCATAAGTCCCGATGAGCGCGGCCTCGATGGCCGCTTTGATGACGTCGTCCTTGGGGTCGTGGACGACGATCTCCACGTCCCCGGCTTTTTTCAGCCAGGAAGACAGCAAGGCGTTGCGGACGGTTGAGCGTAACGCGGTTGTGCTGAGGTCGTTTTTTTTGCCCACACCGGCGAGGAGGACGATCTGTTTGCCATTGATGACCGGGAACAACTGGCCGTTATCCGCGGGAAATTGATCCGCGTCCAGAACGCCTGCTACACTGTCTTTGAGCGCTTTGGGAAGAACCGGGAAATTGCGGTTTTTGGCCTGTTCTTTATCAACGAGGATCAAGGTCGCTGCTTTGTCGAATCTTGCCGGGTGTCTAAAACTGATCACGTCGGTGCCCCTTTCGTAAATTTAAGATGATTATCGCTGCTGGATGGGAACATAACTTCTTTTCTTATGACCGATGTATATTTGTCGTGGCCTTCCTATCCGTGTTTTGGGGTCGGCTTTCATCTCTTTCCAGTGGGCGATCCAGCCCGGCATGCGGCCGATGGCGAACATGACCGGAAACATGACCGTGGGGATCCCGATCGCCCGGTAGATAAGCCCGCTGTAAAAATCGACGTTGGGATAAAGTTTCCGTTCTTTGAAATAGTCATCCTTGAGGACCGCTTCTTCGAGCCGCACGGCGATGTCCAGAAGCGGGTCCTGGATGCCCAAGGTATTGAGGAGTTCATTGGCGCGCTGTTTGATGATCTTGGCGCGCGGGTCGTAATTTTTGTACACACGGTGGCCGAAACCCATCAAGCGGTAGTTGCCGTTGGGGTCTTTGGCCTTGTCGATGAATTTCTGGATGTCCCCTTTTTCTTTCTGGATCTCTTCCAGCATCAGGACGACTTCCTGGTTGGCCCCCCCGTGCAGCGGCCCCCACAGGGCGCAGACGCCCGCCGAGACGGAGGCGTAGAGGTTGGCCCAGGAGCTTCCCACCAGTCTGACCGTCGAGGTGCTGCAATTTTGTTCATGGTCGGCGTGGAGGATAAGAAGGGTCTGAAGGGCGTCCACGACGG
>JACRHP010000082.1 GCA_016212005.1 Candidatus Omnitrophota bacterium | reverse complement strand
GTGCAAAAAATCCGTCGGCCTGCTCCTGGTCTTCGATTCCACACGCCTCTTGTCAAAGAACCCCACCCTATCTGCCTCAATCGCAGGTATTAAATCCGCACGCTTCGCCGATCCCTCACCAGAAAATTAACAAAGTACTGTCATAAGCAAGTTTAGTCGTAAGTCGTAAGTTATAAGTTGTAAGCCAAAAACTTTAGAAAACAAAATCCTGGAAAATCTAAATGTTTTTCTAATTTAATCATGCGAGGTGGTATTTTTTTACTTACCACTTACGACTGTTCAAACATTACTTCATTTAAATCGAATGTTGGCCCGTCGTAGCAGACCGTCCGGAACCCCTTGGTCGTGCGGATCGAACACCCCAAACACGCCCCCAGCGCGCAGGCCATCACTTCTTCGCACGCGGCCTGGCCGCGGATCTTATGCTGCCGGGCAAACCGCTGCACCGCCGCCATCATCGGATTCGGCCCGCAGGTGTAAATGAACGTCGTCTTCGGGTCCGGGTTTATTTTAGCAAAAAGTTTGTCTACCCGCCCGCGCGTGCCGACGCTGCCGTCATCGGTGGCCACATGCGTTGCACAGCCGTTGTTTTTAAATTCCTTCATGTTAAAAACATGTCCCTTTGTGCGTCCACCGTACAAAAGGATCAATTCCAATGCAGGGAACGCGGATCTGCGTTCCCTACGTAAAATATCCGAGAGGATCAGAAACGGCGCCACACCGATCCCGCCGGCAATCATGACAACTTGTTTTGTTCCTGAAGGCGGCATTGCAAACGGCCGGCCCACCGGCCCCAGGACATCGAGAGGATCACCTTTTTTCTTCAAGGAAAGGAGCTTCGTCCCCGGCCCGACGACTTCATAAAAAATTTCGACATATTTTTTCACGCGGTAGACGCTGAACGGCCGGCGGAAAAACGGTTCCAGCCCGTCGTGCGCACGGATATGGACGAATTGGCCGGGTTGAATTTTGCGGACAATCGATGGTGCGTCGAAACACAGGCGGAAAAATCGCGGACAGAGCTTTTCGTTGGAAACGACTTTGTAGATATTTTGCAATTTGGACATATTAAAATGTACGTTGGTACGCGACCCAAAGGCCGAATGACAAGGCAACAATCGCCGCGGCGAAGACCGTCAGGATCGTCAGAATATCCGCCGCCCCAAAGACAAACGACTCCTGGATCCATTCCAGCACAACCGCCAAAAGCGGCCACGTGAGGAGGCCCCATTTATCCTTGGTACCGAACGCCTCCCGGATGTTCAAGATCTCTTTGGGCCTGGCCTTCAAAACGCCCGGGAACGACGGCAGAAGCCGCGGCGTTCTCCGGCAATATTCGGCGAATTCCTCGCCGAACAGCCGCGCCAGATATTTCTCTTCCTCGCTGATCTGTTTGTTAAAGCGGAGGTAAAAAAACAACGCGAAGACCGGCAGGCTCCACCACGGCCACACGATCAGGATAAACCCGCAGCCGATCATAAAAGTTCCCAGATACATCGGGTTGCGCACCAGCGCGTACGGCCCCGTCGACACCATCCGCCGGCCCTGCTGGGAATGCATCTTCTTGTGCCCGCGGGCGCTCATGCGCAGCAGCATACCTTTGAGGACGACGACCATCCCCAAAAAATCCAGGACATTATCCGCCCCGCGGCTTTCGAGGTAAAGATGTTTGTTCAGGTACAAAAACCCGGTAAAAAGAATTAGCAGAAATAAAAGCGAAGTATCAATCTGGATCCGCTGTTTCATAAGAAAGCTTCCTCGATTTCTTCCCGGTTCCTTTCCGCTGGATCTGTGCGACCAATTCCTTAATCTTGAATTCCGCTTCCTGTAAATCTTTGACCCGGACCATTCCCTCCCGGTTCCAGTTCCCCAGGTCAATAATCGTACGGCCATAGATCAGGCCGTACGAAATTTCACAGGAAGTCCCGTGGCTCCCCGGCAAAGCCACAATGATATCCGCCGAACAAGCCACCATGGCGTTGCGGGCAAACCCGATCGTTGTCGGAAGAGCGATATCGATGTAAGGGTTGGCATCCGCCTTGCTGATCCCGGGCAAAAGCCCGATCGTTGTGCCGCCGGCCTCTTTACAACCCCTCGCTGCCGCCTCCATAGTCCCATCTAAGCCGCCGCAAACGAGAATAGCACCCACTTTAGCCACTATTTCTCCAATATTGTGGGCTATTTGCTCCACATTATGCTCTATATTGTGCCCACCGATAACCGCGATAATAATTTTTTGTTTTGTTGACATAACTATATATTCTACAATATATTACGATATCTGATAGGTGACCTTGCCGCCATAGATCGTGGCGGCGACCGCGCCCTTTAATTTCCGCCCGATGAAAGGCGAATTTTTCGACTTCGAAACAATATCTTCCTTGCGCACTTCCCAGACCTTTTCGGGATCGATGATCGTGATGTCGGCATCCGCGCCTTCTTTAATGACCCCTTTGCCGGCCAATCCCACGATCCTCGCCGGCGCCGCGGACATTCGATCCGCCATTTGCGTCCAGGACAAAACCTTTTTCTCGACCAGCTCGGTGATCGTCAGGCCGACCGCGGTTTCAAGCCCGATCATCCCGTAAGGCGCGTGGTCGTAATCCATTTCTTTTTCTTCCGCCGTGTGCGGGGCGTGGTCGGTCACGATGCAATCGATCGTCCCGTCCTTAAGCCCTTCCTTGATCGCGTCAACGTCTTCCTGGGTCCGCAACGGAGGATTCACTTTCGTATTGGTATCAAATGTTTTGACCGCCTCATCCGTTAACGTAAAGTGGTGCGGGCACGCCTCGGCGGTCACCTGGATACCCTGGCTCCTGGCGAAGCGGATCAGCTCGATGGAACGCTTAAGGCTCATATGCGCCAGATGGATCCGCGCGTTGAGATAATGAGCCAGCTCAATGTCGCGGCCCACAATGATCGTTTCCGAGATGCCCGGGTCGCCCTTGAGCCCCAACACCGTCGAGACATCGCCTTCATTCATGACGCCTTTGTTCCACAACGCCGGGTCCTGGCAATGTTCGATCAGGAACAACCCCGTCATCCTGGCGTATTCCATGGCCAGGCGCATCAGGCGGCTGTTGCCGACCGTTTTACCGTCGTCGGAGAGCGCCCTGCATCCGGCCTGCTTGAGTTCGAACATATCGGTCAACTCCTCACCGTTCTGTCCCCGGGTGATCGCGCCGACGGGGATCACGTTGACCAGTCCGACCCGCCTGGCTTCCTTAAGAATAGCTTCGACGATCATCGCGTTATCGATGACCGGTGTTGTGTTGGGCATGCACAACACCGCCGTGAACCCGCCCTTGACCGCCGCCCTGGAACCGGTTTCGATGGTTTCCTTATCTTCCCGGCCCGGCTCGCGCAGGTGCACGTGCATGTCGATGAGCCCCGGGAAAACCAATTTGCCTTTGGCATCGATTGTTGTAGTAGGGACAGGTCGCGACCTGTCCCTACCATTGGTCGATGGAAAAATTTGCACGATCGACCCCTTATCTATCAAAATATCCTGCGGCTCTTTGTGCATCTTCTCCGCGTTGACGATCACCGCGTTTTTGATCACTAACGACATCTGTGTTCCTTTCTAACCAGCCTCTTCCATTCTCGGTTTTCCCTTGCCCAGCAAGAGATATAAAACCGCCATGCGCACCGCCACCCCGTTGGTCACCTGGTCCAGGATGACCGAATATTCTCCGTCGGCCACCTCCGCCGAAAGTTCCACCCCGCGGTTCGTGGGCCCCGGGTGCATGATCACGATATCTTTTTTCGCCTGCTGGAGCCTTTGCGCGTTGACGCCAAAGCGTTTCGCGTATTCGCGGATCGACGGCAGGAACTGATTTTCCTGGCGCTCTTTCTGCAGACGCAGCAGCATCAGCACATCACTTTCCCGGATCAATTCATCAATGTCGTTAGTGACCTTCACGCCGAGTTTTTCGACTCCGATAGGCATCAGCGTCGACGGCCCGCAGACCGTTACCCGCGCGCCGAGCTTATTAAATCCCCAGATATTGGAACGTGCCACGCGCGAGTGTAAAATATCACCGACGATCCCCACCTTCAACCCGTCGATCTTGCCGAGCTTTTCTTTGATCGTGAACAAATCCAGCAGCGCCTGGGTCGGATGCGCCCGGCAGCCGTCACCGGCGTTGATGACCGCGGCTTTTAAATGCCGCGCCAGAATATCGGGCGTCCCCGAGGCCGGGTGCCGCACCACGATGGCGTCGATATTCATCGCTTCGAGGTTACGGGCCGTGTCCAGGATGGTTTCACCTTTGGAAAGGGAGCTGCTGCCGGCGGAGATATTGATCGTATCCGCCGAAAGACGTTTGGCGGCGAGTTCAAATGACGTGCGGGTTCTCGTCGAGTTCTCAAAAAACAGCATCACGACCGTCTTGCCGCGTAGCGCCGGGACTTTCTTGACGTCGCGCGCCGAAACCTCCTTGAAGGATTTGGCCGTTTCCAGGACCAGCTCGATCTCTTCCCGGCTTAAGTCCTGGACGTCCAAAAGGTCATGTTTGGTCCATTCACTCATGTTCCTTGTTGCCCCGTTCCTTCACGACAACCTCATCGGTCTTGTTGTCCACTTCTTCCAAAATGACTTTCACGTTCTGGTCCAGCGAGGTCGGGATGTTTTTCCCGACGTAATCGGCGCGGATGGGGAGCTCCCGGTGCCCGCGGTCGATGAGGACAGCCAATTGAATGCTCGCCGGCCGGCCGAGATCGATCAGGGCGTCCAGCGCCGCGCGGATGGTCCGGCCAGTAAAAAGCACATCATCGACGAGAACCAGTCTTTTGCCCGTGATGTCAAAATTGATGGAAGTTTCACGCACAACTGGTTGTGTAGCAACGAGTGTCAGGTCGTCGCGGTAGAGCGTGATATCCAGGATGCCGACGGGGACCTCTGTCCCTTCGATCTGGCAGACGCATTCTTTCAGGCGCTCGGCCAGGACCGCGCCGCGGGTACGGATACCGACGATGCACAGATCTCCCGTCCCCTTGTTCTTTTCCAGGATCTCATGGGCGATGCGCGTCAGCGCCCGGCGGACGGCGTCTTGGTCGAGAATTTTAGAACTGGTAGTCATATAAACCTTTAGTTGACAGGTGATAGTTGATGGGTGATAGGGGAAAACAATTTTTTGTACTATCACCTACAACCTATCACCTATCACCTATCACCTAAAAAAATAGCTCGTTCCTCTACGTGGAGAAACGAGCTGTGTACTGTGCCTTGAATTTTGGCTTTCATATTATTCCCTTACCGGCCTCGCGGGACCGAGTTAAAGGTTAAAGTCATTGCTTCAAGTTGTTGAAACTATACCATCCGCTTACCCGCTTGTCAACATATTCGTTGAGTTAGCACAATTACTCTAGCATAATTACTTTTGACAATAAGTAAGGAATATGATATATTTGCAACGTCACTTGGCAAAATAAGGAGGGCCATCTCATGCATTTTTCCACGATTACCATCAAGGGGCAGACCACCATCCCGCAGGAAATCCGCGAACATTTACATCTGTCGCCACAGGACAAAATTGTTTACGTACCCGACGGGGATAAAGTTTACATCACTCATGTCCGCGGGTCGATTCTGGATCTTAAGGCCGCCGTCAGACGGCGCGTGAAGAAACCCATCAATTTTCACAAGTTGCGCGAACAGGTAAAGAAAAAAATCGCGAAAGAGGCTTTAAAAGAATCGCCGTGAAATTCCTGGATACCAATATCATCCTTCGGTATCTTACACTGGACAATCCGTCCAAGGCCCAAAAATGCGAGAGTCTTTTTCAGCGGGTTGCCGCGGGCAGAGAAGTCCTTTTTACCAGCACGCTGGTCATCGCCGAAGTCGTCTGGGTCCTTGAGAAAGCTTATAAATTATCCAAAACGGAAATCGGCGGCCTTGTCCAGAAGATATTGAACACCCCCCATATTGAATGTGACGAAAAGGATGTCTTGATGGCCGCGGCGGGGCTTTACGGGATCAAAAATATTGATTTTATTGACGCCTATAACGCGATCCTTATGCAGGTCAAAAAGATAGAAACCATCTACTCTTACGATACAGATTTTGATAGTCTTCCTCCCTTAAAAAGGCTTGAACCCTAGCCCTTCGACAGGCAAGCGCTTTCATAAATTCCCAACAAGCTATTGTTTGCCGCGAGAAAATAACTTATACTTCTAGTATCAGTTATCGGCGGTCCTGACTTCGTCAACTGGACACCCCAAATTATGAGAATTCATGCATAAAATTGGAAAAATGTTCCAAATTTGCCCTAAAAATGGGGCACCCAACTAAAGGTTATAATTTTTATTTTCTCGACGATGACTCTTTGCAAAG
>JACRHP010000081.1 GCA_016212005.1 Candidatus Omnitrophota bacterium | reverse complement strand
TCCGCGGCCACGCCCCAGACCTCGACGTCAAAGAAAGAAACTTCCGTGACCTTCTCGCCGTTTTTGGTGTACACGCGGTTGTTGGCGATCGACAGGCTGCAGACCGATTTGCCCGCAGGCGTGTAGCGCATTTCGGGGTCCTTCGTCAAATTACCCATGATGTTCACGCTGTTCAAACTCATTGTCTTTTCCTTTCGTTTCCGGTTATTGAAATAATTGCGTCCAGTAATCGCTGATATATTGAAAGGCTTCATTGATTGTCTTCCTTGACACCCCGCAATCAACGGCCATGGCATTATAAGAAGTTGCGATAACAGTCGGAGGAGACTCAAGCGCCGGCGGCAAAGGATGCGTTTTGCGTTTTTCAAACGTCGCATGGATGGCTTTGACCATCTGCGGTTTTCCAGGCAGCCCCTGATCGATCAATAAAACCATATCCACCAGGTCCTTGGTCCGGGAAAATTCCCTTATTTCGCGCGGATAAGTATAACTGTGAACTTTTTCGGCAAATTGCTGGTCTTTGGGCAGCATGGCGACATGGACCGGCGAAATACCGGCAAAACTTAAAAGTTCCGGGCCCTTTTGCCATTCCGGCTCTGAAACCAAGGCATCCCCCACCCCGACATCCAGATGAAATCTTGAAAACTGCCGGTTGTCCAGACGTGTTTCAACCGGATAACGCCAGCCCCCGTAAACAGCCTGATCAAAGTCTTTCGTTGGAACCCCGATCAGGAATACAAACCAGTCTTCCCTGTCTTTTTTAACGGCTTTTTGGAGAAGCTGGCGGATTTTTTCCTGGGCCGGTTCTTTCATTTTGGGGATGGAGAAATCTATATCCGTCGTGGAACGCGCGATATTTTGATAACGGAGTTCCAGCGCGTATCCGCCTTTAAGCAGCCATAAAGGCGTTTTATCCCGGTCAAACAACCGCGCCAGCAGACGATCAAAGGCCACCCGCCGTCTTAATCTGTCCAGAGGGACGGCCTGTTTCTCCGCGATCGTCTTCAACCTGTCTTCCAGGGCTCTGCGGAAAGAAGCCGCTGTCGTGTATTGTTTCGGGTCTGCCGGCATGTTTTAAAAAAACGGGTTCTTTTTTATATTTTCCAAAGCCGCGCGTATTTTCTGTCTGGCTTCTTGGGACACGTTGATCTTTGAAAGATCCTCCATCCTGATGAGTCCCTTGTTAAACGCGTCGCGGACGGCCTTCTCAACTTGTTCCGGGCTGATATTCCCTTCCGCTACATCTATAATCGTTCTGATTGGAGTAGTCACAAAAAAACCTTCTCTTTTTTCAATCTCCTCCGGCTTCAGTATTGCCTTATGGATAACACAGCCCGCTGTTCGCTTTCTGAATCCGGGAGATACAGTAGCATGAATTCTTCCGGGCATAACCTCACTTATTTCATGAAGGGACAAAGCTGTTTCATGGGAAAAGACCGCCTGCGGAATGTCCTGGCGGCTTCTGCTCCAGAGGGACCAACGGACCAGATCTTCATGGGGAGAATTGGGAAAATCAACCAGCCGGAATACGCCCCGGTCAACATTGCGCCAATTGCCTCGATGGCTATGATAATAGTGAAGGCGATAGCTGTAACCAGCCTCAACTGCCTGCTTGGCTGTAAAATATCCCCCCTGCTGGGAAGCAATTTCAAAAAGTTTTCTATAATTTCCTGAGTTATTCATATGACATAATTAGTACAATTTATGTAATAAATATACAATGTGATCAATAACTAATCAAGCAATATTATTACATAAAATGTAATATTCATGATTATTCAAAAGATGCCGCTTGACACTCTACTACGCAGATGTTAGGATACCAACCATGTTCAGCGGCATACTGCAAGGCGTAAGCCGTCTGGTCTATCCCCCGCACTGTCTTCTCTGTAAAAATTATTTAACCGCTCCCTGGTCCGCCCCTGGCGAGACTCGCCCTGAACCGTACGGTTCAGGGCGGCCCGCGCCCCTCGTGTGTCCGGCGTGCCTGCAGGACATTCCTTGCAACCGCCCGCCGTTTTGCTGCAAATGTTCGCGGCATCTGGGAACATCAGCCGCGAACATATGCAAGGAATGCCGCCGGCACGGCCCCCGGTTTGATTTCGCCTGGAGCGCCTGCCTTTATGAAGACCCCCTCAAAAACCTTGTCCACCTTTTAAAGTACGGCCAGAAAACCGGCCTGCGGCATTTGTTGGGCGCGCGGATGGTCTCTTTTATCCGGGAGTACCGGTTGGACATTGGTCAATTTGATCTTGTGATGCCGGTCCCTTTGGCGCCGACACGCCTGCGCGAACGCGGCTACAACCAGGCGCGGCTGCTGGCCGCGGAAATCGCCGCGGCGTTTGTCATCCCGCTGGACGGCAACCATTTGGCGCGCGTGCGCCACACCCAAACGCAGTCCCTCCTGGATGAAAAACAACGCTGGACAAACATCCGGGGCGCTTTTAGAATAAGAAATCTTGCCGCCGTCAAGGACAAGAATATCTTGCTGGTCGATGACCTTTTGACGACGGGGGCGACGGCCTCGGAGGCCGCGCGCGCTCTCAAGGACGCCGGCGCCGGGACAGTTGGCGTGCTGACACTGGCGATTACCGCAGAGCGGACAAATACTCTAAATCCGAAGCACGAATATCGAAGCACGAAACAAATTCAAAATTCCAACCTTTGAATTTCGGATATTTCAACAGTTTAAATATTGTTTCGGATTTCGAGATTCGGATTTCGAATTTAAAATTTCTAAAGCCTGTATGAAAATCCTGCGGACGTATATTTTAAAAGAATGCGTCGTCCCTTTTATCCTGTCGCTGGCGGTGTTGACCTGCGTCTTCCTTCTGGGCAACCTCCTGCAGCTGGCCAACCTCGTCATCAACAAAGGCGTCGGCCTCGCGGTCATCGGCAGCGTCTTTGTGCTCTACATCCCCGTTTTGCTGGGGTACACGCTTCCCATCGCGTGTCTGGTCAGCGTCATCTTTACCTTCAGCCGGCTGTCGACCGACAACGAGATCCTCGCCATCCGCGCCGGCGGCATCCATTTAGGGAAACTCCTCTTGCCGCTGGGTGTCGTCGGGGTCATCTTGAGCCTCCTGGCGGTTGTCCTCAACGAACGCATCATCCCGATGGCGCATTACGAGCAACGCAAGCTCCTGAAGAACCTGACCGTCAAAAACCCGGCCGCCCTTCTGGAGGCCGGACTTTTCATCCACGCCTTCGAGAACCAGATCCTCTTCATCCACCGGATCGAGGACAACAGGCTTTACAACGTCACCATCTACCAGCCGCAGCCCAACCGACCCACCCGCACCATCATCGCCAAACGCGGGGAATTTTCCACCGTCCCGGGCTCGGACCAGATCAAACTGAAGCTTATGGACGGTACCTCTGATGAGCCGAACCTGGAAAACCCCGAAAATTTTTACAAACTGAACTTCAAAAACTACTTTATCACGCTGGACCTTTCCAAGAACAAGGAAGAAGTGGAAAAGAAACCCAAGGGAATGACGCTGCGGGAACTGCGCGGGGAGATCGAGAAGAACGAACGGCTGCTCATCGACACCGCGCCGCTGAAGACCGAATACCACCGCAAGATCACCTGGTCGTTCGCGGCGCTCACATTCATCCTCCTGGGGTTCCCCGTAGCCGTCATCACCCACCGCCGGCAGAAGTCCGCCAACGTCGTCCTGGCGGTCCTTTTCGCCGCGGTGTATTATCTGTTGTCAATGGGCTGCGAGGCCGTGAGCATGCAAAACGTCCTGCCGGCGGATATTGTCATGTGGGTCCCCAACATCCTGACCGCGGCCGGGGCCCTGGTCCTTAACCAACGATGCGTATCCTAGAACGCCACATTGTAAAATCCGTCATCCAGATCTTCTTCTCGACGGTCCTGGTCTTCTGTTTCCTGTATATCCTCATTGACGCGACCAGCAACCTCGATGAGATCATCGACCGCAAAGTCGCCCTCGCGGTCCTGGTGAAATATTATCTCTCGTTCTTCCCGGTCATCCTGGTGCAGACCTCCTCGATCGCGTGCCTGATCGCGGTCCTGTTGACCTTCAGCAGCCTGAACAACCAGAACGAGATCCTCGCCATGCGCGCCGGCGGCCTGAATTTCTGGCAGATCACCCGGCCGGCGCTGTGCTTCAGCCTCGTCGTGGCGGCCGCGGTCTTTTTTGTCAACGAACAGATCATCCCCACAGCGGCGGCCACCACCCAGCAGATCCGCGACGAGAACATGATGCTCAAGGTCGACCGGATAAGAAAAAACACCGAGGTCATCCGCAACATGACCCTCTATGGCCTGAAGAACCGGCTGTATTTTATCGACAGTTATAACCCGCGCGACGAGGTCCTGGAGGGCATCACGATCATCGAACACGACGCGAACCAGAACATCGAACAAAAGATCGTGGCTTTAAGAGGCGTCTGGACGGGGATCGCCTGGAAGTTCTACCAGTGCCAGATCACGGTCTTTAACCCCGTCAATATCACCAGCCCCGTCAAGATCAAGGTCTACAAGGAAAAACTGATGGACATCAAGGAAACGCCCGACGACTTTTTAAGCCAGCGGCTCAACGTCTCCTCGATGAACATCCGCCAGTTGAGCCTGTATATCACCAAGTTCGCCACCAGCGGCGCGCAGAAGGCCCTGCAGAGCCTGCGCGTGGACATGCACCAGCGCATAGCGTTTCCCATCGGGAATGTGGTGATCGTCCTGGCGGGGCTGCCTTTTGCCCTGATGTTCAAAAGCCGCAAGGGGGCGACCTTCACGGCGCTGGGGATCGCCGTCGGGACGGGGTTCCTGTATTACGTGGTCAACGCGGTCTCGATCGCCTTCGGCAAGGGCGGGTTTTTCCCGCCGGTCGTCGCGGCGTGGGCGACGCCGGCCCTCTTCGCGATGGTCGCCTTGAGCGTGATCGAGAGTAATCCTTAAGCCGATTCCAGTAAAAAGCAAAAAAGTTTTTGCATAAAGGAGTAATTGGGATAAAGATAAAAGCATGACGGATGGAGAACATATCAATTACACGTGGTTGTTGTT
>JACRHP010000080.1 GCA_016212005.1 Candidatus Omnitrophota bacterium | reverse complement strand
TTCCGACTCGGACGGGCTACCCATCAGTATAATTTGCGCGGCGTGATTTTCAACCAATTTGTCAGCTAATTTCGCGAAACACGCCGCCGGCCAGCGCTTGTACAAGGCGTCTTTTCCCCAGCTTTCCCCGCCTCCGGGGACAAGTCCAATGACCGGACCCCGGCCTCCTCCGGAGGTGCGGCCCCTTTCCAGAAATTCCCCGGCCCAGCACGCGTCTTCGTCCGTCACCGGCAGTTTCATCGCCTCACTGGAAACCGGCACGCCAATCTTCCGCAAAAGGTCCAGATAGTACTCCGCCACATGCTTGCCTTCGTATCCTTTAAACGGGATTTTTTTATTGAGGAAAAAACTGCGGCGCTGATAATCGAATCCCACCCGGAAAGGGATGCCGATCCACCAGGTCAGAAAAGCGGTAAAACCGCTCAAAGAAACGTCCAGGACGATGTCGAAGCGTTCTTCTTTGATGCCCTGCACAAACGCCCCGAATACCTTCCCATATTCCCATCTTGATCGTTTACGGATGATATCCAATTCGTCGCGCGCGTAAATGAAAATACGGTTGACCTGATGGTTGTGTTCCAAAAGAGGGGCCGTGCGGCGGTTGCACAAATACCCGATGTAGACGTCAGGATACGCCGCCTTGAGGTTACTGACAACAGGTGTGGTGAACAGCACGTCCCCGATGCCGAAGACGTTGATAATGAGGATTTTTTTAAAGGAAGCGGGGCGCATACTTATCCCAGTTTATACTTAAACCCGGAATAAGTAAAATTTTATCTAAAAATCCTAAAGGATCAAAAAGAGCCGTATCATATAATTTTTATTGCGTATCGGAGTAAACAGCGTTATGGTGGACGTCATGCGCACGCTTTTGATCCTGCGGCACGCCAAATCGAGCCGGGACGACCCATCCCTGGATGACCATGACCGCCCTCTTAATAAGCGCGGAGAACGCGACAGCGTCGCGATGGGCCGGCTTGTGCGCGAAGAAAAACTGGTGCCCGATATCATTATTTCCTCAACAGCCGCGCGCGCCCGGATGACCATCCAGAAGATGGCCAAGGCATGCCGGTATACAGGGGATATCCGCTACAGCGCACGGCTTTATCCCGGCGCGACAGCAGATTACGTCAAAGAATTACGGAAAGTCGCCCCAAAAAATGAGCGCGTCATGATCGTGGGGCACAATCCGGGGCTGGAAGAATTCCTCACGCGGCTGACAGGGACACCTGAACACCTCTGTGCCGGGGCGCTCGCCCGGCTGCAGCTCCCCGTCAATGACTGGAAAAAATTCACCGCCCGGACAAAAGCTCAACTCATCCGCATCTATGAGCCGCGGGGAATATAGCCTGTCCCATAAACAATTTTTTATTCTACATTATTCTGGGAACAGGGGCCGGTCTAATTATAATCTACATTGGAACCAAAGGCCCAATTCAACCGGCAACGGTTGGATTCGGTCGGCACCGACTGTTTTTGATGAGACAGGCATGACCAGTTTCATTCGCGCATGCTTAAAGCAATGCGCTTTCGGTCCAGGTCCACCTCCAGCACCTTGACCGTCACTTTCTGGTGGACGCGAACCACCTGGTGCGGGTCCTTGACAAACTTATTCGCAAGCTGGCTGATGTGCACCAACCCGTCCTGGTGGACGCCGATATCGACAAAAGCCCCGAACGCCGTCACGTTGGTCACGACCCCTGGAAGTTTCATCCCCGGCGACAAATCCGCCATCTTCTCGATACCGTCCTGGAAGCTGAACAACTGAAACGGTTCGCGGGGGTCGCGCCCGGGCTTTTCCAATTCCTGGCGGATATCCATCAAAGTCGGCAGGCCGACCGTCGCGCTGACATATTTTTCCAGCTTCACTTTTTTACGGATCTCCGCGTTTGTCATCAGATCCTTGACCGAACATCCCAGGTCCCGGACCATGGCGTCGACGATATAATACGACTCCGGGTGCACGGCGCTGGCATCCAGCGGGTTGGCCGCGCCGCCCACGCGCAAAAACCCCGCGGCCTGCTCAAAAGCCTTCGGCCCAAAGCCAGGCACATTTTTGATATCCTCGCGCCCGCGAAAAAGCCCCTGACCATTGCGGTAATCAATGATCGCCTGCGCCCGCACCGGCCCGATACCGGAGACATACGTCAAAAGCTGTTTGCTGGCCGTGTTGATCTCCACGCCGACCTGGTTGACGCAGCTGATGACTGCGTCGTCGAGACTGTTCTTAAGCAAGTTCTGGTCGACATCATGCTGGTATTGCCCGACGCCGATGGATTTAGGGTCTATCTTCACCAGCTCCGCCAAGGGATCCATCAATCGTCGGCCGATCGAAACCGCCCCGCGCACCGTGACGTCATGGTCCGGGAATTCCTCGCGCGCCGCCTCCGAGGCGGAATATACCGAGGCCCCGCTCTCGTTGACGACAACGACCTGAATTTCTTTGGGGAGGCCGAGCCCGCGGATAAAACTCTCCGTTTCACGGCCGGCCGTCCCGTTCCCGATGGCAATGACCTCAATCTGGTATTTCTTGATCAGCTGGTTGAGGGTCGCGGCGGCGTCTTGCTGCTGGCGTTGTGAACCAGTCGCGTACACCGCATCATTGCACAAAAATTTCCCTTGAGGGTCAAGACAGACCACCTTACACCCGGTGCGGTAGCCGGGGTCGAGCGCCAGCACCCTTTTTTGCCCCAAGGGCGGCGCCATCAAAAGCTCACGCAGATTATTTCTGAAAACGGCAATGGCCTCCGCGTCAGCGCGTTTTTTCAACTCCAGCCGGAATTCCACCTCCAGTGACAACGACAACAAACGTTTATAACTGTCATCGATCGCCATCTCCACCTGCCCGGCGTCCTCGCCATTTCCCTTTAAAAACAACTCATCCAGGATCGCGACCGCATCTTCCTCCGGCGGCAGGACGCGCACTATCAGGAACGATTCTTTCTCTCCGCGGCGTACGGCCAGGATCCGGTGTGAAGGAGTGTCTTTGGCCAATTCCTCAAGCTGAAAATAATCCCGGTACTTGCTCGCCTCCTGCTCTTTGCCGTGTATGACCCGGGAGTGGATCACGGCCCGGTCATGAAACAACTGGCGCAGGCGCTTGCGGGCGCAGGCGTCTTCATTGATCCACTCGGCGATGATGTCGCGCGCCCCGGCCAGGGCCTCATCAACGGAATTCACCTCTTTTTCAGGGTTGACATACGTAGCGGCTTCCTTGCGCGGGTCAAGGCCGCTTTGTTCAAATATTTTTTGGGCTAAAAGCTCCAGCCCCTTCTCTTTGGCGATCGTGGCGCGGGTGCGGCGCTTGGGCCGGTAAGGCAGATAGATGTCTTCCAAAACCGCCAGTGCTGGCGCGGCGAGGATTTTCTTTTTTAAATCGTCGGTAAGTTTCCCTTGTTCCTGGACGGATTTAAGGATGACCTCACGGCGTTTATCCAGCTCAACGAGCTGGAGCAGACGGTCACGCACGTCCGTAATAACCACCTCATCGAGGTTCCCCGTGGCCTCTTTGCGGTAACGGGCAATAAAGGGGACCGTGCCACCGGCGGCCAGCAACTGGACCGTGGCCACCACCTGAAGAGGTTTGATATTTAATTCCTGCGCGATCTTTAAGAAATACTGTTCGTTCATGACGGGCTTGCCCCTAACTGATTCTTTCTTTCACCCTCTTGCCCGTCTTGCACCTCGCCCGCAGCCACTTGCCAGGGAACCACCAGTATTTGCGCCCGATATTTTTCCAGTCGTCCCGGCTCAAGGAATGCGCCGCGGTCCTTTCTTCCATCACCTTCGGATGCGTGCCGAAATACGCCGGAAAACGGTTCAGGTCGCCATAAGAGTATTTTTTGTCACGTTCCTTGTCTGCCAAAGACACAAAGCCGATCTCCTCGGCATTCGCCCGGCGCTGCGCCATCACTTCCTGCGGCTGCACCCAGCCGTAATGGTAAATAAAACAGCCCGTGTTCCTGCGGCGCAGTTCCTGGCCGTCCTTGCGCCGGAAGGCGTAGGCGTCGCCGAAAGACTCGATCATCCCGTTGTTACGGATGATCCGGTCCTGTTTCTGGTACCAGCCGCGGTCGATGCGGTAGCGGTAATAACTGCCGTAAAAATGCAGCCACTGGAACCGTAGCGCGTCGACCCCGGGATCGTCCTGGTAACGCCGCATCACTTCTTTTAATTTGCCCAGGTCGTCCTCATGGACCACCTCATCGGACTGCAGGTAAAACGCCCAGTCCCCGCGGCAGGCGTCCAGCGCCAGGTTCGTCTGGTACGAGAGGACTTCGGACTTCTGCGTCATGTCCCATTCATTCTCGATGATACGGACCTTTTCGCTGGCGAGGGACTGGATGACATCGAGTGTTTCGTCCTCCGAGTCCCCGACGTTGACGACAAACTCGTCGCAAACGGGCAAAATCGAACGGATGGACTCCACGACCGGGTAATTATATTTGACCGCGTTACGGACGATTGTAAAACCACTAACTTTCATACAAGGTCACCTGTCACCAGGTCACCAGGTCACCAGGTCACCTGTCACCATCATGTTCACGGGTGACATTGTGACTTTGTGACATTGTGACTACTTGGAGTTGTACACTTCCTTATACACTGACAATGTCTCCCGCGCCGTCTTGAGATTGTCAAACTCCCGCGCGCGGGCCAGGGCCTTTTCCCGGAAGGCGTTTCTTATCTCAAGGTCGTTGAGCAAGGTCGCGACCGCGCCGGCGATCTCACCGGAGTCGCCAGGATTAACGATGAGCGCGGCGTCACCGGCGAGTTCCGGGCAGGAAGAAACGTTGGACGTCACGACTGCCGCGCCGCAGCTGAAGGCCTCGACGATCGGATACCCGAATCCTTCATAAAACGACGGGAACACGAAAACCTCAGCCAAGTTATAAAGCTCGCGCAGCCGGTCGGTAGTCACGAACCCGAGGAATACGACATCTCCTTTTATCCCCAGCCGTTCAATCGACTCCGCCAACCCTTCCGTTTTCCAGCCGGCCATCCCGACGACGGCGAGCTTGCCGGCAAAAAGCTTCTTCCCTTTCAATTGCGCGTACGCCTCCAGAAGCCCGTTAAGGTTCTTGCGCGGCTCGATCGTCCCCACAAAAAGAAGGAACGGTCCCTCAAGCCCGGCGCGCACCAGGGTCCCTTGCGCCGCCCGCCTTTCTTCACCGGAGAGAGGATAAAATACCCCTTTGTCAACACCTTGGTAAATGGTACAGGCCTTGCCGCGGGCCTCGGGGAAATATTTCTGCAGATCGTCGAGTGTGCTGCGGGAACTGCAGATCAGTTTCGCGGCCCGGCCGACGAAAGAACGAAACTGCGCTTCGGTGAGGGCGAGCGTCTCATCGGTATGTCCTTGCGGATAAGTTTTATAGATAAGGTCGTGCACAGTTACGACAATCCGCGCCGCAACATCAGGGGTCACTTCCGGGCCCGGGGCGTGATAAACGTCGACGGACCTCAAGGTCTTGGGGACGCCGCGCTTGAGCCAGTCGAAACAAACGCGGAAGTTCCGGGAGCCTTCGCGGCAGACCCGCCGGCGGACTTGTCCCCACCCGCGGGTCGTGTACAGCGAATACCGGTTGTCGGGGTCTATCTGCGAGAGGGATCCGACGAGGCTGGACGCGTAGCGCCCGATCCCCGTAAATTCTTTTTTGGAAAACGCGCGGCAGTTGATCGCGATATGCATTATTTAGGACTTGATCCCCTTTGACTTCAGGAAATTTTCCGTCACCTCGACCACGTAATCCAGCTGGTCAAGCTCGATGTCCTGGTGGATGCCGATGTGCGTGCCGTGGTTGGAACAATATTCAGCCTCGGGGAAATCGCCAAGTCTTTTGCCTAAAAACGCGTAGCTCGGGCACTGGGTGGGGATGGAATAAAACAGGTTGCGGGAATCGACGCCGGCTTTATCCAGGTACGCGACATACTCGTCTTTGGTGAAGCCGGCCCTTTCTCCTTCCCGGACGATGATGGAAAAGGCGTGCGGCCCGATCTTTTCCTGCGGCCCCTCCTGGATCGTAAGAAAATATTCCTGGAACTTCCGGAACTTCTCGATAAGGTACAACAGATTGCGCCGGCGTTTCTCGAGGATTTCTTTAAAAATCCCGATGTTGCCAAGCCCCACGGCCGCCTCGATCTCGTGCATCTTGGCGGAGAAACCGATCCGGCGGAATTCAAATTTTCCGACGATGCCGTGGTTGCGCAGTGAGCGCAGCGCCTCGGCCATGGCGGGGTTATTCGTGACCGTGATCCCGCCTTCGATGGTCGTAACGATATGCGCCGCGTACAGGCTGAAGGCAGCCATGTCGCCAATCGCGCCTATTTTCTTTCCTTTATATTCCGCGCCGTGGGCCTCGGCCGCGTCTTCGATCACGTAAAGTTTGTATTTTTTGGCGATACGAAGGACTACGTCCATCTCCGCGGGCTTGCCCATCAGATGCACGGGCATGATCCCCCGCGTCCTTGAGGTGACGGCCCGTTCGATTTCATCAGGGTCGATGTTCAGGGTCTCGCGGCGCACGTCGACAAATACCGGAGTGAACCCGGCCTGCAGGACGGCGTTTCCCGTGGCCACGAACGAAAGCGCGGGCACGATGATCTCGTCCCCGCGTTTAGCGCCAAAGTCATACAGGACGGCGCAGGCGAGGGCGTCGGCGTCGGTGCCGCTGCTGACGGCCACGGCATGTTTGACGCCGAAGAGCGCGGCGAATTTTTCCTCGAACTCCTGGACGAATTTGCCGCGCGTGAGCCAGTTGGAATCAAGCGCCTGGTTGATGAGCCGCCGGGCCTCCGGCGTCACCGAGACCGTGCCGAAAGGAACTTTGTATCTCGCCTTGACGGAAAGCGAGGCGCTTTTACCGCTATCGATGGTCAAGGAGGCGTTCCTTTCGCGAAGACTTTTTTGATCAGTTCGTAGCGTTCGGGGGTTCCGATGTCATAAAATTTCTCGGGCGTGGGGAAACCGTAGAAACCTTTATCAACGAGGTTCGGGAAGAAATCGTACTCCAGCGAGAAACGCTCTTCATCGGGCATCAACGTAAAAGCGCCTTCATCAAAACAATAGACCCCGACGTTGGCGAAAGGGACGTGGCCCTCGGCCGCTTTCTCCAGGAACCCCAGGATCCGCCGGGAATCGTCCAGGTTGATCTTGCCGAAGCCGCCGGCTTCTTTGGTCTCGGCCACGACGAGGGAGGCCCGGGCCATTTTGGCGGCATGGAAATCCAGCAGGCCTTTTAAGTCCACCGCGCAGAAACAATCGCCGTTAAAGGCCAAAAACGGGTCGCTCTCGATCAAATAACGGGCATTTTTGATCGCCCCGCCGGTACCCAAAGGCTGCGTTTCACGCGAAAATTCAAACGTAAACCCCTGCGGGTTCTTCCGGTAATAATCCTCGATCATATCTCCCTTATAACCGGTGCACAAAACAACTCGCGTGATCCCTTGGCGTTTAAGGTGCCCCAGCTGGATGTCCAAAAACGGCCTGCCGTTGACGTCCACCATGACCTTGGGTACGTCGGGGGCGACACTCTTCAAACGCGTGCCTAAACCGCCGCAAAGGATCACCGCATCCGTCCGGTCGATTGACATAGCACCTACCCTCCGTTAGGCTGATAAAAGATGATCTGGCTTCCCAGGTTCTCAAAATGGAACGGTACCAAAAGCAGCTTCTTGAGCTTTTCCTTGACATTTTTCTGGCGCGACGGCGGGACAAAGAATAAAATGAACCCGCCTCCGCCGGCACCCAGGAGCTTGCCGCCGATGGCCCCGGCGCCCATCGCCGTCTCATAGATCCTGTCGATGTGCGACGTTGAAATCTTGTCCGACAGGCCGCGTTTTAATTTCCAGCTCTCGTACATCAGCTTGCCGAAGTCGTCCAGATCTCCCTCGTTGAGGATATCCAGGGCGCGGAAGGCCATGTCGTACATGGCATGCAATTCCCTTTGCTTTCGAGGGATATTATTGATCTGGTGTTGGGCGATCTCGGAGGCGTTGCGGGAAAACCCCGTGAAGTACAGCAACAATCTGCCCTGCAGGTCCTCCAGTTTGTCCGCCGGGATGGTCACCTTGCGCACCTGCAGATGACTTTTCCCCCCAAATTCGATGAAATTAAAGCCGCCGTACGCGGCGAGGGCCTGGTCCTGGCAGCCGACGTTCTCGCGGCACATCTCTTGCTCCACGTGAATGGCTTCTTTGGCCAGACGTTCCTTGCTGATCATGACGCCTTTAAGGGCGTAAAGGGCGTTCAGGAGCCCGACGGTGAACGCGGAACTTGAACCCAGTCCCGTGCGCGCCGGCAGGTCGCCGTCGTGGTGGATCTCGACACCTTCGTTGATCTTCAGGAACCTTAACACCTCGCGCACCGCCGGGTGATTGATCTCGCTGACCTTGTGGACGTGCTCCATCTTCGAATAAATGATCCGGGATTTGTGCTTGAAAAACGGCGGCAGATAACGGCAGGTGATGTAGCAGTATTTGTTGATCGTGGTCGCGAGGACGGCCCCCTTATTGTCTCCAAACCAGGCCGGGTAATCCGTCCCCCCGCCAAAAAAAGATACCCGAAAAGGAGTGCGGCTGATGATCACAGGGCGGTCACTTTCTGTTCAAGGATTTTGCGTTTTAACTGGATCCCCGCCGACCGTAACGTCTCGTCGACAGCGATCTGGCCGAACTTCCTCTTAAGCAACTCCAGGAACGCGGGGCTGGTGTGATATTTGGCCCATGCCTTGTCACGGAACTCCAGGACCTGCGCGGCGTTCAGATATTTGGTCGGCAAAGGCTGCGTTTCATACGCGTGCTGGGAAAATCCGGAATAGCGCTCGGGCAGTTTCCAGCCCCTTTTCTTCGCCTCGCCGTACAAGGGGCTTCCCGGATACGCCATCGCCGAATAAAAATTCGCTTCTTCGGTGTTCATTTCCATGGCCAGGTCCAGCGTCGTCTGCATGGTCTCCATGTTGTCCTCGGGGAGGCCGAAGATGTAATTGGCGATCACGTTGATGTCATAATCCCGGATCTTGCGGACGATGTCGCGGATGTCGACGTCCTCAAAACGCCCTTTGGTGACGTCCTTGCGTACTTTCGTGTTGCCGCTTTCGATGCCTAAAGCCAGCCAGCGCACGCCGGCTTTTTTTAATGTTTCCAGATACCGTTCCTTGACCGTGTCGATGCGCGAATAGCACCAGATATTGAACTCATACCCGCGCGCGATGATCAACTCGCATAATTTTATGAAATGGCTGGCGTTAAGGACAAAGAGCTCGTCGGCGATCTTGATGTTCTTGATGCCGAGCCTGGCGAAGCGGTCGAAGTCCCTGATCATAAACTCAGGGTCCCAGTAACGGAAGACCGCGCTGCCGTCGGAATATTCGTTTTCCTGGCGGTTGATGATGTTGATCATGCAGAACGAACAGCGCATGGGGCAGCCCAGGCTCGTGTACAGGGCCGCGAAGGGCTGACGCCGGCAACCGTTTGAATAGGAATGCCAGAGCGACGTACGGTAGCGTTCAATCGGCAGTTTGTCCCAGGCGATACCGGGAAGATCGTCGGATAATTTTTCTTTCGGAACGATCGGGGACGGCTTGTTCAGGACAATGCCGCCGTTCTCCCGGTACCCCAGGCCGTCCACCCGGTCCAGCTTGTCCTTGAGGTTAGTCTTAAGAAGGTTGGAAATCGTATAAACGCCTTCGTTCTGGCAGACCATATCGATGGCGGAATGCCGTTCGAGGACCTCGCGGGACAGCGCAGAAACGTGGCCGCCCACGAAAAGAATTTTGGCCTGTGGCCACTCGGCTTTAAGGGCCCCGGCCAGGGAAACCGCCCCTTCCATATTCTGGGAGCTCGCCGACGGTTGCTGGCCGTAAACAACAAAACAGCTCACCCTGGGGTTGGCCTCCTTGATCCTAGCGGCCGACTGGGCCTCATCCAGATGCCACGCTTCGCAATCCAGGATCTCGGCACGAAAACCTCTTTCTTCACAATGAGAAGCAAGCATCCCCGCCCAGATCGGCGGCTCGATGGCGGAAAAATCCTTACTTAAATCTTGATAGATCTTTTTAGAAGCGTTGGGATGGATAAATAAGATATCGAGCTGTTTCATAATGCTAGACGTTGGTTAATTGGCTGGTCATGGACCGGTTCGCGTTAATCACGGTAAACCCTTTGATTAATTCCTGGATACCCGCGGCAAGGGATACCTGCGGGCGGAACCCTGTCTTCTCGATCTTTTCGTTGCTGACAATGTAATCCCTTTTGTCCGGGTCTTTTCCCGTTTTAGATTCCGTAAACTTGAAATCGGGGACGTGTTTTTTGATCGCCTCGCACAGTTCGAGCTTGCTCAAGTTGGCGTCGCTTAACCCGACGTTGTACGCCTGGCCCTTGACCTTGTCGAAATTCTTGAGCATGTGCAAAAAGGCGTGCGCGACATCCCGCACATGGATAAAATTGCGCTTAAAATGGGGCTCAAAAAGTTCGATATACCCTTCCTTCACGGCCCGGAACGTAAAATCGTTGACCAAAAGGTCCAGACGCATCCGCGGGGATATGCCAAAAGCCGTAGCCAGTCGCAACGTGACCCCATTTCCAGCGCCAAGCACCAGTTCTTCCGCCTGGACTTTCAGCCGGCCGTATAAGGAGATCGGCCTTAACGGCGTTTCCTCCGTGCAGAATTTTCCCTTTTCTCCGACACCGTAACCGCTGTTCGTCGTCGGATAAATAACCATCTGGTCCTTACCGCGCAACTTGAGAATCAACTTGAGCGCGTTGAGAATAATTTCCTGCGCTTCCTGCGGCTTCTTGTCGCACAAAGGCGCCCCGGTCAAACACGCCAACGGGAAAATGGCGTCAGATTTCTTGATGAGCTCACCTATCAATCTTTCATCGCGCGCGTCGCCGCGGATGATGGTCAGCCCCGGATAATGGCAGCAATCCAGAAGCGAGGTCTGGTCATACATGAAACTGTCCACGACCGTGACCTGATGCCCTGCTTCCAGCAGCCGGGGAACCATCACCGCCCCCAGATATCCCGCGCCCCCGGTTACTAATATCCTCATGCCGGTGCTCCCTTATGTTGGTCCTTCGCCCGCCAGCCCATCGCCATCAGGCGGTTGTCGCCGTTTTTGATCTGGATGATCTCTTCCCCGTCGCAGCGCTCCATCAAAAGAAGGTACACCCCGGCAAAATTATCGGCGCATAAGAATTCATCCCGCGCGCCGGGCGGCCATCAAATGATCCATCAAGGACCTTTCAACGATATCATTGTGCCCGACGACCAGGATGGTTGCGTCTTTATTCATTTCTGGTTATAAAAGTTCCCGTGCTCAATTAAAAGCGTGGCCCTGGCGTCCGGTCTTTCAAGCGCGCGCCGGTACGCCGGGAAAATTTCCCCGGGCTCGTTGAGTTCGACGACCTCGATCCACGCGAAAAGCTTGCGGAATGCTTCGGCGTAATTGCCCACGTGCTGGTGGCCGGGATGGACCGGCTCGTCGGGGCCGGTGGCGACGCGAATGATCATTCGCGGAGAGACCGCCCGGGAACTGATCGCCGGCATCTTGTCGATCATGTTCGACATGTCACCGGTGGCCAGCAGTAAAAAATTCTGCCGCGGATAAACGGAAATGGGCACGTATCCCGCCAGCGCCAGCCCTAAAGTAAACTGCATCTGGAAACTTTCATTGATGGGCATCTCCAGGGTCTTCTCCGACGGGACGTCTTTTAAAGTAGAAAACATAAACGTGCCGGGGCCGGCGACCGTCTGGCCGAGGAAGATCGTTTTGGGTTGCTGCGCCACCCATTCCATCGTGCGTTTGAGCTCGTCGAAATACTTCATAATTAGTTTCGTATCTTGTATCTCGTCGCTCGTATCTCGTCGAGATACGAGATGCGAAATACGAGATACGATCCTCCTAGAACTTAATCTTCCATCCCAATCCCGAATGAGGGTATGTGTTGGTATATTTAAAATAAATGATTTTCTTCTCGTATTTGGTCCCCTGAAACCACGGTTCCGGGACGCCCCAGACTTCACGTGTATTAGTCATGACGCTCAACCCGTTGTCGCATACGATAAAGGTGGCGGGCAGATCGAAATTGAACGCGTATTTGACCGCTTCGTGGAAGATCCCGGTCTCGGCCGACATATCTCCGCAAAAAATGAAGGCCCTTCCTTTTTTGCCCTGGCGTTTGAGCGCCCAGGCAACGCCGGTCGCCGTGCCCATGAGGCTCCCGACGATCCCCGTGCAAAAAACTTTATATTCCGGAAAACACAACGATATACTTTTACCGTCCAAGATCGCCTGCTTAACTTCCTCGCGCGGGACCCCTTTTAACAACGCCAGCTCATGGGAATCCCAATGCCCAAAGACGTAATCTTCCGGACCGATCGCCTGCTCCTGGAATATCCTGATCAGCTGTTCTTCCCTGCCGGAACGAAGATGCACGGGGGCGCGGATGACGCCGGTGGCAAAAATTTCGGCGATCTCTTTCTCGAAATTGGCCAGATCTTCCTTGCTTAACGTAACGGATCCCATATTTTAAATGCCCCCCTGCCCTTCAAACCATTCCATGGTCTTCTTAAGGCCTTCTTCAAGTTTGACCTTCGGCGCCCAGCCCAAATGTTTTTTGGCCAGAGCAATGTCCGGCCGGCGCTGTTTCGGGTCATCCGTCGGAAGCGGCTTGAATACGATCTTACTCTTTGTATGGGACAGGCCGATCACCATCCGGGCGAACTCAAGGATCGTGAATTCATCCGGGTTGCCGATGTTGACGGGTGTCGTGATGGTGGATTTCAGCAGCCGGGAGATCCCTTCAATCAGGTCCGAATAATAACAGAACGAACGCGTCTGCGTCCCGCGGCCGTAGACCGTCAAGGGTTTGTTGTGCATGGCCTGATGGATAAAGTTCGGCACCACGCGTCCATCGTTGATGTTCATGCGCGGGCCGTAGGTATTGAAGATCCGCACGATGCGCGTGTCCAGCTTGTGATAACGGTGATAGGCCATGGTGATCGCTTCAGCGAAACGCTTGGCTTCATCGTAAACCCCCCGTGGGCCGATGGGGTTCACGTGGCCCCAGTAAGATTCTTTTTGCGGATGCTCCTGCGGATCGCCGTAAACTTCGGAAGTTGAGGCCAACAAGAACCGCGCCTTCTTCAGCTTGGCGAAGCCCAAGGCGTTGTGAGTCCCCAAAGAACCGACCTTAAGCGTCGGTATCGGGAAATTCAGATAATCCACCGGGCTCGCCGGAGACGCGAAATGCAGAATATAATCTACGGGATCGTTCAACCGGAACTCTTTGGAAATATCGTGACGGATGAACCGGAAATCCGGATTTCCCAAAAGGTGATCGACGTTGCGGGTTTTCCCGGTGATGAGATTGTCGACACAAAGAACCTTCATTCCCTCCCCGATAAAACGGTCGCAGAGATGACTCCCCAGGAACCCGGCCCCGCCGGTGATGACAACCGTCTTTTTTCTCTTGCCCATGGTTATCCTCTGTCAAATTCTCGCGATTTTCTTGTCCTGGACCCCGGCGTAAATGTTGCGCGTGTCGTAAATCAATTGCGCGTGCCGCGCGATCAGCGTGTAATCGACGCTGGTGTGGTCGGTGGCGATGATCACGCAATGATAAGAGGCCAGATTCTCCGCCGTTAATTTAACGGAATTCAGTTTGATCGCCCCGATATCCAGATACGGGATATACGGGTCATGATAATCAACGCGGCA
>JACRHP010000079.1 GCA_016212005.1 Candidatus Omnitrophota bacterium | reverse complement strand
TGATTTTCTCCCATTGTTCATCGGTCAATTTCATATCGGCCTCCAGGTTTTATGTCCCTGAGGCCATTGTATATCCAACATCGACGGTCCGCGACCACCGATTAAATTATTTCAGACGAACGGTTTTGGGATGACTTCTAGGAACTCCAAAAAAAGTGTCCGGATATTTCTTGTAAGCCGCAATTTCATCATCTGTTACAGGACAAGTAAATATGGCCCTATTCCCATTTTCTAGTAAATATGAACCATAAGCGAGTTTTTCAGGTTCTGAAATTGTAGCAGACTCTAAAATACCGACCACCTCTTTACCATCTTTGTCGGGCAATAAATATTTGTTACCGATAAGCATCCTTTTTTCCTGAAGCTCCTTATTAAAAGCAAATTCAGGAATATCGCCGTCGAATGTTACGGGAATTTCATTTTGCTCCCTCATTGATTTAATTAGTTTGACCATATCCATATGCTTATCACGAGCTATCCTCGCATCGTGCAAGCTTGTATAAGCCGTATTCCCTTTAAAGTAATCAATCTTAAATCCGTAGGCAAAACCCATTCTTTCATATTGAATACCTTCCAAATCATAAGAAAATGAATGATTAGTCACAAAAATATAGGCTGATGGAGCACTTTTCCAGACGCTATCCTGAGATAACTCTTTATCCCGAAGCTCCTGATCAATTGTTTCAATTTTTGACATCAACTTGGGAATATTGACGTCAATGAAGACAACCCTTTTGTCCGTGGTTTTTTTCTCCAAAGCCTTCCCTAATTGTTTGCCTATTCCGACATGTTCCTTAAAAGGTAATCGAGCCTTTGCCTCAACCCAATATTGAGTGAACGATTGAGGCGCTGTGGCTGTAAATTCACCGTGCGACACACTTGGATCATCTTCGTCCTCCATTTTAATCTTAAAGCCTGCCCTTATAAAAACAGCCGCTACATACGTTTCGTAAAGCGCTCCTTGAAATGTGCCTTTCTCCGAAGACTTCAATCTTTTGATTAGTCTTTCTTGAACCTCTACATTATGTTCCAAGAGAAAAAGATTATAGGAGAGGTTAAGAAGAGCAAATGCGGCGCCTATCATGGGGGCGGATTGAATTTCAAGACCTTCAACTCGCTGTTCACGCCTATAGGAAGCTAATTTTAAATGCCATTGAATAATGGGGTGTTGTTGATCGGAGTTCTTTTTTAACTCTTCTTTTCCCCACTGTTTTCCAAAAACGTGCGGGATGTAATATAAGAGAAAATCATGAAATGTCTGCCATTTTTCCACTTTGTCCCAATGTATTTTGCTTCCCGAAGCAACAAATCTATATCCATTATGCACATAAGAAATAATAGGGCGTCCCAAGCCCTGTTGTTTCTCAATTTGGGCCTGAACAGCTTGCATTCTTTCAAAGTAAAGTTTTACTTCCGGAGGGATTGCGCTTCCTGTCGAAAGATGTTTATCAATGCAACATTTTTTATATTTCTTACCGCTACCGCATGGGCAAGGATCATTACGTCCGACTTTCATATCGTTATCATTTTTTCCTAAAAATTTCTACACGCAGACAAATTTATTTCCATGGGCTTGCTATATCGTTCATATGACGCACTGGTGCTAACCGTATCAGAAGGCTTCAGGGTCGGCTTCAAACATTCAATTTCCTGCCTGATTTCCGGGCTTGCCTCAGCTGCCACTTTAACAGCTAAACTAGGATATATGATCATCGCAAACCATCGAGATGTTGTCTTCCCCTGGTCTGCCAATGGAACTAAAAAATCGGGCTTTTTCTTCTGCCTAGCAAGGTATTCTTTAAATTCAGGGTCATTGATTTCATCTGGAGACTTAAAACACTTGGGGTAGTCCAATTTCTTAGCCTCTAATCGTTTCTTTATCTCTTTAGAGAATATTATCCGCCATTCGGATTCCTCAAACTGTTTATAATTCACATAACCTGGTTTTTGCCATTCTTCATCCATTGATTTGAGAAAACAGGCCCAGTATTCTTTAATTTCTGAGCTCCCATCCCATAAAACAGGAGACGTAAACCAATTATCTTTCCCTGGACGAAAATAGAGCATCGGCAACCCCATGCGTTCAAATACAAACATTCGCTTGAAACCGATTCCAAGTTGCCCGAACTTTTCTGCATGCTCCTGCGCTTCTGATAATTTGAGCTCTGTAAAACATGTTCGCGAGAATGGAGGTCTTTTTATTTTTTGATTTCCACTTTCGACATACTCCCCACCCGTCATCATCCATAATCCATGTCTTAATGTAAACTTTAACCGTTCAAGATACGGCTCAATTATTTTTTCATTAAGAGTTGTTTCCTGGGTGGGTGGATGAGAAACTTTATATCGCTCATCTGTATCAATATCCTTTCCAGTCCAGCTAATAAGAAAATCTGAATGATCCGGCTTATTCACTTATGACCTCCATTTAATATACTTTATCCAACCAAAAATCTCCCCCCTTGCTATCTAGGCAATGGCCTCCTATTGTCTCTTTCAAAATATTTTATCCCAATCTTTTTATCCTCTTGTGATCTAAAATAGTCGTGATTAAAAGAATAAATGTCGATTTTGCCATCAGAGATCACGTGCAAATGGTTTTCATAGCGTATTGATCTTGGATATACTCTCCATCTTGTAACTGAATCCGGGATATTAAAAAATTCATTCTCGTCCTTCATAACAACCAATGCATTCTCACACTCAACGATTACTCCAAAATATGCTACGCCCCCCGATATAACATCGCCCTTCCAAGGCTGAAATTCCACATGTTGCGCTTTCGTGAATGCGGAGCTTTCTTTCTCCAAAACATGTTTCTGCGTGTAATCGATTATTTCTATACCCCCCTTATGCGATGTCCTATAAATCTTATTATCGCAACCCCAGCTTAATTGAGAAAAGTCAGAGTTTTCTGCTAAATGGAACAAGGCGCGTTCCTTCACTATTTCTTTAAACCTGAGATCCACTCTGTCCGAATCAGATTTTTCCCACCCAAACAAAATCATATAAGAATCATCAACATTGGAGGTGCTATAAATACTTGAATAATTCCAATTGGCCATGAAACTATGGCCACCACTTAACATATGCAAATTTTTTTCAATCTTCTTAAATTGATTACTGCGATACGTATTTTCAAAATATTCACGGTCGTTAGTATCCAACTCAAATAACCCATCATCACCTGCTGACAGTGCCAGCCTTCCATTTGTGGAAGACCTCAATGAAAGTAATCGGCAGTCCCAAATCCTTTCCGGACGACTTGAGACAGGATATCTTTTGCTTGATCGATGCACTGTTGTTTTAAATAGACCTTTATCAGTGGCAATGTATAAACGATTGTTATAAATATCGGAATCAGCGCTAAGCTCCTGCAAAGGAGTCGCCTGCTCACCGTATAAATATTTAGCAACATCCTTTACCGAGAATTCGAATCTTTTTTCTGAAAGCTTTTCGAATTTTGACCTTAACATGTTTGCTATTTCAACATCAGAAAATATGAGCTTAAATGCTGAGTTGTATAGATAATCACCCCTACAAAACCCACATATAAGAGCTAATTTCAATTCTTCATCAACAGCTAAAGAGTTAATGAATTCATCCCATTTATAAGTTAAAATCCGGCCATCCATTGTCCAAAGATATAATCGACCTCGATATATTTGGCAATCCCAGAAGTCACCCAAAATACTAATCTTTAAAGGTTGCATCTTATGCCCCTACGAATTCTCGATAGATGATGTTTTCTTATTAATTTCATACTATACCACTTTTCTAAAATGCAAGTTGGAGGGATATCCTTAACTTTTCGTTTCAAATCTGCAGGATATCCATGCCATAAGCTGGAACCATTTCCCTCAACAAATTTAGCGACTTTTGATTCTTCCCTGAGATAATTAATTCCAAGAACCATTAAATTATTTTGCGCATCAACGATTAAACCCCAACCAGCATCCGGCATGAGCCAATCATGATGTAGAGATTGTCGAAAACAATCAACTTCCTCTTGCATTGATACTAGCCAACGAGATTTATCTCTATAGTCAAGCCCCCTATGCTGGGATACAACAACATACTGAACAAGTGGACTTATATCGATCGGAATATCTGCCCTCATATTTCTTCTCGCTTTTTATTTTCTTTAATTTCTGTTAATACGTCAACCAATCGTCGTCAAATCATTCAAACTGACATATTTCTATGTGAAAAAAGTCAGATCTCCGGCTATAACTTCACTTATTCCCAATAAAATAACCGCGCCTACCAGAACAATTCATTCCATACGAATTCTTATGCGCCCGTAATGTTGGGTCATTCGTTGATTTCGTAAAATTCTTCATGCACATCCCACACTGAAAAACATATTTCATCCCGTAAGGTTTTGCCGTTCGCGGTCTTCCAGTCGATCTACGACTGAGTCCTGTTAATCCATAGCCGCCAAAAGAACTGGATTCACTTTTTCGCTCTGTGGGCTTTGTATGAATGCCTCCCGAAGAAGTAAATTCTATTTCATACCGGGGCTTAAATGTTTTCTTCGTTACTTTAATACTTTCTATGCGATCAACCCGGTAAGCTCTTGGTTCACTGGTCTCCACCTTTGTCGCGTGTAGAATCAAATGCCCATCCTTAGTACGTCTCAAAGAATAAGGTTCGATTAACCTGACACTGTGATCATAACCTAATTCAACACAAAGATGATTCACCGCGGCAAAGCGCACTGATTCAAGTGGAACACCCAATCCCCACTGCCACACCATCGGGGGAGGCGACCACGTCAAATCTTCACCCATATCAGCTTTCATCGCGGCGATCGGCGTTGGGACAGATACCCCATTTAACCAATCAAAAATACCTGGCAACTCATCCCAAAATTGTTCAAAAGGGGGCAACGTCTGCAATTGATGCCCAAGCATATTCTCCCATTCCGCAGTAAGCTCGACTTTGGTTGATGCATTTTGAATAGAATGCAAAGTCGGTATCGAGATGCCTTTTGATTCACATTTTTTTTGTAAAACATTTTTTATCAGTTGCGGCTCTGCTCTTAAATCTTTACGTCGAAAAAGATGGACTATATCGTATAAATCCCGTGGACGACCGCGTTCGCCCATAGCCCGCAACTTTTCGGCGAATACTTCTTCAAACGCGTAGCAACGAACCTTTGCTGGCTTCGGCAACGAATCACTGTATGGATGGGAGATTTCCCGTAATACGGTGGGTCGGGCAATTCTTTCTGAACCACTAATGTCTAACTTAATACTTGCCGCAGATGGCGCATTGCGAGGGCCACGATAATAAATGCGCCCTTCAGTGTAAAGATATTTGTCCGCATGCTTATAGACCGGGGGTTTAATTGAAAATCAACCTAATTTAATACCAGTACCGAAAAATCAATACCAGACTCATCGTGCACACGATCAAGAACCCGTTTTATGAGAGGTTCGATTGCTTCCGGTTTATCGGGTCCACCGGGTATAATTGTAAAATCCAAATCTTCTGAAAAACGCCATGTTTCAATGAAACATTTTTTTAAAGACGTGCCACCTTTAAACGCCCAATGCGTGCTCAAATCAGGATCGGAACCTATGCCCCATAACACCCAGCCAATGACATAATCCTTCTCGACTACATCATCCCGCAACCCCCATTCAGTGACTAAATTCTTTATTTCCTGATTTGATATCATTTATTCATGCTCACATTGATGCGCAGGTTCCATTTACTATTAAACGCCCCTTTGGCTTCAATCGTGGGGTCGAGGAGAGAAAATCCGGCGCTGATTCTTTCCTTACATGATTCCTTCAATTTTGCGGCATCGATACTGAAAAATTCAATCAGAAACCCAAGTCTCTTATAGACCGTCCTATTATTTTTCCGGTCAATATATTTAACGATTTCATCATCGTTTCTATGCTGGGATTTAAAATATTCCTGAACAATGTCCGCAACATTTCGCATGCCACCACCGATAAACGGGTCATCAAGAATATCAACAATAGTCTGTAAAGGATCAGAAACTTGAACTTTTATATTTTCAACCCAAACGACTTTTGTTTTTCCGAAATACTTTTTACTAATGCGTTTGATAACATAATCCGTGCCTTGAATATTCATCCTGGTATTTTTAAATTTGCGAAGAGTAAAAACAACCAAACTATTAAAAATTTGGTCTGTTAATTCCCAATGCTCTGCCGCGCTCCACCCACCAATATAACAAGGTCCAAAAACACGATCTACAACTATCCACGGATGTTCTTTATACTCTTGAGGATTCACAGTACCCAAAGGAACAGAGATATACAATCCTCGCCTTACTCTCGAAAGCCAGCCTTTCCTAACCAAATACGCCAATATAATTCTGATTTTGCTTTTAGGAAGACCCAATATTTTTGAAGCCTCTTTAACAGAAAAAGGCCCTTTCTGGTTTCTTGCAAGATCATCCAATAATTTTCTATTTGTCTCAGAAATACCTGAAATCATTGCTATTTTTCCTATAGTATAAGTTCCCTATTATAACTTCAAACAACATTATGACACTTCCAATATAGCATAAAACCGTATTTACGCAAGTATTAATTATATCAAAAGTATCATATAGTTATTATAGGTAACAATCAGATACTTTCATTGTAATTACGCGTATTCGATAACTCTTCCAAGCATTCCCTGAAGTGCCCCAACTGAAGTCGTTCTTCGCCCTGCTGGACGATATCGAGAAGTACTCGTAAATGGAAAAACTTAACAACGGATGAATCATCTTTGTGAGTTCTCAAATAGTCTTTGATGAGTGCCGCAAGAGCCAGAGTTTTCAAAACCCTCGCAATGTATGACCAGTCCTCCCCTGTCAGGGCAGCCAGACCCCTGACGGTCTTGATATCATGCGATTCCTTCAATCTCTGGTAGTATTCCGCCTTTTCCAGAGGGAAACGCTCAAGGCGCTTTAAATGGGCCTGATGCTTTTTCCATGCCTTTTGTTCGATGGTTTCGACATGGGCCAGGTCTTCGGGCCGATGGCCGAAAGTCAGATTTTGTTTACCGGAACGAATGACAGTATAGAAGGGAAATTCGCACCAATAAGTTCGGGGCTTGAGGCTGATGGTTCGCCGGACATGATGGACATATTCGAGCATGTCGGGCGGTTCAAACTGGATTGTCGGGGGATTTTGAAGCGAATCGGGCGCGTTTGAGCTCTCCGCGTGGCTCAAACGCGCTTCAGTTCGCATGAGGGTAACATATGGGGTGGGTGACGGGATTTGAACCCGCGACCACAAGATCCACAATCTTGTACTCTAACCAACTGAGCTACACCCACCACATACCTTTAATCTTTTATTCTAGAAAATGTGGTGGAGTTGTCCCGATTCTTGCCGAAGGCATCGGGGCACCCACCACAAAAAATCGTGTCATTCTACCACAAACCCGCGCCACGACAAACGCTTATTCCGACGCCGCCGGCTTCCCGGAAAACATTTTTTCAAATCCCTCGCCCGCGATGACCTTGCCCGAAAAGCCGATATTAGTGATCTCTAGATCGTCCATTTTCGTCTTGAAGGAAAACTTCGCGCCGATCTCGATACCGGCCGCGGAAAGCACCCCGGAGATCAATTGATTGACGTCCGACGCGCCCTGCGACGGCGCCACCGATTGTTGCAAGCCGCTCATCTTCAGGTCCCCGGTCACGACCATGTCGTTATTTTTCGAGACCGCTTGCGCGGTCAATCCGGCGTGCCCGCTCGGGTCAACGACCTGCAGCGTCCCTTCCATATCTTTCTTTACCCAATCCACCCAGCCGGAGGACTCCACCCGGCTTCCGCTCAAAGGATTTTTCTCTTGAGCCAGACGGCCCCAAAACTTGAAGCTGGTATGCACCGACGCCAAAGGGATCAAAATATCGCTCGCTTCCAAACGCATATCTTCGACGCGAAACCGCAACGGACTCTCCCCTTTACCGACGTAGCTGTACGTGCCGCCATGGATGACCACCTGCGTCACGCGCCGCGGTTCGGCCAAGAGCGACCCCGGAGCAAATTGCGCCAGGATCTCGTTGGCCGAAAAATCCGGCTCGATGCGCACGTTCCCTACGCGCACGCCGAAAGGAAACTGATACGCCACACTTTCAAACCGCACTTCCTTTTTCAACGATCCGCTCAAGGCCTGTTCGAGCAGCGCCTTGCCGTAGAGCTTGACGTACACCGACGCGGCCACAACAGCCAGCACAACGGCAACAACACAGGCGATCAGAATTTTTTTGAGTGTATTCATAACATTAAAGATTAAGCATCCCTGGCTCTCCTTCGGAGGAGCATCCCTGACACCAAGGCGCCAGTTCCTTCGAAGCGCCAACGTGAAAACATTGGCGCGAAGAAGAACGTCCCTGGCACGAATCGAACGTGCGACCCTCAGCTTAGAAGGCTGATGCTCTGTCCAACTGAGCTACAGGGACAAAATATAGTCTATGAATACCGATATGCGGGTGATATTTTACACCAAAATATATTTATTTTATAGATTTCTTCTTGGTGTCTTATTCTAATAATAATTTCGCAAAACGGCTAAGTTCTGGATTGACTAAAGCAAAAAGTTTCTTCTTAACTGTTCGAGAAAAGTACTCTCTTTCCGTCTTGTTCAATTCAAGCCCCTTAACCCGCTTCAAGAATAATTCCTTTTGCTTGGGAGAAAAAACTTGGGATAACGCATATTCCAAAGAAAAGTCTTCTTGCTTCTCTGTCTGCTTTTTAACCTCCTCCACTTCATTCTTTAAATAAGCGGCAAAAACATCTTTTAACCTTTCAGGCGAAAAGGTATATCCCATCACATTAAAATTGGCATCATGAGTAAGACAATTCCTGAATTCTTTCATTTTAGTTAAGTCTTCTGCGGATAATTTCTCATATAAACTCTTCGGCAAATTAAAATAAAAATTTAAAACTTTATATAAACTTAAAGAGAGAAGAAACAGTTCTTTTAATAAATTCTTATCTTTATCTTCCGTCAAATAATCCTGAACCTTCGCATAACTAAAATTATCATCCCGAACAGCATTTACCAATAAAACGGTAAACCCTTCCAGTAATCGAGCGTTGTTACTTTTAACCACTTCGGCTAAAGTCTGATTGACGTCAAATTTCTCTTCGGTTTCAACAAGAGGAAATCCTAATTTGCCTACCCTCTCTAATAATTCTTTATCTTCCATTTTCATTTACCTCCTTTCCCCATCTATCAACAAAACTCTGTATATGCCCTTTAACCCTATCCTCTGCAATATCGTAACTTGCCAACTCGTTATACCTTTTTATTAACAGGTCTTTATTGATTTCTTTTTCTTTGACTCTGGCTAACATTAAACAGTCTTCAAAATCCACACTTGTTCCTCTAAAAAGTTTGCTGGAAATCAAATCATAAAGATTCAAAACACCGATATAAAGTTGTCCTATATTTTGAAGAAAAATATGATTGCCTTCCTCCAAAGGAGACTCCAATAGTTCCGTAGTGTGTATTTTCTTGCCAGAGTATAGGTCTATCTCAAATAATTCATTTTCCTTTTTCCATCGTGCCGGATTGAATTGTTTGTACCCGATATCCCTGAGCACTTTTGTTAGATAGTTATACTCTTTTGGGTCAGGCACCATAAAATCAATGTCTTTGGTCGAAGCTTTTATGTCTAACAAAGTCAAGGCTGTACCACCGCAAGCGATTAAACGTACTTTTCGCTTTGAGAATTTACTCCATCCCCTAAGAGTATTTACTAGTTCAACTTTTGTTAATCGATATTCCATAAGTACAATTTATTGTACTTTATAGTACAATTCATTGTATATATTTGTACAATAAGAATATACACTGTTTTCTGTTATTTGTCAAGACTGCCCCCTAAACAAAGCTGTAACCGGCTCAAAGGCCTTTGAGCCAGGGAGAATAATACAAAACCGTCCCGATGATCAAGCCAGCGACATATCCCTGGGGCAGTGTCAGACAGATCAAGGCAACAAGGAGAGCGATCGCCGTGTCGCGTTTGCTTTGCGTCTGGTCGCGGATAAAAAGCATCAGCGTCAGCGCCTCAAAAAATAACACGATGCCCAGGACCGGCTGCGGAAAAAAATGGATGACCTGCTGGAACGCCCCGCTGAACACGAGGCCGATCGTGACCAGGACCGATCCGTAAATAACGACCGAACCTCCCGTCCGTCCGCCCAGCGCGTAATGGCCGGCAAGACCTCCGCAGCCGTGGCACACCGGGATCCCTTTTAAAAACGGCACTACCAGATTCATCAGGGCATAGGTGATCCCGATCTTTTTGACCGATATGTTCCGCTGCGGAAAAAGGTCGTGAAGAGTTTTGTTGGTCGCGATCACGGAATTCGACAAGGAAAGCGGCAATTGCGGCAGGGCCAAAAGAAAAAATCCGGTGAGAATGTCACCGGTGTTGGGCAAAGCAAACTGCGGCAGGTGTAAACCTATTCCCGAAGAAAGGCTGGTCAAATTCACTTTGAAGAAAATGGCGTAAAGCAACCCCAGAGCGATGACAAAGACCCCTGGAGGCAAGCGGCGATTGCCCAGCAAAACGATCATGAACACAAAGCTGACCAAAGCGAGAACATAACCGTCCACGCCCATGCTCGGGACATATTTCGTCAGAGCCAGCGATGCCAGAGATAACCCCAAACCGAACTGGATCCCGCGAACAACACAAGCTGGAATTTTTACGGCGAGCCAACTAAGAGTGCCGCTCAATGTCAGGACCAGCATCACCAAACCGATGGCAAGTCCCGCGCCGAATAACACGGAAGATTGAATGTGCTGGGCGATCACCAAAATCGCCATCGCTTTGAGCGGTTGCACAGGCATCGGCAA
This sequence comes from Candidatus Omnitrophota bacterium, assembly GCA_016212005.1. Taxonomy (GTDB): domain Bacteria; phylum Omnitrophota; class Gorgyraeia; order Zapsychrales; family Zapsychraceae; genus UBA10015. Next base: position 38,393 of record JACRHP010000079.1, on the reverse strand, counting down.
TCCGTAAACGACACCTGTGCAAATTTGCATCAGGCCGAACATCACAAAGACGCTGGCCACGTCGAGATTTGAGGCCAGGATCATCCCCGCGATCAAAGGAAAATCGGTGCCGATATCTCCAAAACTTCCCGAAAATTCGTTGCGGTTGAACTGAATCCAATTTTTCATAAGTTCAATATTTGGCGACGATCTGGGTGTAGAACCAGTCCGCCTCATCATCCGCGCCGCTGTCCTTGACATAGCCGCCGGTAAAAAAATGCGCGTAGCCGGATTCCAGCTTGATGTTCTTGTTAACATCGTACGCCGCGCGCAACGAGACTTCGCTGCCGACATAATAACCGCGCTCGCCGCTGGTTTTGGTGCGGACGTTGCCGCCGGAAGAATTATACCAGTTGTCGAATTTGCTCTCTAACCAGAAAAAATCCGCCTGCGGCGTGATTTTAAGTTTTCCCGTCGGCGAAAAGGTCAAACTGACCTCCGGATTGCGCACATTCTGCCAGCGAAAAAGGTCCATCAGCCCGTAGGGCGCGTGGGTAGATTGATAAAGCGGCACAAAGGTATTGTTGACGCTGTCGTTGGGGTCTTTGTCGCCGGAGGCTTCGTCGTAAGCGGCCGCCAGCTTGGGCTTCCAGCGGCATTGCTCAAAACTTTTGGACACATCGGCGTGAAGGGCGTACGCCCGGATCGTTTTTGTCCCCGAAGTGGTCGTGCCGGTATCGCCGAACTGAAAAGGCATTTCGATATCGACGAGCGCTCCCGCCGGGACATTGGCCTGCAGCCGGGCCCCGACCGTATAACGATGGATATCATTAGTACCTTTGATATCGATCAAGCTCAAGAAATACCCTTCGGCCAGCGGCGCCGCCTTGTCTTTTTGATAGCCGAAATACGTGCCGGCGAGCATTTCTTCATTACGGGAGGTGTTGAGTTTGTCGTCGTCGTACTTGACGTCCTGGCCGTAGAGAATATCACCCCAAAATCCATTATGGTCGTAGTGTACGACCCCGGCGTCGAATGCCCGGATCCGGTTCGCCCAGGTGGGCGCGTCGATCAAACGGGCTTTACCGTATTTTAATTCCTGCCGGCCGAGCTTGATGTCGAGATCCGATCCGCCGACATTCCGCAAATTCACGTAGGCCTGATGGAGATCAAAGTCGTCCGTCTGGTTCGCCGTGGCCTTGATTCCGTGGGCGCCGGTCTGAGCGTCGAGCCCTTCGATGAATATCTCCGCCGCGTCGCCGAAAACCGCTTTGGCGTTCAGACGCAACCGATGAAAGAACAAACCGCCGTTGTCTTTCGCGCTCGCGTTAAGATCAAAATCCTTTTTGAATTCGTAGCGGAACCGCTCTTCCCCGCCGATCGTCACCGCGGGTCCCGCGAAGGCCTGACCGGCCGTCCCCAATACTAAGATGATCGCCCAATAAATATTCCTGCGCATGAGGTTCATTATACATAGAGAAGGCCTTTTGCATAAAAAATAAATTTTCATACTCCGCTTCGGCGGGGGAAGGTATAATGGAACCAATTATGAGCGATCAGAGAACAAGGCCATGAGCAAAGCACCGGCAACCCGGCAGCAGTGGGGTTCGCGGCTGGGCATCATCATGGCGGTGGCGGGATCGGCGATCGGGCTGGGGAATTTTTTAAGGTTCCCGGCGAAAGTGGCGGCCAACGGCGGCGGGGCGTTTATGATCCCCTACCTCGTCTCGCTGCTCCTTCTGGGGATCCCACTGATGTGGATCGAATGGACGCTGGGCCGCTACGGCGGCGGGTTCGGCCACGGCACGGCACCCGGCATCTTCCACAGCATCTGGCGCAAGAACCGCTTCATCAAATACTTCGGCGTCATCGGTATCTTCGGGCCGCTGGTCATCTTCATCTATTACATCTACATCGAATCCTGGACGCTCGCCTACAGCTTCTTCGCCCTCTTCGGAAAATACCACGGCCTCATGGACCAAACCGGCATGAAAAGTTTCTTGAGCGGGTTCCAGGGCCTGGAACAGAACCAATATTTCCATGGTCTCGGCTGGGCGTACCTGTTCTTCCTGATTACTTTTCTCTTGAACGCCGTCGTGATCTACCACGGCATCAAAGGCGGCATCGAACGTTTCTGCAAATGGGCGCTGCCTGCGCTTTTTCTTTGCGCGATGATCCTTTTTATCCGCGTCCTGACGCTGGGCGCGCCGGATCCCGCCCAGCCCGACTGGAACATCAATAACGGATTGGGCTTCGTCTGGAATCCTGACTTTACCGCGCTGAAATCCGCCAAGGTCTGGCTGGAAGCCGCGGGACAAATTTTCTTCACCTTGAGTGTGGGGATCGGGGTGATCCTCACCTACGCCAGTTATCTGCGCAAAGGCGACGACGTGGTCCTCTCGGGCACGACGGCGGCGAGCACCAACGAATTCGCGGAAGTCATTTTAGGCGGCAGTATCATCCTGCCGGCGGCGTTTGTCTTCTTCGGCCCCGCGGAGATCAAAACCATCGCGCAGTCCGGCACCTTCAACCTGGGGTTTGTCACGATGCCCCTGGTCCTTAACAAAATGCCGCTGGCGCCCCTGATGGGGTTCCTGTGGTTTTTCCTGCTGTTTCTCGCCGGCATCACCTCGTCGGTCTCCCTGGCGCAGCCGGCGGTGGCATTTCTGGAAGATGAATTCAATTGGACCCGCAAACGCGCGGTCATGATCTTCGCCGGCGTGGCCTTTATCCTCTGTCATCCGGCCATATTTTTCCTGAAAAACGGTGTCGTCGATGAGCTCGACTTCTGGGGCGGGACGTTCTGCCTGGTCGTATTCGCTACCGTGGAGGTGATCCTGTTTTCCTGGGTCTTCGGCATGGACAAGGCCTGGGCGGAGATCCATCACGGCGCGGACATGAAAGTCCCGGCGGTCTACAAATTCATCATCAAATACGTGACGCCGCTATTTCTGTTGACGATTCTGGGCGCGTGGTTCTACCAGGACTGGATCAAAGTGATCATGATGGAAAGTGTCGCGCCGGAAAACAAGATCTACGTGCTGGCGACCCGGCTGGGGCTGCTGGCGATATTCATTACGCTCATCGTCCTGGTCAAGCTGGCCTGGAAACGTAAATACAAACTGACCCCTGCCGATTCACTGCGTGAATCAAATCGCAGGGGTTATCCGCAAGAAGTAAATCCGAAAGCGGACAAGGAGATCCGGCCATGAGACCTGATGGATTCATATTCCTGGTTCTTTCGTGGGGATTGATCGCGGGATTGACTTTTTACTGCTTCAGGCGGATCTTGAAAAAGAAAACAGTTTAGAAATCGTATCTCGTATCTAGTATCTCGTATTTCGTTGAGTTACGAGATACGAGCGACGAGATACCCAGAGGCTCCCGCAGGGAGGAAATACGAATTTATGTACGCCCTCACCTTCATCGTCGTAAGTCTGCTGGTCTTCGCCCTCGCCTACCGGCTTTACGCCAAATTCATCATCACCAAAGTCCTGATCATCGATGAGAACCGCGCGACACCAGCCCACACGATGCGCGATGGGAAAGATTACGATCCGACCAACCGCTGGATCTTGTTTGGCCACCATTTTGCCGCGATCGCCGGCGCTGGTCCATTAGTCGGACCGGTTCTGGCGGCGCAGTTCGGATTCTTACCCGGATATCTCTGGATATTGATCGGCGCGGTCTTGGGCGGCGCTGTGCACGACATGGTGATTCTGTTCGCGTCGGTGCGGATGAAAGGATTTTCCCTCACGCGCCTCGCCCGCAAATACATCGGCAAGGCCGCAGGCCTGACAACGGGAGTGGCCATCCTTTTTATCATTGTCACCGCCCTGGCCGGGCTGGGGCTCGTCGTTGTTAACGCGCTCAACCATAGCGCGTGGGCGACTTTTACCATCGCGGTCACGATCCCCGCGGCGCTCCTTGTGGGAGTTTACATGTCCCGGATCCGTCCCGGAAAGATCCTCGAGGCCTCCATGATCGGCGTCATTTTACTGATCGTTGGTGTCGTTGCCGGCGAACCGCTTTCCAAAACACCCCTGGCCGCTTATTTTCTTTATTCCAAACCGGCGCTTTCGATCATCCTGCCGGTCTACGGATTTATCGCTTCCGTTTTGCCGGTGTGGCTTTTGCTCTGCCCGCGGGATTATTTGAGCACTTACATGAAGATCGGGACAATTTTTCTTCTGGCTGCCGGGATCTTCATCGTCAATCCCCAGATCCACATGCCGATGGTGACCCAATACATCCACGGCGGCGGACCGATCATCCCCGGCAAGGTATGGCCGTTTGTCTGTATCACCATCGCCTGCGGCGCCATCAGCGGATTCCACAGTCTGATCGCCTCCGGTACCACACCCAAAATGATCAACAGCGAAAAAGATATCCGCATGATCAGCTACGGCGCGATGGTGGTGGAGGCGTTCGTTTCAGTGATGGCGCTTGTTGCCGCCACCGTCATGCTGCCCGGCGATTATTTCGCCATCAATCTTTCTCCAGAGGCCTTCGGCAAATTAGGATTCGATACAACACAACTGACGCAAATGGAACAGATGACCGGCGAAACACTGACCGGACGTGCCGGCGGCGCGGTGTCTTTGGCGGCGGGAATGTCACTCATCTTCTCGGCGATCCCCAAAATGAGCCAATGGATGGGCTACTGGTATCATTTCGCGATCATGTTCGAGGCGCTTTTCATTCTGACGACGATCGACGCCGGCACGCGCGTGGCGCGCTACATTTTGCAGGAAATGGTCAAGTACGCAAACCCGCGCTCACGCTGGGCCAGGGTCAACTGGATGCCCTCGACGATCGTCACGAGCGCGATCATCACTTGCGCGTGGGGATACATGGTCTATCAGGGAGAGATCTCGACGATCTGGCCGATGTTCGGAGTGGCGAATCAGTTATTGTCGGCGCTGGCGCTTTCCTTCGGGACCGTCTACATTTTGGGGCATACCAAAAAATGGCGATACGCGCTCATTACGTTTTTGCCGTCGTTGTTCATGTTCGCCACGACCGCGGTCGCCAGCTTCGACAACATTTTCCAAAATTACCTGCCGCAACATTCATTTAAAGGCAACCTCAACGCCTTTTTATCGGTGCTGATGCTGGTGCTGGTCGTCATCATCTTCATCGAGTCCGGCCGCAAGTGCCTGGCGCTCTTGAAAAAATTCCACTGCGAACGACAATCCGCCGTCCTTTTGGGGAAATCCTGATGCCTCCGTGCCGGAAAGAAATCCACTCTGGACAGTCCCCAGGAAATCTGTTATAAAACACTGCTTTATTTCGGGGAGTAGCGCAGCTGGCTAGCGCACTTGTCCCGACGTTTCAGCAAAGCTGAAAGTCGGGATCCCGATTACATCAATTTAGATATAAATTCTGCGGGGCGTAGCGCAGTTGGCTAGCGCGTCTGCTTTGGGAGCAGAAGGTCGACAGTTCAAATCTGTCCGCCCCGATTTTGATATTCCAGAAACATCGGGACTTTGGGAACAAAATCCCTCCTCCCCGATCAATTAAACGAACCCCCTCACCAGTCGATCGGAAAATAATCTTTCAGGAATTTCCCGCACCAGTGTTTTCCCGTCAGGATCCCGTTGAAGAACGGGTCGCATACCCGCGCGGCGCCGTCCACGATATCCAAAGGCGGCTGGAAATCGTGCACCTGCTGCTTGCGCTGTGAAAGCGCGAAGGGGTCTTCGTCCGTGACCCAGCCGGTATCCACCGAGTTCATAAAGATCCCGCACTTGACCAGGTCGCTCGCCGAGGTATGGGTCAGCATGTTGAGCGCGGCCTTGGCCATGTTGGTATGCGGGTGGCGGTCGGTCTTGACGTAACGCAGAAATTTCCCTTCCATCGCGGAAACGTTCACGATATGTTTCTGCCCGGTATTATCACGCTTCATCATCGTCGACAACCGGTTGCACAGGACAAACGGCGCGATCGCGTTGACCAGCTGCAGTTCCAGCAGCTCGGCCGTGGGGACCTCACCCAAACGCAGGCGCCAGGTGTTGGTTTCCCTTAGGTCCACCTGCTGCAGGTCCACGTCCAGTTTGCCTTTTGGAAAAACCTGTTCCGCGGGCAAGGCATGGTCGTAGGAGTAAGGGATCTGCGAAAGCGCGGCGGAGGCGGACAGCCCGATGCCCTGTATTTTCCCGGTCCAGGCGGCCGCCGGCACCAGGTCCGTTGCCGGGTTAGCGTGCGTATAAGACATCAGTTCCTTTTTACACGCGTCAAAGGGGTGAAGAAGCAGTTGCACGCTTTCGGGCAAATCTTCGGTCCTTTTGGTCTCATTTCCCATCAGGTGGCTGTAAAAACCCGGCGGGCGCCGGACCGTCTGCGCCGCGTTATTGATCAGGATATCCAGGCGGTCGTATTTCTGTTCGATATAATTGCAGAAAATCTCGATGCTGGGCGTGTGGCGCAGGTCCAGGCCATAAATATGCAGCCGGTCGCGCCACTCGCCAAAATCTTTTTCGCGCGCATAGCGCAGCGCGGAATCGACGGGAAAACGCGTGGTCGCGATCACGCGGGCGCCGGCGCGCAGCATCATCAAGGTCGCCTGGTAACCGATCTTCAGGCGCGATCCGGTGATCAGGACCGTCCGGCCGTCGAGCGGGGCCGTCTGGAAACGTTTGGCGTAATTAAATTCCGCGCAGCCCGGGCACATCGCGTCGTAGAAAAAGTGCACCCGGGTGAACGCGCGCTTGCAGACGTAACAATCGCGCGGGGAGACCAATTCAAGCTCCTGGGGCCTCGCTCCGGCGGGCGCGCCGGTGATCTGCAAAGGCGCGGTAAAGACCGCCGCCTCACGCGCGCTGCGGATGCCGGTCGCCGCGCGCAGGCGCCGCTCATAATTGACCACCCGCTGCTTTTTGACGCGCCGGCTGTCGCGTTTGCGCTTGCGGATCTCGTCGCGTTCCGGACGCGAGAGCTTCCCGGCCGCGGCAATAAGCGCGACGCGCAACTCCGGGGACAGATGGGCCAGCTCGACGCTGTTTTGGACCAGTCCTTCCAGGAGCGCGACGCACGCGCGTATCTGCTCTTCGGAATATTTCGCTTCAGCTATTTCTTCGATCTTATTCATTGAATCAATAATATTTTACCTTCTTTTTCGGGTCGTGCCAGGAGATGATGGTCACGTCCTCCTTGCGGATAAAAACGTCGCCTTCCTCGCTCACGTTCCATTCGTGAAAGTGTTCCGGGTAAACCACGATATCCACCAGCGGCAGGCTGTGCGTGTCTTTAGCCATCTTGTCCAGCTGCTTTTGAAAGATAGCGACGTCTTTTTCTTCCTTCACGAACACAAAATGCGCCTGGCGGTATTTCTTGAAGAGCTTCCCGACCTTGTTGATGGAGACGTTGCCCACCTCCGCCCAGAAGACCATGGTCCCGTCGTAGCTGAAGGCGTTGAGGTCCGGCTGGAACCGGTCGTCGAGTTTGGCTTCAACGCGGATGGTCGGGTATTCCTTGTGGTAGAGCGCGTACACTAAGGCCTTCGCGAAGGGCTGGAACTCCGGCTCGTGGGCCAGCTTGTTGAAAACTATCCGTTTGTCCTTGAAACGGAATACATATTTACGGTTATGTTCGACCATCGGGCAGCAAAGCGGGATTCATGAGCTTTTAGGTCCGGGGTATTCTCCCTGCAATAAATCAAGGGCCGCTTGCAGCTCTGCGGCGGCCAATTTAAGGAACTCCTTGGGTACCTTTTCCCCTTTCGCCAGCCGCTCCAGGGCGACCTTCGGGGCGGTCAATTTATTGCGGAGCTCAGCTAAGATTTCTTGGTCCATTTTCTGTCACCTGTGACCTGTCAACTACGACCAAAGGGAGTCCCCCCGGGGGATCTGAATTCAATCAAGTATTGTCCCGCATTTATTCAGACAATTCTAAACGACGCGACCTTTCTTTAATAATATCAAGAAATTTGGCCTGACCCGCCTTGTCAATTTGAGACGCCTTGATGATCCTTTTCATCGTGTCGAATTTTTTCCCAAAATTCTCATAACGCACTTTAACCGGCACATTGAGATACTCAGCTAATTTATCAAAATCCGCCTTCAATAAGCGACTTTTCTTGCCATTGATGTTTATAGCGGACTCCTCTTTCTCCTTCAGGATGGCCAACCGTGAACACACAATATCGTATGCCGGGGATAATCGCCTGTTATCGCCTTTATAGGAAATAGAATAATTTTTTAAATGCGCATCGCCATTACCGAGTATAAAGTTAAGCACAACCCGTTCAAACAGCAATTGGGCATCATACCCCGGGGCTGAAGATATTTCTTTCAGCTTCCGGCCTATTTGCTCTACCGATCCTTTATATTTATCATTTTCCTCAAGGATCTGTGCGAAATCTTCCTGATGGATCTTGGTTCCTTTTTCCCGGTCGAACCTTTTTACCACGTAGGCCAAACTCTTGTCTTTTAAAGGAAGCAAACAATGCGGCGGCACATCTATATTCAATTCTTGCGCAATATCCATGCAGCATTGTTCGTTCTCGGGGATATGCGCAAAAGCAGGCGTCTGCGGCTTTAAAAGATATTCTCCGCCTTCATTCACGACGATTAACATATTTTGTTTTTTATCCAGCTTGACGGATAACTTTGGTTGAACACCGGAAATAGACAATTTCCCTGCCAGCTTCTGGGCTTCTTGCGATATATCTGCCGAACCGAAATCTATGACCGGTGATTTGGAAGAATTGAACATCTCTTTTAAAAACTTCTCATTCATTTTATGCTTATTCTTTCCTGACGGTGACGGCGCCGATTGTATCGGCGCTTGCGGTTCCGATCAGCATCCCGAACGAATCGTTACTGTCGATTTTCCGGGTCGTACTGACGATATTGAGATACCATCCTTCAGGTAACAGCCCCTTAAAGAATGGAAATAACTCTTTTGATCGATAAGGTTCCTCCCGGGGAGGCAAAGACATTGAAATCGGAATATTCTTTTTTAGAAATTCAGGATCATACTGAAAAGTATATCCGCTGGATGTCTCTGCAAGATATCCTGCCAATGCATTGCCGTAAAAAATGTTGGCCTTTCTCGTCGCGCTCATTGGGCAGTGTCCATTAAATCTGTTTTTGGATGTTTAATGATCGCTTGCGGTTCACTTTTCTTTATCTCCAAGTGGTATCCCAAGAAATCTAAAACTTGCATAAGCTTATCCATCCTCATTGTTGTTTTGCCCTGTTCAAGCTCTCTCAAGAAACGCAAACCAACGCCGACTCGTTTGGCAAATTCTATTTGGGTCAAACCATTTTTTTTACGCAAGTCTTTTATTTGAGAAGATATGTTCGTGGTCATCGATCTATCCAAGATTTATGATTTCATCGTGAAGAAATATATCACCTTTCGGGTATAATTTCAATATATTTCTTATAATAATATACCCATTAAGGTATAAAAATAATAATATAATACCCTATAGGGTATATTAAATATGTAATTATACCTTTTAGGGTATTGTAAGACTACGAGAGCGGTGCCTGGTCATCCGCCTCAACCGGCGAGGAGGAGGGGTCTTTGTGGAGCCCCACGGGCGGAATCCTGACCAGAACGCCTTCATCCACACCCTTTACAGACGTGGCGTTCTGGCGTCAGGGTAGAGTTTGCGAGGCCCAGGTCCAAAAGTTCCTGGTTCAGGAAGATGCCTTCTTGGGCGATGGTTTGCGGGTCGGCGACCTTCCTTAGTTCAGCAAAGGCATGGCGGCTTCATCCAGACAATCGATGGTGATTTTCAAATGCGCGAATAGCCTCCAAACATTTTCCGGCCTGATGCTGTCCTTTAGCGTCGAATCGTTCAGAAGGGCGTATCCGACAAAGGCAAACAAATCCATTTGATGGTGTGTACTCATCATTTCATCCATGAAATCTTTGAAAATTTCGGGATCTTCTTTTGTCTCCACGCGTTCCAGCGATTGCAGATTTTCAAACCTGACCCTTTCCCACTGCTCCGCCGTCACTTCTCTGATCTGCAGAAATTCCTCAACCATGACCTGCACGGCCAGTGATCCCAAATAATACAACATCTGATGTTCCTCCTCATTTAATGCGTCCTGATCCGCTACCATCAAATAGCGCATCAGCAAGGGCTGCCGTAGATGCAGGGGCTTGAGCGTTTGATAGATCTCCTTTTCACTCTGCCGGTCTTTCCCGCGCCAATATTTCAGGACGATTTCAAGGGGGATTTTACGCATGGGGGCACAATCATCTCTTCAAATCTTCCGCAATTTCCTGCAACTGCTCCAAGGCCGCTTCTAGTTCTTCGACCAGTTCTTCGGCAATTTTGTCCTCTTATTAATGCTACGCGCTGATTTAACAGAGCCTCTTTATCTGAATTATAAATGCCGCTCTTGCCAGTTGTTGCACCTGGAAGAGCAATTAACACATCCCCTTTTCTGACTAAGAACTTCCGAAATTTTTCATTAATATCAAATGGATAGCACTTTTGTCCTTCAATATTGATGCCTGCTTGAGCGTTATTATTAATGTTTGAGTTTTTAAAAGCAAAATCGGATAAAATTTCTGCAATATCTTTTAACCGATTAAATACCATCTCACGCCACCAGCTCTTTGGTCATCCCAAAGGAGAAGAATAGTATTATCCGCATAACTTATTTACTTACAACGAGTTGTAGATTGCAAAACTACTAATCAGCTACCACTTGCGGTGATCTAAGCAGAGCCGCTGCCGAATTCATTATTCGGCCGATAGACATAAGCCTTGCCCTGCTTTCCTTTAACCAAAACTTTCTTTTGATGAAGGTCATCGAGGTCGCGCCGGGCCGTTTCGTAGACGACTTTAAACCAATCCTGATACTTTCTGATCGTGATGACCCGCTGGTCCATGACAAAAAATTTTTTAACGAATTTCTGCTGGCGGTCGTTTAAAAAAACGCCGTCTTTATTGATCCGGTCGATGACAAATTCTTTCTGATAATGATGGGCGATCCGCGCTTTGACCAGGTGGATCGATTCCAGAATGGTCTCGGCCATATACAGGAGAAAATACGTAAAGTCCCCCTCATGGATCTCGGAATTGCGGATGGCCTTATAATATTTCCCCTTGGCTTTCTGGACCGCCACCGAAATGGAGAAATACTTGAAGAACTCATATTCATTTCTGATGAGGTCAAAATAGAAAAGGGCCCGCGCCGTACGCCCGTTGCCGTCAAAAAAGGGATGAATGTGCACAAAATACAAATGCACGAATGAGGCCTTAATGATCGGATGAATAAAGCCCGCTTCATTCTTCCGGTTGACCCAATCGATCATCTTTTCCATGGCCGGCAATACCCGGTCCGCCGGCGGCGGGGTATAAATAATATGGTCCCGTTTGTCTTTAACGTAAACCCAGTCATCACGAAACCGGCCGCTGTAAGCGGCATCGTCTTCATCGAGCGTGTCGTTGGTCACAATCTTTTGCAGTTCCAATATAAAGTCAATGCTTAAATCCCGGTGCTTTTCTTTCAGGATAAACTGCATGGCATGATAATTATTCAGGACCATCTGATCATTGATGTCCTTGGGGGGCTGCTTTTGATCGACCATTTCCTTCAAACGTTTCACTGTTGAAAAGGCCCCTTCAATGGCGCTGGAAAAAACCGCCTCTTCCATCAAAGAATCTTTGATCATCTCCATTTCAATCTCCTCTTTAACCAGAGAATAAATGGAGTCCCGTCCCAACGAATCGATTTCATGAAGATTCTTCTGTAATTGGGGAAGCAGCACATACCAGAACGGATGCTTGTCCTGGTCTTCAAAAGGCATATATTCGGCCCGCTGTTTGCGCTGATTTTGAACTTCCTGCCAGGCTTCTTCCAGAGAAACCGTGTTGGGGAGCCGAAAACCAATTTCGTCTTTGGGCAGATAATGTTCTGATGCAAACTTATCTATTAATTTATCCATAGTATTAATGAAACAACTTAATTAATTTCAATATGTTATGAATATATTAATACTAATCATGTACTAATATGTAACTAATATAATACTCTTTCTTAACTGTGTCAAGCTGTTAGTTCCGCTGTCAACGATTCAAGGAGCCCGCTAAACTTATCGCCAAAAACCTTCCCCGCCTTCCCCAAGCCTACGGGATTTATTCATGAATAGCCAAACTACTAATCAACTACCATTTGCGGTGAGCTAAACAGAACTGCTGCCGAATTCATTATTCGGCGGATCGTCCGCCTTCACCGGCGAGGAGCTTTCTGCCCGATCTGCGGCAAAAAGCGACGCAGCCCCCGACCTGACGAGGGGCGCGGAGGAGGGGTCTTTGTAGAGTTTGGCGAGGCCCAGGTCCAAAAGTTCCTGGTTTAGGAAGATGCCTTCGCGGGCGATTATCTGCGGGTCGGAAACCTTTTTCCTCATATAAAAAAGGTCGACGAGATACCGGCCGTATTTTTCTTCCTTGTAGGTTTTGATGACCACGGGACGGTTGCCCAGGGCCTTCTTCACGTAATTGTACGCGCGCCGGCCCGCGGCGGTCGATATCTCGGGGGCGTCGATGCCGCGCAGGCGCACGCGCGAATCCAGCCAGTTGTCGAAGCCCGTGTCGATGGTCAAAAGGAACGTGTCCGCGTCCACGACCCGCTCAACTTCCGCAACATAGGTGTACAGCGATGAGACATCATCGTTGCAATGCTTGAGCTCATAACCGCCGTCCTCTGTTTTGACCGAACGGACGATGTGGCCGCCGGTCAACTTGCTACCGGCGCCGACCTTGACCTTGTGCCGCCATTTAAACCCGCCGTCGACCATGATCTCGCCTTTTTTAAGCTTGAGGTGTTTGCCCTGAAGCGTTTTGTAAGTGAACAACCGCCCGCGCTTGAAATCAAGTTTGGGCGCGGGACCCGTCGCGGCGGCCGGGTCGGTCTGGTTTTTGTGGCGGCTGACGCTGATCAGGGCGTACAATGCGTCGGCGCCGATGTCTTCGGTGATGGCCCTCTGGAGCAATAACGACCGCTGGCCGGCCGGCGCGGTCAACAGCGCCCGGTATTGCGACCAGGAAAGGGGCGGATCCTTGGGGAGCTTGGGGAAAGAGCGGTAAAATTTAAGGATCTTGCGCACCACGTCGAGGTTGCAATCAAATTTCTCGGCAATGAGGACAAGGTGGGGTGTTTCCGGGCCGGGAGATTGCGCGGCCAGAAACCGGTGGATGTGCCGGCCATTGCGCCAGTTGACGAGGACTCGTTGCCGATATACCGCTTCTTGCGCCCGGGCCAAACCTTGCTGCAATTCCCGGCGCATGGCCGCGACAAGCGCGTCGATAGAGGACTCCCGGGGTGGGTGATCGGGCATAAATACAGTCTACAAAAACGGGCTGTCGAACGCAAAGAAAAAAACGGAAAATTATAAAATTCCGGTTATAATCAAGGTCATGCACTGGACGCGCAAGACAGTCTATGTTTTCCTGACGGTTTTCATCCTCGCCTATTTCGTGTATTTCTACATGGAAAATATTTTCCTGCCGGTACAGTTCAAACGCTTCGTCGTTGACAAGGCCCAGGAATACCTCCACCGGACGGTCACCATCGCCGACCTCCATTTCAGCCCCCTGCACGGATTTCTCATCCGGGACGTCACCGTCTACCAGAAGGACGACCCCCAGCGCGTCTTCATCCGGGTCGACGAGGCCTCCTTCCATGTCTTTCTGACGCCGTTTCTGAAAAACAAGCTGGCCGTCATCCCGTCGGTGCGGATCAAACGGCCGTTCGTGCAGCTCGTGCGCGAAGATAAAGACCTCTGGAATTTCTCGGACCTTGTGACCACCCCCAAATCCGTCTCCGGCGCCGGCGGATGGACCGTCGCCCCGCGCAAGATCATCGTTGAAGACGGGGAGATCGCCTGGGCCGACAAGACGACGGCGGAAAATTTCCACGAGGTCATCAGCGGCATCGACCTCGACGCCCGGCTGGCGCTGACCAAAGTCCTGCGCTTCACGCTCCATGCCCGGGTCCCCCGGCGGCAGGCGGATTTCACCGTCAAGGGCAACTACCGGATCGAGGGCCGGGAATTGACCGCGCGCCTCGTCGCGCAAAATATCCCGCTGGCCCGGTATCTGTCTTTATTTTCACCATCGCCGGCGCCCGGCATGCCCGAAGGCATATTGACTTCGCTGGACGTCAACCTCACCGTCGGACACGGCAAGGCCAGGGCCCAGGGCGGTCTGGCGCTGGAAAAGGCCGTCCTTGCCCTCGGTGAAGACATCAACGTCTCCGGCGGAATGAAAGCCGGGAATGTCGTCCTCGACTGGCAGAAAGGACAGCTTGAAGCCAAAGGACACCTGGAATCTCCGGCCCTGCAAATAACAGCCGGCGAGGGAAAATCATTCAAGGGAACGATCAGCGCCGACATCCAGTCGCTGCGCGTCGCCGTTTCCGGTGAAACCGGAAACGACGAGATCAGGATCCAGGGCAACCTCCATCTGCAGCAGCCCGACGGGCAATGGGCGGACGGCGGACGGGCCACGGCCCGGGATATCCAAGTGAACAATTTTATCTTCTTAAAGGACGGCCGCGGCATCCACCTGCAGACCGCCCTTGCCGCCAAAGGCCTGGACGCGGTATTTTCCACGGAGGTCAAACTCCGGGGCGATCTGACGACACAAAAAACCAGACTCGCCGTCGAAGGCGACAAGTTCGGCGCCGCAAGCGACCTTGCGTTAAGCGGCGGACGCCTGGACTGGGGCAAAGACCAATTCCTGCAGGCGGATTTGAAGACCCGCGAGACCGTCGTCACCCGTCAAGAAAACCGCTGGGATGTCCGGTCCGACATTCATCTGGACAAGGCCATCTTGCAACTGGCGCCGCAGCTGGTGATGGAAGACAACCCCGACGGCAGCGTGAACTATCAGTTCGACCCCGCGGCCGCCGGGTCCCAACACCGGTATTCCGGCACCCTGCAATTTTCCCAGGCGAAGCTGCGCGGGGTGCCTTACGTCGACGCCGTGCAGGATATCGCCGGCACGGTCCGGTTCGAGACCGACAAGGTCGCCATGGAGCAACTGACGTTCCAGACCCAGGGGGCGGACGTCACGCTCTCGGGGTCACTCTCGGGCTTTACCGACCCGCGGCTGGACGTCCGGGCCAAAACAGAAAATCTTGACCTGCAAAGGATCTTTGCCGTCTTCCCCGTCCTCACCGAAAAAACGCAGGTCCACATGGCCGGGACCGCGTCGGTCGACGCCGTCTACCATGGGGGGATCAAAGATCCCGCCGCGGCCGAAGTCGAAGCGGATATGGTCCTGAAAGAAACCGTGCTCGCCGCCGGGAAGGTCCCCGGCGAAATAACCGGCGTCTCGGGACAGGTCCATTACGCCAAAGACCTGGTCACCTGGAAGGACATCCAGGGGACATACGGGGACAAAAAATATAACGTCAACGGCCAGCTCGCCAATTTCAACCGGCCGGTGATGGGCCTGGAGGTCGTCTCCGACGGGCTGAAGGTCCTGACGCAGGTCAATATCCTGCACCAGGCCTTCCAGGTCGTGACGTTCAATGGCCAATATCTCAACAGCTCTCTGGACGTCAAAGGTGACGTGCACCTTTTTGAAGACGCCGCGCCGGACCTGGACCTGCGCGGCAGCTTTACTTTGGACCTGGAAGATCTGCCGGCGCTCATCCCGGCGCTGAAAGACCCCTTCGGCAAAATACGGCCCGTCGGCACCCTCTCCGGCGAAGGGCTGTTCCAGGGCAAACCCGACCAGTGGCAGGACTGGGCCCTGACGTTCACGGCCCGCGCGCCGACGGTTTCCTTAAACGGATTCTCTCTGGACGACGGGGTCCTGGAGTACGAGCAGCGCGACCGGCACATCAGCAAAGGAAACCTGCGCGGGCGCGTTTACAATGGAGATTTGACCTTTACCTCGACGGTGGATTTGACACAGGCCTTGCCCGTGATGAAGGTCGCCGGGACGCTGGCGGGGATGGACCTGGCGGCCCTGCGCGAAAGCAGGCTGCCGGACAATAAATTCCTGGCGGGGCGGTTCTCGGGATTTCTCAACCTCGCCGGCCCCGTCACGGACCCCGGGCAGTGGCAGGGAGACGGCTCCGTCGGCGTGACGGACGGCCACCTCTGGCAGCTCAATATCCTCGACGGGATCCTGGGGGCGCTGGTGATCCCGGAGTTCACCAACGTCGTTTTTACCGATGGAGAAGCCCGTCTGGCCGTCAACGGCGGGAAGGTCTACACGGACGATGCCACCCTCAACAGCGCGACCATCACCCTCAAGGCCAAAGGATGGGTCGACTTCAACCAGAACATCGAGCTGGAGGTCTCCCCCGTCTTCAGTGAACTGGCCGCCGGTGAATCCCCGTCGCTGAAGAAAGCCCCCTCCCTGATCCTGGCCCAGGCGCAGGATTACGTCAGCGTCAAACTGACCGGCACCCTGCGCAACCCCCGCTACAAGGTGCAGGCCATGCCGTTCAAGGTCCTGGAAAAAACGACGGACATCCTCAAGGAAGGGATCGGGACGATATTGAAGGAAATATTTTAACAGTCGTAAGTCATAAGTCGTAAGTGGTAAGCCAAAAAACACCAAAATTTTTGCTTACGACTTATCACTTATCCAGAGAAATTTCTTTGAAATTTCCGGGACTTTACCCTTGAAATCGCTGATGCGATTTCTAAGGGCGACTTACGACTAAAGTATCTACCGAGAATCGTTTCCACTTTTGCCAATGCCCTCGCCCGATGACTGATTTTCGCCTTGATCGCGGGGTCCAATTCGCCGAAAGTCTTGTTGTAGCGGGGGAGAAAAAATAACGGATCGTAGCCGAAGCCGTTGTTGCCTTTACCCTTGAGCGCGACCACGCCAGCACAGCTGCCGCTGACCACGTCAATCACGCCTTTTCCGTCGACAAGGGCCGCGAAACAACGGTAGCGGGCCTGACGTTTTTTCAAAGGCACGCCGCGCAGCGAACGCAGGAGCTTGGCGTTATTCTTCCTGTCCGTCGCCGTTTCTCCGGAGAAACGGGACGAATAAATCCCGGGCTTATTGCCCAAGGCCTTGACTTCCAGCCCGGAATCTTCACCCAGCGTCAATTTCCCCGTGTACAACGCGATGGTGGCCGCTTTCTTGAGCGCGTTCTGGGCAAAGGATATCCCGTCTTCTTCTACTTTGGGGGCGTCCGGATAATCGGACAGGGACGTGATCTTGACGTCGAGATCTTTGAGGAGTTCTTTGATCTCCCGCAGCTTGCCCGCGTTAGTAGTAGCGATGATGAGTTCGTGCATTGGATGAGACATCAGACGTCAGTCATCAGGTCAGTCTGAAGACTGAAGTCTGATGACTGAAGACTAAAAAGCCCCCACGTACTTTCTCTGCATTTTTATCAATTCCCGAATGCCTTGGGCGGCTAAATTTAAAAGTTTATCCATCTGCTGCTTGGAAAACGGCGCGCGTTCCGCGGTGCCCTGCACTTCCACGAACTTTCCGCCGCCGACCATCACCACGTTCATGTCCATGTCCGCGGAGGAATCTTCCTCGTAATTGAGGTCCAGAAGCGGTTGCCCGTTGCGGATGCCGACGCTCACCGCGGCCACGTAATCGGTCAAAGGCACGCGCTCGGTCATGCCGTGTTTTGTTATCTTCTGCAGCGCGAGGGCCAGCGCGATAAAGCCGCCGGTCACCGAGGCCGTGCGCGTGCCGCCGTCGGCCTGGATGACGTCGCAGTCGACCTTGACGGTGCGCTCGCCCAAATGGTTTAAGTCGACGACGCCGCGCAGCGACCGGCCGATCAGCCGCTGGATCTCCAGCGTGCGCCCGGAGCCGAGCGTCTTCTCGCGGTTCATCCGCGTGTTGGTCGAGCGCGGCAGCATCCCGTATTCGGCCGTCACCCAGCCGGTGCCCTTGCCTTTTAAAAATGGCGGGACGCTTTCCTCGACGCTCGCCGTGCAGATGACGCGCGTGTGGCCGAATTCGATGAGGCACGACCCCTCGGCGTGTTTGACAAAATCTTTGGTCACTTTGATCTTACGCAGTTGGTCCGCTTTGCGGCCATCGACTCTGGACATATGAAATCCTCTGTTTAGGTCACCAAGTCACCCGTCACTCCCGACGCGTCATCTTCGATGTCGGTCGGGACTCCGACCGGGGCGTTAGCCGAGCGTCGGAGCAGGTCACCAACAATTAAATTACGTGTGACGTTGTGACGTGTGACCTTGTGACTACCTCATTTTTTTCGGTACTCCGCCGCCACCGTCGCCGTGATGCCCCCGCGCGGGTTCACGGCCGCCTCGACCTTCGCCCAGCGAGGGGCGCAGGCGGCGACGAAGTCGTCCAGGATCCTGTTGACGAGGTGCTCGTGGAAGATCCCGACGTCACGGAAGGCCGTGATGTACATCTTGAACGACTTTAACTCCACGCACGTCTTGTCGGGGCCGTACGTCACGTTGACCGTCACAAAGTCCGGCAACCCCGTCTTGGGACAGATGCACGTGCATTCCGGGGTCGACAGGTGCACCGCGTAATCCCGGTCGGAGTATTTATTTTCCCAGACCTCGATCGCCGGGGTTTTAAGCGTCCGGATATTATTTTGCAGGTCTTCGTAAGAACTTTTTATTCTCTTCATTATTTTATCCTTCTTTAACTATTACAAAGTCACCACGTCACCCGTCACAATGTCACACGTGTGACCTGGCGACGGGTGACCTTGTGACTTATCTAATTTTCCACACCTTATGCATCTGCGACATCACCTTGACGTCCGTCAAATATTGCCGGCAGTAGTCCTGGTAATCCAGGCAGCGGTCCAGGGCGCCGTTTTTACGTTCGAAATAATTCGGCTGCAGGATCAAGGGGATGCCCGGGTCGACCCCCGCGACCAGCTCCACCGAGCGCACGACATCTTCTTTGGTCGTGTCGCCAGAGATGACCGCCTTGATGAAGACCTCTTTCTGCCGGGCGACTTTTAAAAACGCCGCGTGCTCTTCCCAGTACGGCCGGCATTTGGTCGAACTGGGCAGCTTCAGGTCCATCGCCACGATGTCCACGTCGTCGATGATCTGCGCGAGGTGCCGGTCGAGGATGCCGTTGGTCTCCAGGTAGGAGCGCATCCCTTCCTTCTTTAACGACGGCAACAGCGCTTTAATAAAATCTTTCTGCACGAGCGGCTCGCCGCCGGTCAGGCTCACCGAATGGCAGTCGGGCCAGAGCTCCCGGATCTCCGCCATTAATTCCTCCAGGGCGCACTCGCGGTAGTGACGGGTCGTGTCACCGATCGAATGCGGGGTGTCGCACCACGCGCAGCGGATGTTGCACTCAAAGAAGCGCACGAACACCTGCTCGTGGCCGGTGTACTTGCCCTCGCCCTGGATCGAGTGGAAGATTTCGGATATTTTAGCTTTCATTAAAGTCACCACGTCACCGAGTCACAAGGTCACACGGTCACACGTCAAACTTCTGGTGACGTGGTGACTTTGTCCCTCGACTCCGCTCGCGGTTCGACTTGGCTCACCACTCGCCCTGAGCAAGGCCGAAGGCCACGTCGAAGGGCTCGGGATTCCTTCGTGAGGGATCCTGAGCCTGTCGAAGGATGACCCGGTGACCTAACCAAGCGGATCTCTCACCCCAGCCTCTTCAAATCCCTTTGCCCGCAGCAAACAACTCTCGCACGTCCCGCAGGGTCGGCGCCCACCGCTGTAGCACGACCACGTCCGGGCGTAGGGGACGTTTAACTTCAGCCCCAGCTTAATGATCTGCGCCTTGGTCTTGCGCAAAAGCGGCGCGTAAATTCTAATCGTCTTTCCTTCGACGCCGGCTTTTAACCCCCGGTCGAGCGCCCGCTGGAAGGCGCGAAAAAATTCCGGCCGGCAATCCGGGTAGCCGGAGTAATCCAGCGCGTTAGCGCCAATGAAGACCGCGGCCGCGCCGACCGCCTCGGCGAAGGAGGCCGCGAAACTCAAGAAAATAATGTTGCGCGCCGGAACGTAGGTGACCGGGATCTCCCGGGGGTCGATCGTCTTGCGTTTGGGCAAGCCGATCTTTTTGTCCAAGAGCGCCGACCCGCCCCACGGCAACCGGATCCTGACGACCCGGTACGGACACCCCGCCTGCCGCGCGATCGCCGCGGCCTTCTTAAGTTCCACGCGGTGCCTTTGCCCGTAATCAAAGATCAGGCAACGCGGCGCGAACCCTTGGGCCTTCGCGTAATAAAGGACGGTGCTGGAATCCAGCCCGCCGGAAAGAAGCACAATTGCTTTATTCATTTGGTCACCCGTCACAATGTCACAAAGTCACCATTTTCCCTTGTGACCTGGTGACGTGGTGACCTTGTGACCTATTCGTAATACGTCGCGCTGGAGGTCCCGGATTCCCAGACCCGGACCTGTTTGATCTCTAAAGGGGCGACGACCCCGGAAAAATTCACGTAGACGTAACGGGCGATGTTTTCCGCCGTGGGGTTGTGCTCCTTGAAATACGCCAGGTCGTTGAGGCACACGTGGTCGACCGTCCGCAGGAATTCCTTCAACTGTCTCTTTAACAGCGCGAAGTCCGCCACCAGGCCGACGGCGTCGAGCTCCCCGCGCGCGATCACGACCTCTATTTTCCACGTGTGGCCGT
This sequence comes from Candidatus Omnitrophota bacterium, assembly GCA_016212005.1. GTDB lineage: Bacteria > Omnitrophota > Gorgyraeia > Zapsychrales > Zapsychraceae > UBA10015. The sequence goes on along the minus strand of JACRHP010000079.1, from coordinate 17,839 downwards.
GCAGGTCCTTGCAGGGGCCGTCGTACCCTCTTAAAAAATGCGCCGCGGCGATGTCGGACTGGATGGAAAGTTCAAACATGAATTTTCACTGCCTTGATGTTGTACCCCAAAAATTCCTTCGCGGTCTTTTCAAACGCCTGCGGCCGGTCGCTGATGAGAAACGTCCGCTTGCCGCGGCCGCGGGATCCCGCGGAGCGCAGCAACCCCTTCTCCTCCAGGGTCCCCTTGACCTCGGCGGCCACCTCCCGCGCGGAATCGACGAGCACCACGCGCCGGCCCATGATCCGCTGCAGGACATTTTTCAAGAGAGGGTAATGCGTGCACCCCAGGACAACCGTGTCGACGCCCTGTTTGCGCAGCGGCCCCAGGTATTCCCTCGCCACCTGCGACGCCACGGGCTTGCTGGTCCACCCTTCTTCCACCAGCGGCACGAACAAAGGGCACGCCTGGCTGAATACCCTGGCCCGGCGGTCGCAGCGGTGGATGGCCTTGACGTACGAGCCGCTGTTGACCGTCGCCGAGGTGGCGATCACCCCTACTTTCCCGTTACGCGTCACCCGGGCCGCTTTCCTGGCGCCCGGCTCAATGACGCCGACGACCGGCAACGAAAATTTCCCGCGCAACACCGGCAGCGCGTAGCTCGAAGACGTGTTACAGGCGACGACGACCATCTTCACGTTATATCGCAGCAGGACCTCGGTGTTCTCCCGGGAAAACCGGATGATGGACTCTTTAGACTTGGTCCCGTAGGGCACGCGCGCCGTGTCCCCGTAATAGACGATGTGCTCGTGGGGCAGCAGACGGATCAATTCTTTAACCACCGTCAGCCCGCCAAGACCGGAGTCGAAAACACCAATTGGACTATTCTTTAAAGACATTTTAATAATTGGTTATATTTCACGGCTAAGGCAACGATGCCCGTTTCGGTATTCGGCTGAGGTGACGGCCTGATGTTTTCAACGTAACCATTGCCGGATGACGATACGGGCTTCATGGCCGTTACCGTACTATCATTTCCCATCCCCGTACCCCAAGATCCCCTTCGCCAGCCCTTCGGCGATCTTCTGCCGGTACTCGGGACTCTTCAAAAGCCGTTCCTCGCGGACGTTGGAGAGGAACCCCGTCTCCACCAATACCGCCGGGACCAGCGTGTTCCTTAAAACAAAGAACCGCGATTGCTTGCAGCCGAGGTCCTGCGTCTTGACCAGCTGCGAGGTCCGGCCGGCCAGGGCGGCCGCCAGCGACGGGGAAACGCTCTGTTTGTGCGTATACAAAAGGTCGGAAACGATGTCCTCGACGCCGTGCGCGTCCTTTTTCATGGCCAGGTTCCGGAACAACAGCCGCTGGTTCGCCTGGCGCTGTTCTTCCTTTTTTTCCAGCGTGCCCAGATCGCGCAGGGAATACGCCTCCACGCCGCGCACGCCGCGCGAGGGGGCGGAATTCGCGTGGACGCTGATGAACAGGTCCGCCTTCGAGCGGCTGGCGATCGCGGTGCGCTCCGGCAAAGAGATGAACGTGTCGTCGGCCCTGGTCATCACCACCCTGACCCCCGCCGCCTCCAGGATCTTTTTAAGCCGCCGGGCGACGTCCAGGTTGACCGTCTTCTCCTGCAACCCCGTGACGCCGATGGCGCCCGGGTCCTTGCCGCCGTGGCCGGCATCGATGACGACCTCTCCCAAAACAAGGCCCTTCGCCCTGGGCTTTGGGGAAACCCGCGGCATCTTTTCGGTGAGACGTTTCTGGAACCGGTCCATCACCTTCGTCTGGAAATCGTAAGACACCAGGACCGAACTCTGGTCGATCGCCGCAGGCGTATTGAGCCTGACCTGTTCTTTCCCCAGGAGGACCAGGTCGCTTCCCACCAGAAGCCGGACCGCCGTTGCGTCGATTTTCAGGTCAACCGCCTGCAGCATGTGGTCCCATTGCCAGGGGATCGCGTACCGGTCGCAATAATCCTTGATGTAGATCCTTTTCTTCAAATCGGCCACGCGCCCGCCGGTTCCCCTTTGGGGAACTGTCGCGCAACCGGCGGCGCTGATCGCCAGCACGAGAGACACAATAATCAGCCAACTCTTAAATACGCTTCTCATACGATGCGGTCACAACGTCACAAAGTCTCAAGGTCACCCGTTGCCTGGTGACATTGTGACCTTGTGACTTGGTGACATCATTCCTGTTGCTCCTTGACAATCACCTTCGGCGTCACAAAGACGATGATCTCCGTGTCGCGAAACCGTTCCCCCCGCAGCCGGAAGGCGAACCCCAGAAACGGCAGATCGCCCAGCAAGGGGATCTTGCGGGTCGCCTCGACCGTCGCTTCCTTGAAGAGCCCCCCGATGACCACAGTCGCGCCGTTGTCGACCTTAAGCTCAACGCCCTTGTCGGCGCCGGCGGCCGTGCCGGAGGCGCCTCCGAAGACCTCGGGCCGGACATCCAGGACGATCTCCTTGCCCTTGCCGATGTCCGGCGTGACACGGTAAAGCACGTCGCGTTTGCCGGTGGCGGCCGGTAATTTTTCCCCGGGGTCAAAATCCGCGAGCAGGTCGCTCGACCGGATGAAAATTTCACTTGCCGTGCCGGGAGAGGCCGTCAATTTCAAATTTGAGACCGTATTGATCACCCCGACTGTATCGAGGGCGTCCAGGAGAACCACGTAATCTTCCTCGTTGACCGTCCCCAGGCTCAAGGCGCCTTTGCCCTCTTTCGCCCCAAAGCCCGGGAACGCGACGCTCTGATAATCCGAGACGATCGCCCCCCAGTCCACCCCTTCGCGGTATTCGTCGCCCAGGATGATCTGCAGGATCTTCACCTCGAAGAAGACCTCTTCCTTCGGCTGGTCAAGCTCCGCGACCTTGCGGGCGGCGGCGTCCAGCCCCAAAGACGTGTCCGTCACGGTCATTTTATTCTCGCCTTCGCCGAACTCGACGCGGCCGACATTTTCGGTCAGGACCCCCTGGACCTGCGGGGCGATTTCTTTGGCCTTGCGGTAACGCAGGTCAAATGCCCTGGTCTCGACGGGCACGTCCATCTTCCGGACGAGGTCCTCCATCGCGTCGAGCTGCGGCGGCGTGTCGATCAAAATAAACGAACGAGCGCCCTCGCTGTAAATGACCTTGCCGGCTTCGCCTTTCATGGTATTTAAAAGCTCCTCCACGGTACCGGGGCGCGCGTGGGCGACCGGGACCATCCGCGTCTGGACCTTCTGGCTGAACGGGTAGCCGAAACGCTCTTCAAAGGTCTTTTCCGTCATCACGCGCGCGGCCGCGCCTTCCATGGTGTACGCCAGATGGTTCAGCTCCAGGATAACGCGCAGGGCGTCGAAGACATCGACATCTCTAAGGTAAATCGTCACGCGGGCCTGGACGTCCTCATCCGCAACGATCACCAGGCCCGTCTGCAAGGAGATCCGGGTAAAGACGTCCCGGATGTCCATGTCGCTTACCTCCAGGGTCCCTAGCACCGTCTTAATCGGCGCTTGCGGCTGTGGGGCGGCAGGCGGCACGACCGGCTTATCCGCGGCGGGAGTCTCCTCAACGGGTGCCGCGACCGTGGCGTTGACTAACGGCGGTTGCGCGTGGGTGACCGTTGGCAAAAGCCCAAACACTCCTAAAATCAAAACAAAAACGACAACGTTACATTTAATTTCCATCTCTGTCCAACCGTTCATAAATTTCTTTTAAAGAATATTTTTCCTTCTGGAGCCGGCGGATGCGCTTGAGGCGCTCGCAGGACGAATCGTCGAAATAACGGAAGTTCGTCGCCGGGCTGCGGCCGATCTCCTTCAAAAGCCCGAGCCGCAAATAATACTTCAATGTGTACGTCGAATGCCCGCTCAACTTGGCGAGGTCTTTTAAGAGGTAGATATTCTTCATAATAGTCATAAGTCGTAAGTGGTAAGTGGTAAGCCAAAAAACATCACATCTTTTGCTTACGACTTATCACTTACGACTTACTACTTATTGTTGCTATCCAAATAGCTAGCCGTGCCTATTTTATATATTTGACGGGATGTGTCAAGGGAGGAATAAAACGGGAGGAATAAAACGGAATCTCAACAAATAAAAATTCCATTCCAATAAATGAACCCCATCTTCTTGCAAAGGCCGCCGCTGTACGGGTCCGTGCAGACAATGTTTCCCGGCGTAGACGCATACAAAGTATAAAGGCCGCTGTTGATCTGAATGCTGGCGATAAAAGGGGGTTGTCCTCCCATCCCGCAAAAGGGAGCGGCATTAGGCGGTTGAAAATTCTTGAGTGCCGGAATGTCGACGGCCAGTTGATTAACATTTGTCGCGTAAGAGCCGTTTTCCCTGTAATAATCCTGGTTGGCCTCCCAGACGGCCATCAGGACGCGGACGGCTTCCTGGTTCCCCATCTTCATCATCTGGATCCGGTAGCTCGGGATGGCGATGGCCGCCAGGACGCCGATGATGACGACGACAACGATGAGCTCCATGATGGTGAAAGATGATCTATTTTTCATCCTGGAAAATTTCCGATGGCTCACAAATTCTGACAGTTAACGGGCCAAAACGCTTTAAATACGCCGGACCTCCCAGCGGACTCACAATATAATTCCTGCCTTGGGGATAATAGGAACGAAACAGCCGCAGCGCGCGGGGGTCGAAGTCCGAGGGGTTCCATTTGCATTCCACGGCGTCGATCTGGTCCCTGCGCCGCGCCAGAACGAAGTCCACTTCCCACCCCGCTTTATCGCGCCAATACCTTATAGTCTCGTCGGGGAAACATGCCTGTAAATATTCAAGGACCAGATGCTCCCACAGGATACCATAGTCCTGCGGCCTTAAAGGGTCCCAGCCACGGACAAACGTGACAAATCCCGTGTCAAAACCGTACACCTTCGGCATCTTCACGATCTCTTTCTGCCCGCCCCCGAAAAACGGCCGGACACGCGTGACCGCGTGCGTGATCTCCAGCGCTCGCAGATGGTTCTCGACGGTCAACCGGCTGATTTTAAGCCCGGAGGCGACCTTGGAGGTTTCAATTTGCCCCCCGCTTTGCTTCAAAAGATATTCCAGAAGAGCATTAAATTTCTGCACATCACGAAACGGAAAAAGCTTCTGGATATCCCGCGCGAAGAACGAATCGAGCCATTCCCGGTAAAACGAAGGACTTTTGGAACCCGCCAGGAGCGCCGGCGGCAAGCCGCCCTGGAAGAGCCGCCGCGTAACATCCTGACAGGAAAAAGCCTCCAGTTCCGTCCAGAGGACCGGCAGAAGATGAACAACGCGTTTCCGGCCGGTCAACGTATCACGGAATTTCTGGCTGGCGGCAAGCGTGGACGATCCCGTGGCCAATATTTTAAGCCGCGGAAATAAATCCGCCCCGATCTTAAGGATCCGGCTGGGGTCCGAAAGTTGATGGATTTCATCAAAGATCACAATCGGCTTCTCACAGCTTTTGAAAAAAAACTCCGGATCCCGCAGGCGATCTTCCGTGACCGGAAGGTCACAATTCATGTAGAGGATTTCCCCGGCGTCCCCCAGGCTTTGCGCGAGAGTCGTTTTACCGCAACGCCGCACCCCAGAAAGCCAAACAATGGGGACTTCTTTCCATGCGTCATAAATTCGCTTTTTCCAGCAAGGTCTCTGAATCATTAAGTTAATTATACATTTGGATAGACTATTTGTAAAGTATAAGTATAGAATGATTGGAGATAAGAATCTCCGGTCGTATTAATTCGTCTTGCAACCTGTTTAGTATGAAGCGGTTAATCATTACATTGACTAATGTATCCTATAAGGTAATAAAAGTCAAATTTATGTTTCATTGAAAAATCAAACTATATATTTGAATATTCAACCATCGCCATCGCCGGTCGGGGAATCCCATCTTTCTGCAGGAAAGGCGCGGCCAGCACGCCGATGACGACGATGGGGAATGGGTTGGAAAGAACAATCACTCGGACAGGCGTTGAAAGCCCCTTTGGAGGCAAAAATTATCCGTACAAGGATATGCGGAAAGACGACGACACAAGAATCTTCCGTCTTCCAGAATGAAGAGCCGATAAGAAGAATCTATGGAATCAACGTGTATCCTGAAAGCTACGGAAAGACCACTGCATGCCGTCACCGTACTGGTGCTAAGCTGCAGGTTAGTAAAATTTTTCATCTGCGGGATCACCACGTCCAGACTATTGGGATTTCCGTAAACACCATTTTCCCTGTAATAATCCTTTTCCGCCTCCCAGACCGCCGTCAGCACGCGGATCGCCTCCTGGTTTTTCATCTTGAGCATCTGGATCTTGTAGCTCGGCAAGGCGACGGCGGCCAGGACGCCGACGATGACGACGACAACGATGAGCTCCATGACGGTGAAGCCGGGCGTTTGTTTTGTGCGCGGTGTGGTATTCACAAGTAAAGTATAGCATAGATAAAATAGCACGCAGGCGTTCTTTTCGTAAAATTCGAAATCCGAATCTCGAAGTGCTTCGAATTTTTTGTTCCTTTCCCGGCTATTTTATGCTATTACTAATGCGCCATGCAGACCCCCATGCTCGCGCAGTACCGCTCTATCAAAGAGAAACATAAAGACTGTATTCTCCTGTTTCGCCTCGGCGATTTCTACGAGATGTTCTACGAGGATGCCAGGCTCGCGTCGAAAACCCTCGACCTTGTCCTCACTTCCCGCGGCAAAGACCCTTCCGGCAAGGTCCCCATGTGTGGAGTTCCCTATCATGCCGTCGACAACTATATCGCCAAGATCATCAAATCCGGCTACAAAGTCGCCATCTGCGAACAGATGGAAGATCCAGCGCTCGCCAAGGGGATCGTCCGCCGCGATGTCATCCGCGTCATCACCGCCGGAACCTACCTCGATGAACACAACAGCGACGCGCGGTATCTATTATGCTTAAGTCCTAATGGCAAAAATATCGGCGTTGCCTTCACCGACCCGGTCAGCGGGACGATCCAGGCGAACCAATATCCCCTTGAATACGGCCGGCTCGCGGAGTTGATCGCCAAGCTTCCCATTTATGAATGCGTTTACCCTATCGGGGAGGAAACCGAAGCGAAAATCAAACCGATTTTCGAGCACCCGCTTTTGCGCGCGAAAAATATCGCGTTAAGCCCTTACGGAGAATGGTCATTCAACCAGGATATCGCCCGAAAAACATTGTGCGAGCACTTTGCTGTCCTTAACCTTCACGGTTTCGGCATCGAAGAACTTGCCAGCGCCACCTCGAGCGCCGGCGCGCTCCTGGAATACCTGCGGGAGATGAACAAACAGCCGCTCAAACACATCGACCGCGTCGCCCTGTACAACGACGACGATTACGTTTTTATTTCTCCGGCGGCCGCGCGCGGCCTGGAAATAGACACGCTTATCAACACGCTCGATCATACCCTGACGCCCCTGGGCCGGCGGATGTTCCGGTTCTGGCTGACGCATCCTTTGAAAAACGTGCCGGATATTATCGAACGCCAGGATGCCATTAAAATGCTAAGCGCGCACCCGGAAATCTGCCGTAAACTAAAAGACCTCCTCGATGAAGTTCCCGATCTGGAAAAGAATATTTCCCGGCTAAGCTGCGGCTACACCCACGCCAAAGACCTGCTGGCGATCCGCAATACCCTGGCGCTTTTGCCCGCGATCCAGGATGCCATCAAACCGATCACGGCGAAAAATTCCCTGTTCGACATGGAAGACATCCCGGACCTGCGTCCATATCTGGAACGCGCCGTCAACGAAACGATCCCTCTGGCCCACCCCGAAGGCAAAATCATCCGTGCCGGATATCATGCCGAACTCGACGCCTTGCGCGACCTGCAGGAGAACGGCCGGCAGTGGCTGAAAAAATTCCAGGAAGACGAAATCAGGCGCACGGGGATCAATTCGCTTAAGGTCGGGTTCAACCAGGTCTTCGGGTATTACATCGAGATCACCAAGGCGAACCAGCACCTCGCGCCGCCGGATTATATCCGCAAGCAAACGCTCGTCAACGGCGAACGCTACATCACGCCCGCGCTCAAGGAATATGAAGAAAAGGTCCTCACCGCCGAGGAAAAAATCTTAAAGATCGAGAACGCCCTCGTGCAGGAGATCCGGCAGGAGGTCCTGGCGCGTTCGGCGCGGCTCCATCAGTTTTGCCGGAGCATCGCGACGCTCGATACTCTCCACTCCCTGCGCGTGCTGGCCCAATCGCCGGGTTACATTGCCCCGGAGATCAGCGACGACACTTTGCTGGAGATCAAAGAAGGCCGCCACCCGGTCGTTGAGAAAATCCAGAGCGGGTCTTTTGTCCCGAACGACACCTTGCTCGACGGCGCGGACAACCACCTGATCATCTTGACCGGGCCGAACATGTCCGGGAAATCCACCTATATCCGGCAAACCGCCATTTTAACCATCATGGCCCAGATGGGAAGTTTCATCCCGGCCGCCTCCGCCCACATCGGGATCGTGGATAAAATTTTCACGCGCATCGGCGCGCACGATGATATCAGCAAAGGCCAAAGTACCTTTATGGTCGAGATGAACGAAACGGCCGATATCCTCAATAACATGACCAACCGCAGCCTGATCATCCTCGATGAGATCGGCCGGGGGACGAGCACCTACGACGGATTGAGCCTTGCCTGGGCCATTGCCGAGTATCTACAAACGACCAAAGCGCGCGTGCTTTTCGCGACCCATTTTCATGAACTGACCGCCCTGGCCGGCGAACGCACGGGCGTGGTCAATTACAACGTCGCGGTCAAGGAATGGAAAGACGAGGTGATCTTCCTGCACAAGATCATCCCCGGCTCGACCGACGACAGTTACGGCATTTACGTCGCCAAGCTCGCCGGTATTCCCAAAACGATCATCAGCCGCGCCAAACATATCCTGACGCAACTGGAACTAAAAAATGACTTGAAAGAAAATCTTAAAGGCGAGCAGGCACCGGAAAAACAACTCGACATGTTCTACGCGCCCGTCGACCCCATGGCGGAAACCATCAAGGAGACCATCCGCTCGATGGACCTCGACACGATGACGCCGTTGGAAGCGATGAACAAGATGCAGGAATTAAAAAACTTGGCTAAAAAGGAATGAGGTCACTAAGTCACCCGTCACAAGGTCACAAGAACATGGTGACGTTGTGACTTGGTGACATGGTGACTTTCCACAATGTCCAAAGTCCACATCCTCAAAGAAGACGTCATCAGCAAGATCGCCGCCGGCGAGGTCATCGAACGGCCCGCCTCCGTCATCAAAGAACTCGTCGAGAACGCCATCGACGCCGGGGCGGAGGCGATCGAAGTTTCCCTTCAAGAAGCCGGCAAAACACTGATCAAGATCAAAGACAACGGCCACGGCATCGAACGCGACGACCTGGAAAAAATCTTTTCCCGCCACGCGACCAGCAAGATCGAAAAGGCCGATGACCTTTACGACATCCGATCGTTGGGTTTTCGCGGCGAGGCCCTTTATTCCATCGGCGCCATCGCGGATGTCACCTTGCGCAGCCAAGCCAAAGACGCCCGCGAGGGATGGTCAATCCATGTGCGCGGTGGGAAACGACTTGATCTGCGTCCCTGCGCCATGGCTGGCAATGGCACCGAAATCGAAGTCAAGGAACTGTTCTTCAACACCCCGGCCCGGCGCAAATTCCTTAAATCCGACACGACCGAGATCAACCAGATACTCAACACCTTCATCCCCTACGCCCTGTTTCACAACAACATTCGCTTCCGGCTGACCCATGAAGGCCGGGACCTGGTCGATGTCGCGCCTTGTCCCGACGCGAAAAGCCGCGCGGCGCATATCCTTCATGTCGATGAACGCCATTTGACCGAGGCGCGGGGCCAATTCCCGGAATACGGATTAAAGGCATTCCTGGTCCTGGGAGACATCAACATCAAACGCGCCCGCCGGGACATGCAGTTTATCTTCGTCAACGGCCGGCCGGTGCAGAATAAGGCGATCGGGTTCCATCTTAATCAAGTGTACCGGCTCATCATGCCCGAGGATCTGTATCCGCTATTTGTCATTGCCCTCGAACTTCCGGCAAAAGAGATCGACGTGAATATCCATCCGGCCAAGCGTGAGGTGAAGATCCGCGAAGAACAGAAGATCTGTTCGATCCTGCGACAACTGTGCGAGGAGACGCTGTTGGGGACGGGACAAACGAAACAGGCAGGGAACGCAGATCTGCGTTCCCTACGGCACAGTGAAGAAACCATCGAACGTGCCTTAATGGGGACGGAGATTTTTGAAACGGCCCAAGGCAGGGATTACGCCTACCCCGCGGCGGCGGCAACGAGAGAAAAACAGGATTTCTTTGTCCCCGAATTAAATCGGCAGGAAAACCTCCAGGACAAATTATCCGGCGCGATTTATGTTGGGGCGGCGTTGAACAAATATTTATTGTTTCAGGCAAGGAACGCGGATCTGCGGTCCCTGCTGGTCGTTGACCAGCACGCCGCGGCCGAGCGGGTCACCTACGAACGGCTTATCCGGCAGATGAACAAAGGCAGCGTCGAAGTCCAGCGGCTCTTGAGCCCCGTCCTGATCAAGCTGTCGGTGCAGGAAATGCTTGTTTGGGAGAGATCCCAGGAAGAACTGAACGTGCTCGGGCTTGACAGCAACCTCTGGGACAAAGAAACGGTCGCGATACACAGTTATCCGACGTTTCTAAAGGATATCGAAAAAGCGGTGAGATACATCCTTGGCGGCGACCCGCTGCGCCGCGGCGACCACGATGCCTTGGCCCGCCGGGCCTGCCGCTCGTCGGTCATGGCGGGCGACGCGCTCAAACCCCAACAGGCCGAACACCTGCGCGATGAATTGCTCCAATGCCTGGATCCGTTAACGTGTCCCCACGGCCGGCCGACCGTTATTGAGCTGTCAGAGTCTTTTCTAGACAAACAATTCTTGCGGACATAAATGCATAAATCCGAAGCATTTCGGATTTAATCCTCTCGGGCAAATCCTAATGTCATCGGTGCTGTTTGTGAACTAGCATCCGCCGCGCCAGCAGGTTTTTCTTCATCCGCGATTCCCAATAGCAACGGCAAGTTCGTCACCGGCTGGATATTGATGATGACCGGGATAAACCCGTCGATATGCATTTGCTGGATCGGCTGCTGCGGCAACGGGAGCGGCACAAAATTCGCGTCGCGCTTGATCTGCAGGTCCAACAACGCGGGATTCAAGTCGATACCACCTTTGACAAACCCGTCGCTCGCAGAACCCATTCTGGTGACTGGTGACTGGTGACTGTTTCAGCCATCGGCGAGGAGACGGCTGACTGCAAATCATTTAAAATAAAGGTAGCCTCTTGCTGGACATCCTCTTCGACTGTGATATTCCCTATATGGTCCTGCAACCAGCGCTTGCCCCATTCATCGAATATGGCGCGGCCGCCGGGTAAAAACTTCCACTCCTCGTCCTCGGAATCAAATACCGCCATGTCTTTTATCGGCTCCAGTAATTTTTCACGGCTTGGAGCCAACCCTTCAGCCCACAAAATCAGACCCTCGTCCTCCGGAATCGGTAAAGAAGAAGTGAGCTGGATTTCATTAAATGGTACAGCATCTTCTTCCCCTCCCCTATCTTGAATGGGGGAAGCGGCGGCCTTATATCGCTCGTAATCACCTTCTGCAAATGAAAGGTTAGCCTTCTCATGCACATTTTCGACTTCCGCTTCAGTTAAACGCGGAAATAAATTTTTCATATCATTTTGAGTGATAACCGCCAACTGTTTCGAGACGAGAAAATCAATTACAACACCGGTAATGGATGACCTTTGTATCTGGTTGAGTTCAACGTCTTTTAATATGATGGGTGTTTCATAAGAAGCCACAAAGGATGGATCGTTCGATGACGCTCGAAAAACAAAGCGCCCGATAAATCGACCATCCTTTTCAAATGCAATATCTATAAAACGGTATAAATGCTCCCTTTCATCCAGGTAGTCTTTAACCTCTTTGACGACAAGCGTTCCGGTAGGTGTAATATAAGATTTTCCTGGAGTAAATTCTTCCTTTAGCATCTTAATAGCAAGATCTTTGCCCAGCGCGATGATGGCCTGGGGCGGATTTTTCTGCTCTTTTGCCTGCGGATCATAACGCCACCCTGTCGTATTACGGGCGTCTTGTGAAAGTATTTTCAGCAATTCCGGATGGAATAGAGGTTGAAACCGCGGAGATTGACCGTAAGGAATTTCCCTGGCCCTTACCACCTCCACAATAGGCCTGATGGTCTGGCCTTCCATATTCATTCCTCTAACCCTCCTGTCAAAAAACTCTTTCTTTTCTTTTCTTGCCAAAACCGCAAAAAGGACGTTGACGGCAAGCGGGTTCTCAATTTCTCCCGTTACATGCAGCCAAATATGTCCCGAGCGCTCTCCATACATCGGAAAAATAACGCCTTCCTTCTCTTTTTCTTCTTTTTTCGCTTTCAAGAAGACATATCCCGCGTCGGTCTGATAAAATTCCATGCCTAATTCTTTCACCCTGTCATTGACCCCGTGTGTCCCCAAAACATCCCGGATAACTCCATACCGCCTTCCCTCTAAATTATATCCCCAATCATTTTTCAAAGAGGGCGATAAAATAACAATCATATTATCCGGGGCCAAATCCTGGAATCTAACTTCAGGCGTTGTGTAAAATCTTTGCGGCACATCAACAAGACCTCTGTCCCCGTCGAGATCGAACGCCATGCCAAAGTCGGACCCCACTTCGACGATTATGTCTTCCAATTCTTTAAGATTGGCCTTAACGGACGGGTCTGCCTTGTGTTCTCCGGAGATCTCTTGTATGTCCTCATTAATGCTAACAACCTCGGCGCCTAAGTTCGCGAAAGTCCTGGCCGTCAGCATTCCGCTGGGTGTATGAGATCCGTCCACCACGACCCTCATTCCCTTCAAAGGCAATGGAACGTCACGATATCTTGCCTCAAATTGTTCCAGAACAGCGACAGGATTTTCGCTTTCCTTAATAGCTTTTCCCAGCTCATAAAGAGACCCTTTGGCGGCCGCGACCTTCCCGATCAAGGTATTAAACCGGATCACATTTGCATCGATGTTTTCCGCCATGAACGTCCCCTTTTGAGGCGCCTCCATTTCCGCGATTTTCCCCGGGTGCGCGATAATATCCTTCATCACCTGAAGCGATTCACCTTTAATCTCCTCTGTCGTCATGCTCTGGATGTTCCCGCCCAATTTATTCAACATGGCCACCTTAAAACCGCGCACGATGACACCTTCCTTTTTCGACAGATGGCTCGCCGTATTAAAAATACTCATCAACGGCTTAAACTGCTGAACCGCCCAGGAATAGGAAGTGACAGCATTCGGCGTGTCTTTGGCCACATAAACAACATTTAAGCCGCGATACCTTAAAGCCGCGACCAAAGCGTCCTCCAATTCAGGCTCAATTTTCCGCGCATCTTTAGCGATCAATACCGTACGGCTGGTAATCCCGGCCCGTTCTGCTTTTTTAATGGCCATGCCGGCCCAGACGAGCCCCAAGCGAAACACGATCTCCGGCTTTAAAACAGGCCCGACATTCCGATAATCGTAATCCCGGAATATATCGACGTTCAAATCATCCATCGTAACGGCCGTCTGTGCCCAATGTTCCCAACGCCCTTCCGGAAGCCCCACCGGCGAGGAGGACTTGACTTGCCTGCTTTTTTGCACCGCCTCCAGAGCTTTTGTAAAATAATTTTCTTTGTCTTCTGGACGCAGCAATGCATCGGCGATCTTTGTTTCTTCCGGATTAAGGGCCGCGTAAGCCACGTATTCCATAGCGTCAGGGAAAGCCAGCTTCCCCTGACTTGTCCTGGTCTGAACAGCAATAACCACCCCTTTTTCTATCTCATCAAAACCGCTAAAAATAGCGCTGGCTTTTCGGCGCGGCTGCAAAAGAGCTATTTTCTCTCCAAGCTGATTTAAAATCTTCAAATTGTCTATACCGGGCTGCTCACTCTGGACAATAGAGTTAATGATTTTAATTACCTCCCGGCCCGCGGGATTAAGGTGTTTTTCAGAAGCCACCACCGGCGAGGCGGCGGCAAGGACGGCATCCATGACCGCGATCGTTGTTTTATCTCCAAACGCGCTGGGGCCCTTTTGCTGTTTACCGGGTTCCGGTTCGGGAGTAAGACCGGCATCCAGCGATGTTTTTAATCCTTCTGCTTTTCCCTTCTTTTTATGAAGCCAGGTCAGATCCGCCCCTCCGGCGACCCTGATCAAATGGGCGACCGGCTGAATTTCCGATTTTACTCTTAATTTGTCTCTCGCTTGGGCAAAAAACCCGAGGCCGCCGTCCATGATATGATCAATAATCCCAAAAATATCCGTGACAAAGGCCCCGCTATACCCGGGCATGGCATCTACTACTTCCACCCACTTATCAACAAGTTCCGGGAATCCTTTCGGCCATTCCGCGCGGGTTCCCCCCAAAGCAATGCGAAGCCCTTTTGTTTCATCCTTGGGCCCTCCAAGATCGATCGCTCTGGAATGATAAAACGTGCCTTCATCAAAAACAAATTCATGCGCCCCCATGCCTTCAATAGCAATAATGATCTTGGGCGTTATGCCGTGAGCAACGAGCATAGAGGCAATGATCTCCCGGCCGCTCTGCTTTTCTATCGAGGTAGCCAAAAGCGCTCTTCTAAAACTAAGTATCGACCCCGCGCCGCCATTGGCCTCTACTCTGCTGCTCCCATCCAAAGCATCGGCGGTCACCTGCAATTGCGACCCCGGCTTCCCCCGAAAATCGCGCACCAACCCCCTGTCTTCCGAATAATAGGCGCCTACCTTCCCCGCGAAGGCGTCGATCAATAACTGATCGGTCTTTTTATCGATCGCCAATTCCTTGGCTCCCCCCGAATCGATCTCGCCGGTCGGGCGGGCTCCCTCGACATACAATGGACCTACTTTCTTGGCGACTTCGGCAGCGATCTTGATCGCGTCAATAACATCTGCCCTGTTTCCCATGTCCGCAGGAACTCTTTCGTTAAGGAAATCTTCCATCTTTTCCGAGGAGTGGGTAACGGCATCGCTGCCCTGTTTTAAAGTTGGCGCAATGCGGGGGAAAAAGTGCTTTGGGACATACAATGCTTTATTGGTTTCAAAAAAATCCCATAATTTCCCGACAGCGCCCCGGTTGCCCAAAAAAAGCTGCACGGCCGAATTGTCACCGGCAACACCTCTGACTTTTTGAATATCTCTAATATCGCCGGGAGCTTTCGGCCCATCGATGGTCATCACCAAAGCCTTGCCGCCGAGCGCTTGCGGGAAAAGAGACAATATTTTGGCTTCCTCCAGGCTTACGATCTCACTGAAAAGACCGTTATTGATAAGAATTTCATAAAGGTTGGTCGCGGTCGCTCCGTGTACCAGGCCATCTTCGCCTAAAACGCCGCTGTAACGGGTTTTCAAGGCCGCGTCCTGGCTGCCCGGGATCTCATGACCATTTTCCTGATAATATTTTTGGAACAAATTCGACCATTCCGAATAAACCCCTCCCACGGAAACAGGAGATTCATTCTCTGTGGCAAGACTTAAATCCAGTGTCCCGGGACGCGTCTTGGGACGCGTTCTGAATTGCTCTCCGTCATACGCGTAGTGGGCGAATTGCTTGCCGTCAGTTACGGCCAGGGTGGTGATGGGGCCATTCAGAAAAAAGAGCGCGCCGATCAATCCTTCGCCCTTATAAATTCCTAAAAATGTCCCCACGCCTATCTTGGATTTCTTTTCGACGGCAAAATCATCCTGCATAATGGCCACCTTGTAATCTCCGGAGGCTTTCTCTGTCCCTGGCAGGCTTTCTCCCAGCACCTTGATTTCGCGGATATCAGCATTCCCCTGCAAATTCCGCACCAGCTGGCTGACAATTGCCTGTGCCCTGTTACGAATCGTATTGTCTTCGAGAATTCCTCGCAAATCGGGAGACAATCCAACCATCCCGGAAGCGATTTTGACAAAATCATCATTCAATCCGGCCAATCGAAAAGATTCCGCGGGCGACTTCCCATCCACTAATACCGGCGAGGAGACGAAAATTGTTCCCCCCTCCCGAATTCCCGGATATTTCTGCGACGTCGTAATAAACGCCTCCAGGGCTTTGGTGATCCGCTTTTTATCATCCACGCTCAACCCGCCCACTTTGCCATCCCGTAATAACGCCGCAAACACGGGACCGGCATTTTCCCGCATGCGGGCAACTGTCCGGGACAAGGTAAACGGTAACCCCCCATGTCCTATCGTCCGGGCATCATCCAATATTTGCCTGAATGATTCCCGGAACCATTCTTCAGCACCCTCTGTTTTTGATTCATAAATGGATAACTTTTCTACCGCTTTTATGCTTTCTAATAATTCTTTACGCGTCACCGGTGAGGCGGCAAGGGCGACCGGCTCTTGTGTCCCGCGGGCAAATGTCTCGTTGATGATTTGATCGGCTTCCTCTAAATTCGCTGCCGCACGTTTCGCAAGGGCCTTCTCTTGGGCTTCCGCGATGGCTTTTTCATTACGCCCCGAATGCTCCAGGAAATCTACCGTCTCATTAAATAAATTCCCTTTAGCGCGCGCAAGAAATGTGAAGGCCGTGACTTGCTGTACCCGCAAAACACCTTTGTCCATTTTAAATACCGGACTGGCACTCACTCCACCGGAGAAATATTTGCGCGGGATGACATTCTGGCTGGCCGGGTCGTAGTCTTCCTTTATATAATTGTAGACACCCCTTTTGAACGCCTCCAGATACTGGGCGTAGATCTTCTGATTGACTTCTTTGTCGGCGACATCCACCCCCTTGGTCTTGGCCTGATTGACATAAACCTGACCCAAAAGGCTTTCCTTTAAATTCTGTTTATACCAAGCCGCCAGGATCATGGAATTGTAGATCTGGCGCAACATGGTGAACGTCTCCCCCGTATTGACTTCCTTTTCGATGGCGGGAATAATGATCTCACGAATAATATTTGTGGTCACCCCGTCACCTGTCACCAGGTCACCATCTGGTGACTTTGTGACTTGGTGACCTTGTGACGCTGCGAGGTAATCCTGTTCTAACATAACTCGCAGCCGGCTCTCCACCACCAGCGCGCTGTTGCCGTGTTGGTAAACGACGGCCTTCTGCGGCACGATCCAGACCTTGTTAAAAGTATTGACCGGGATTTCCGTCGTGCCGTATTTTTCCCTGGCCTGTTGATAAATCTTATCCCAGAATTTCTTGCCTAATTCTTTTTCCGGATACATCAAGGACGCTGTCAGCTGCTTGAGGATATAATCCTGGGCCAGCATGTCGCGGCCCATTTCGGTCTCGCCCAGCGTGCCGGAGATCATCCGGTCTTTTTCATACGGCGAAAGGTTGACCCAAAGCTCGTCTTCCGGAACCGTTAATGAGGCGAGGAAATATTTGATAAGCCGCGTGGATTCACTCCGCAATTGTTCACCCTCCAAGCCGCTCTGGCCGGGATCGACGATGAAATCAAACCGCAGCGGGTTGTCAGGATGGATGGTGATGCCTTTGACCAGAAGCGGTGCAAACCCGGCGCTCACAGAAACCATCGTGCCCGGCACGGGTAAATTCAAAATAGTTTGCGGAACCATCTGGGCATAGCCCGGCGGCAAAATAAGACTAAAAATAAATGTGAACGCGACAAACCCGGAAAAAATACGGTAGGCGATAGTTTTACGCTTTGAGGAAATACCGGCGATCGTCATCGTGAAACCCTCCTGACTTCGTCACTTTTTTGAAAAAACGATTCTTTGCAAAGAGTCATCGTCGAGAAAATAAAAATTATAACCTTTAGTTGGGTGCCCCATTTTTAGGGCAAATTTGGAACATTTTTCCAATTTTATGCATGAATTCTC
>JACRHP010000077.1 GCA_016212005.1 Candidatus Omnitrophota bacterium | reverse complement strand
GTAATCGACGCTGGTGTGGTCGGTGGCGATGATCACGCAATGATAAGAGGCCAGATTCTCCGCCGTTAATTTAACGGAATTCAGTTTGATCGCCCCGATATCCAGATACGGGATATACGGGTCATGATAATCAACGCGGCACTTCTCCTGCTGCAGA
This sequence comes from Candidatus Omnitrophota bacterium, assembly GCA_016212005.1. Lineage (GTDB taxonomy): Bacteria > Omnitrophota > Gorgyraeia > Zapsychrales > Zapsychraceae > UBA10015. The sequence continues at coordinate 5,932 of JACRHP010000077.1, read as the reverse complement.
GTTTCAATTAACTTCAGAGACGGCGATTTGCGCAGGTCCTTGACGTCCTTTTTGTACGTGACGCCCACGACCAGCATCCGGACGTTCTTTAAGTTCGTCTTTTTCTTCAAAAGCGCCTTGAGGCAATCGACCACGTAACGCGGCATGTCGGAATTGATGTCCGCCGACAATTTGATGAACTTCGAGCTGAAGCCGTGGTGTTTGGCTTTCCAGTAGAGGTAGAGCGGATCGTCGGGGATGCAGTGCCCGCCGACCCCGAGCCCCGGGTAAAACGGCATAAAGCCGAACGGTTTGGTCTTGGCGGCGTCGATGACTTCCCAGACGTCGACACCCATCTTCTGGCACATCATGGCCACTTCATTGACCCAGCCGATATTAATGATCCGGAAGGTGTTCTCCAGCAGTTTGGTCATCTCCGCGGCCTTGGCGGAAGAGACCATGTGCACGTGCTGGATAATCTGGCCGTAGAGCAGTTTGGTCAATTCTCCGTCGACCGGCGTCAGTCCCCCCACGACCTTGGGGATCGATGTGACATCGTATTTTTTATTGCCCGGGTCGATGCGCTCCGGCGAGAACGCCAGGAAGAAATCCTTGCCCGCCTTCAGGCCGCTTTTCTCCAGTTCGGGCTTGATGAGCTCTTCCGTGGTCCCCGGGTAAGTGGTGCTCTCCAGGACGACCAGCGTATCGCGCTTTAAGAATTTACCGATCGTCCGCACCGCGCTGACGATATACGTAATATCCGGCGTGTATTTGCGCTTGAGCGGCGTGGGGACACAGATAATGATGGCATCGACGGTGCGCAGGATATCGAATTTCGTATCCGCGGCCAGCCGCCCGCTGTCCACGACCTCGGCAAGGTCGTGGGTCGGCACATCAAGGATATAACTTGTCCTTTTCCCGATTTTGCCGACACGGTCGGCGTCCGTGTCCAGCCCGAAGACCTGGAACCCTTTTTTCGCGAAGTTAACGGCCAAAGGCAGCCCCACGTACCCCAGGCCGATGACGGCGATCCTGGCCTCTTTATTGATGATGCTTTTTTTTAACGCTTCCGACATCTTCAACTCCTTTTAGCTTTTGGCATCCCGCGGCCGACACCGTAATATTCAAAACCCAGGGCGTGAAGATCCCGGTCATGATAAAGGTTCCGGCCGTCAAAAAGGATGGCGTGGTCCATAAGTTTTTTAATTTTTCCGAAATCCAATTTTCTGAATTCGTCCCATTCCGTCAACAAGAGCAGACAATCGCAGCCCTTGGCCAGGGCGTAGGGGTCCTTGCAACAGACCACGTTTTTGAGGGCTTTCCGGGCGTTCGGCATGGCCTGGGGGTCGTACACCTTGACCCTGGCCCCTTCGCGTTGCAGCGCCTGGATGATGTCAAGGGAGGGGGCGTTGCGCATATCGTCGGTGTCCGGCTTAAAGGCCAGCCCCAGGACGCCGATCGTCTTCTTTTTCACGATCCATAATTTGTCCTCAATAAGCCTCAAGAAAAATGTCTTTTGTTCTTCATTGACCTGGCGGACTTCCTTGAGGAGGTTGAAGTGATACCCGCTTTTTTCGCTCAAACGGATGAAGGCATCGACGTCCTTGGGGAAACAGCTGCCGCCGTAGCCTATGCCGGCGTCGAGGAATTTACGGCCGATCCGTTTATCAAAACCCATGCCCTCGGCGACCTTCAGGACATCCGCCCCCAAACGCTCGCAGATCCGGGAGACCGCGTTGATGAATGATATCTTGGTCGCCAGGAACGAATTGGACGCGTGCTTGATCAACTCCGCCGAGTTAATGTCGGTGACGACCATATGGGGCTTCAGGGGCGCGTACATCTCGCGCAAGATCCGCTCGGCCTTGGCCGATTCCACGCCGATGACGACACGGTCCGGGTTCATGAAATCCGCGACGGCGCAGCCTTCGCGCAAGAATTCCGGGTTGGAGGCCACGTCGAAATCCAGGGTCACATCGTTGCCCTTGCAGAACTTCCCGGGCAGGTTCATGCGGATCGTACGCTTGATGCGCTGGCCCGTATCGGCGGGGACGGTCGATTTCTCGACGATCAACTTATAGGAATCCATCGCGCGGGCGATGTCGCGCGCCACATGCTCCACGTACGTCAAGTCCGCCTCCCCGTCTTTTTTGGAAGGCGTCCCCACGGCTATAAAAATGGCCGTCGATTTGCGCGTGGCCTCGGCGATGGAAACGGCGAACGAAAGGCGTTTGTTCTTTAAATATTTCTTGAGCAGGTCTTCCAGGCCGGGCTCGTAGATAGGTATCCTGCCCTGTTTGAGGCTTTTTACTTTTTCCCGGTTGTTGTCCACGCAAATGACCCGGTGGCCGATGTGCGCCAGGCACACGCCCGTCACCAACCCCACATACCCCGACCCGATAACAGCGATCTTCATGTTTATTTTCCTTCCGAACTTTGTGAACCAGCCTTGCGTTTGTTAAAGCCGGCCCCGCCCAGATCAAGCGTCATCTCCGGGAAGGCCTTAAGCGTCATGACAAGCCAGATTTCATCTCCGGAGGTCCTGGTCTCGTTGAAATTGATATCCATGGTCCATTCATGCAGGTCCCGGGTGAGCGTATATTGCTGCTCTTTGTGCAGGCCGCTGCGGACATCAAAACGGTTGTAGAGCTTGAGCGCCCATTTGGGATTGATCTTGTAACCGAACTCGGTCGTGACCTGGTCGTCGACCTCCCGGTTCCAGCGCTTGCCGATATTCGCCCACCAGTTCTTGCCGCCGTTAATATACATGTCGAAATTGGCCGTGGTCAGATAATCCGCGCGCGTGTCATACGAAGAATCGAAATAAAAAGTGATCCCGTCGACGGGACGGAAATCAATATCGGTGGTGACCGTGCTGAACCCGCCGGTCCCGGGGTTCTCTTTGAGGGCAAAGTTCGTCCCGATGACCGCGCGCAGCAACTCGATGACATTATTATTTCTTTTCGTCTGTAATTTATTCTCCAGGGAAAAACTGATGGAATGCCCGATATCCTTGCTGTCAATGGCATCAAAGGAGTCCAGGTCGTTGGAAGTGAATGTCGGCCTGTGGTTGTAGGAATAAGATGCCGACGGTGTAATGATATGCCTCAAGCGGTGAATGTTCAACCCCCATTTTTCCACCTCGACATCAAAAACCTTATAAAATTTTGTGCTCAAACTCGCTCCCGTGCGGAATATCCCGCGGATGGCATCGTAATCCTGGGGGTCTTTGGTCTTGCTGTAATAAGTGTGTTCCCCGCCGACAAAGGGCCTCATTTCGAGGATCCCGACTTTCATCGGGTAGGAAAGTTCGCTGTCGGTGTCCAGGCGCATCGTTTCCAAACGCAATTCGCTGGGGGAAGCCTGCTTGCTGCTCAAGTTAGAATAAATGCTCGTATTCCTGAAGAATAACCCGGTATCCAGCAGTGCCAGGCTGGACAGATCATAGCGCAATTCCGGCAACCGTTCGACCCCCCCCTCAAACCGGTTGATACGCTTGTCGGTCCGGAAGCTGGCCGTCCCAAGGGGGAAATTCCTGGTCAAAAGAAAAAACGTGTCTGGGGATGAATCTTTGTCAAACTCCCGTTCAAAATACTCTTTCATCAACGTGCTGTCGCTCAACTTATAATACTGCCAAATGGCGTTGGTTTTCGCGTCGATATCCCATTTATGCCGCCATTCCCCCTTGAACCGTTCGCGCTCGATGGTCGGGCTGGGGCGCGGCTGATAAAAATGCCTGGAGGTGATGCTGCGCTCGTTCATATAATAGGTCCGGACCGTGCCGGACCCGGTATGCGGAGTTTTATAACTGACGTCAAAGCCGGAAGCAACATCCTTCTTCTCGCGGGCGTCAAAATGGATCGTCCCTTTGACGTTGTCATTGAGGTCCGCGCGCATCGCGGTCAATAAAAACGCCCCCCATTCCTTGTCATAGCCGGGCGTAAAGGTGAACAAAGGTTTCTTGCCGGTCAGGTCCTGGGAAAACTTCGGCAAATACAGGAGCGGCACCTTCCCCACTTTCAGGCGCACGCGGCGGGCCACCATTTTATCCTTCGGATAAATGTCGAGCGTGCGGGAAATGAGACGGTAATGGGGGTCATCCAGGTCGCAGGTGGTCAGGTAACCGCTTTTCATGACAATGTGGTTCTCGTCGACCTTGGCGACCTGTTCGCCTTTGCCGTAATACGGATTTGAGAAAATGGTCGCCGGTTCGAACTCCCCCTTCATGGTCTGGAAATTGAAATCCATTTTCTCGCCGGTAAATTCGTTGAGGCCCTGGGTCAGATGGATGTGACCCTCGGCATGGGCGACGCTGGTATCCCTGGAGAATTCAAGCCGGTCGCACGTGAGGGTTATTTCCTTGTAATAAATGACGACATTGCCCTGGGCGATGAGTTTGTTCCCTGCCACGGAATATTCAACCGTGTCGCCGTTAAGCTCGATGGAAACCCCGCCGGCCTTTGCGGCGGGCTCCTTTTGGTCATTGGGCTCACCGGAGGCGGAGGCCGGGGCGCTGTCAGGATCACTGGAGGAAGACGCCGGCGCGGACGGTGAATCACAGAACCCTGTCCCCATGATGTCCATCGCCACAAAAGTGGCCATCGTCATAACTACAATACCAATGCTTATTCTAGATAATTTTACGTCCAAGGATGGCTTCCTTTACTAAAATATGGGCGCCCAGGATACCGGCATCATCTCCCAGCTCCGCGCGCACGACCCTGACCATCTTCTTCTGGACCTTCAGGGCTCTCTGGCGGATGACCTTGCGGATGGTGGGCCCCATAAATCTGAAGTTGTTGGCCACCCCGCCGCCAATGATGATCATCCGCGGGTTAAGAAGGTTGATGACGCCCACCAGCGCGTTGCCGATATGGGTGGCGGCGTCCTGCCAAAACCGGATCGCCCGCCGGTCGCCGCGCCTGGCCCGGGCGAAAACATCCGGGAGGCGGACCGATGTGTCACGAAACAATTGCGCGGCCTTTTGCATCAAGATACGGTTGCCGACATACCGTTCAAAACAGGCGTACCCGCCGCAATTGCACGACGGCCCGTCTTCGTTCAAAGGGAGATGCCCGATCTCCCCGGCGACAAACCCTTCCCCGCGGTAAAGGGCGTTGTTTAAAATCAACCCGCCGCCGACACCCGTCCCGAGCGTGATACACACCAGATTGGCGCACCCTTTGCCGGCGCCGGATTTCCATTCTCCCAAAGTAATCACATTGACGTCATTGTCCAGGAAAACGGGGATCTTCAATTGCCTCTCCATGATCCGGCGTAAAGGGATGTTCTTCCATCCCGGGATGTTCGGCATGAAAATAACGATCCCTTGGGGGACATCGATCAACCCCGGCAGGCCGATCCCGATCCCGGCGATATCTTTTGCCGTTTTTCCGTTATCTCTGATTAAATCGCGGACCGCCGATACAAGGGCGTTGATCAGATGACGCGGATGACGGGCATAACTCTTTGTTATTAAATTAGTTCTGGCTATGATCCTGCCGGAAGGAGCGACCAATCCCAGCTTAATGTTCGTACCGCCGACATCAATGCCAATGGTGCACAACCGCATCTCTATCCCTTTAATTCTAATATTAAATTGGAGTCATTGTACATGAACGGCTGGCGGGATTCAAGCTGAAATCAATCATTCCGTCATGCGGACGGCGTAGCCTTTGTCCAGCAGTTCCTGGTTAAGGTACATGCCGTCCTTGATGATGGCGCGAGCGTCCTCGATTCCTTGCTTGTAGAAAACATCGACCACAAAGCGCCCGTGCTGGTCCGTCCTGTCCTTGTGGGATTTAAGCACAATGGTGGCACTTGCCGGCAGGAGTTTTTCCACGAATCTTTTGGCCCGGTCTCCTTCTGGCGTGCCGACTTCCGGGCAGTCGATCCCGCGCAGGCGCAGGCGATCATGCACGATGACCCTGAAGCCCGCTTCAATGAGCACCAG
>JACRHP010000078.1 GCA_016212005.1 Candidatus Omnitrophota bacterium | reverse complement strand
GCCACCGGTAAAGGAGACGATGGTTTTAAGAAAATTTTATCAGTTACCAACAAACATCACGATTTCATCGCCGTGACTTTAAACGACCACCGGGAAGCCGAGATGCCTGAATGCGGGATTATCGCCCTTCAGGACGCGGAAGGCGGGCAGGTGACGCATGTTGATTCTTCCAGCAAGGAGATCCGCGAACGCTACAAAAACGATAACGCCGCGCGGCTGCAGCGGCGCAAACAATTGTTCCAGTCGGTGGGTATCGACCAGATCGACCTCTACACGGATACGGCGTACAGCCAGGCGCTGGCCGGTTTTTTTATGAAGCGCCGGCGCAAAAGGATGCTGCGGACATGAAATGCGGGATTTTTTCTCGAGGGAATATTTTTTTGCTGGCGTCAGGCTGGGTTCTGAACGAAAGCGCGGCGTTCGCTGAAGATTTGCATGATGTCAAGCCGCCGCTTAGCTTGCCGTCTTACGACTGGATTTGGCTGGTCGTTTTATTCACCGTGTTGGCGTTGGCGTGTGTTTATTTCTGGAACAAGACGCGCCGTCGGCGCGCCGTTATGGCACGTAGTCCCGATATTGTTGTAACACCGTGGGAGAGGGCATATCAGCGGCTGGATAGTCTCGCCAACGGCAATTTGCTCCAGGACGGTCAGTGGGAGGCCTATTATTTGACCCTTTCGGACATTATTCGCCGGTATTTTGAGGAGCGCTTTGAGATCCGCGCGCCGGAGATGACCAGTGAAGAATTTTTGATGTCTTTGCGTGGGTTTCCGCAGTTAAGCGGGTCGGCGAATAACATTTTAAAAGAATTTCTGGATTCTTGCGATATGGTGAAATTCGCCCGCTATTTGCCGCAAGAGGCGGAGGCCCAGAAAACAACCCTGCTGGGCCGCCGGCTTGTCGATGAAACCAAACCAAACGAAAACGTTTTGAATAAAAACGACCATGGTGTTTAAAACTCCCTGGATTCTGGCTTTCATTCCCGCTGTTTTGTGGGGGATGTATATTTTTCGCAAACACCGGGAGACGGGTAGCATCCGGTTCTCCTCCAATCAATTGGTGGAAAGTCTTCCCGTTTCCTGGAAAATCCGCTTCCAGCTCATCCCGTTGGTCCTGCGGGCGGTTGTTCTGGTATTGGTTATTGTCGCTCTGGCCGGCCCGCGCCTGGTCTTGAAGGAAACCATGCAGCATTCGGAAGGGATCGACATTATTCTCGCGATCGATTCTTCAGGCAGCATGGCCAGTGAAGATTTTACGGTCGGTAATGAGCGTTACAACCGTCTGGATATCGTCAAAAAAGTCGTCAACGAGTTCGTGGAACACCGCCCCGACGACAGGATCGGGATCGTCACCTTTGCCGCGCTCGCGTACACAGTTTGTCCGTTGACGACCGACCACGCGTGGCTGGCGGCCAATTTGCAACGGGTCCGCTTGGGGATGATCGCTGACGGTACCGCGATCGGTTCGGCCATCGCTTCTTCACTAAACCGCTTGCGTAACAGCAAGGCAAAAAGTAAAATCATCATCCTTTTGACGGACGGGGTTAATAACGCCGGCGAGATCGATCCCCTGCCGGCAGCGCAGGCGGCCAAGGCGGTGGGCATCAAGGTTTACGCGATCGGGGCAGGGACGAAAGGGTATGTCCCGTTTCCCGTGCAGGATTTTCTGGGACGCAAAGTTTATCAGAGAGTCTTGAGCGATCTGGACGAAACGATACTGCAGAAGATCGCGGATGTTACCCGCGGGAAATATTTCCGCGCCACCGACACGGAATCGTTGCGCAAAATTTATGAAACGATCGACAAGCTTGAAAAGACCGAGATCCAGCAGGTAGGATATCTTCAATATGATGAGCTTTTTGACCGCGTACTCTTGGTTGCCTTGGCCATGTTGTTGGCGGAACTTATTTTGTCTAACACCGTTTTTCTAAAAATACCTTAAACTGCCATGCGTTTTGCGCAACCGGTAATGTTTCATTTGTTCTGGGTGTTGTTCGCGCTGGGGATATTCCTGTGGTGGGGGATTGCCCGGCGCAAAGAGACCTTGCAGCGCTTTGCCCAAAGTCATTTGCTGAAAGATTTGGTCCCGGCAGCTCTCCATAAGCGGTGGGTGTGGAAAAATATTCTGGTCGTGGCGGCGGGCGCGCTATCGATTTTGGCCTTGGCCCGGCCTCAATGGGGTTTTGAGTGGCAGGAGGTCAAGCGTCACGGGCTGGATATTCTGGTCGTTGTCGACACCTCCAAGAGCATGTTGACCAGCGATGTCAAACCCAACCGGCTTGAACGCACCAAGCTGGCCGTGCAGGACCTTGTCAAGAAGTTAAAAGGCGACCGCATCGGCTTGATCGCCTTTGCCGGCGACGCGGTCATGGCGTGCCCGTTGACGGTTGATTACGGCGGGTTTCTTTTGAGTCTCAATGATCTGGACGCGCGGACGGTCGGCCGCGGCGGCACAAATCTGTCGCGCGCGATCGAAGAGGCGGTCCGCAGTTATGACCAGACGCCCAATCAGTATAAGGCTGTCATTGTCATTACCGACGGGGATGACCTGGAGGGAGATTCTTTAAGCGCCGCCCGTAAAGCGAAAGAAAAAGGGATCAAAATTTATTCTATCGGCATCGGGACGCCGGAGGGGGAATTGATCCAGTTCACCAATGAGAAAGGAGAGATGGAATTTCTGAAAGACAATAACGGCAACTACGTCAAATCCCGGCTCAATGAAAATCTGTTACAGCAGATCGCCCTTGAAACGGGCGGGATGTATGTGCGCGCCGGCGGCGCGGAATTTGGTCTCGATTTTATTTATGACCATGAGTTGTCCGGATGGGAAAGGCGGGACATCGACGAGAAGATGCAAAGACATTATTACGACCGTTTCCAGATTCCGCTGGCAATGGCTTTTTTCTTATTGTTAATTGAGACGTGTTTGAACATGGGCTTAAAAAAGTGATGATTATGCGCGTTGTTTGTTTATTTCTTGGGTTGTCTCTCTTGATGCCTTCTTCATTATGGGCTGCATCTACGGGCAGGTCCGTGCGCGAGGGCAACCGTCTCTACAGCCAGGGAAACTTTGAAGACGCCGCGCGTCACTATGAAAAGGCGCTGGAGAAAAATCCAGAATCGGCGCTCGTTAATTTCAACGCGGGCACGGCGCTTTATAAACAAAAACGTTATCCGCAGGCAGCTCAATATTTGCAAAAGGCGTTATTGAGCGATGACCCGCGGTTGAAGGAAAAGGCCTATTATAATCTGGGCAATACGTTGTATCAGTCCGGGATCGGACACCAAACAAAAGATATCGGTGCGGCGGTGCAGGGGTTGCAGGAGTCGCTTAGCCATTTTGAGAACGCCCTGCGCCTTGACAAAACCGACAAGGACGCGCAAGATAACTATGAATTTGTCAAAAAAGAATTGGAGCGTCTGAAGCAGGAACAAAAACAGCAATCTTCACAAGGACAAAAAGAAAAACAAGATCGGGATTCGCAGTCAAAGGAAGGTCAGCAAAATCAGGCGAAAGGATCCCAAGAATCCCCGGGGCAGCAGGCCGCGGCAGAAAAAAAAGAAAATTCCGAAGACAAACAGTCTGCGGCACCCGAAACTTCATCAGAAAATAAAAAGGAATCCGGAGAGCAGCAATCTATGGCTGCCGGGAGTCAGCAGGAATCCGGTCAACCGGCTGAAGAGCAAAAGGAACAGGCCGCTTCAGCGGCCGTTGACAACAGCAAGGATTTGACCAAAGAAGAGGCCGAACGGATTTTGCAAAGTTATCAGCAGTCTGAAGAGCCGCGGGGGTTATTAAAAGTGTTCCAGAACAAGGGGGGATCCTCTCCGGTTTTAAAGGATTGGTAATTTTATGAGGTGTCAGCGAATTTTTAGCATTATTCTTTGTGGCGCAGTCTTATGCGCGAAAGCCGTTTTCGCGCAGGATATCCGGTTTACTGCCGAAGTCGACCAGACAAAGATCGCCCTCGGCTCTTCCGCGCAGTTGACGCTGACCGTGGAAGGTGCACAGGACATCCAGCCGCCGGCGATTTCCCCCGTGGATGGTCTGGATATACGTTATCTGGGGCCGGCGACACGGGTCTCGATTGTCAACGGGCAATATTCCACGTCCAAATCGTTTATGTATTCCATTTTGCCGCTGAAGGTGGGCCGTTTTACGATTCCCTCCCTGACCATTGATATCACCGGAAAAACTTATCCCAGCGAACCGGTCATAATAGAGGTGGTCGATGCCCCCGGTGCCGTTGCCGGACAAATTCCGCAAGGGCAATCCGCGGGAGAAGGGGCGCAAGAAGAAGAGGCAACCGTGAGTCTGCAGGACAGAGTATTCCTTGCTCTGAAGGTTCCCAAAGACAAGGTGTACCTCAACGAACCGTTGCCGGTAAAGATTCTTCTGTTTATATCCAGCGTGCAGGTGGCCGATGTGCGTTTCCCGGAATTAAGTCAGGCAGGGATTGATGTGGCAAAAATCCCGCAGCCGCAGCAGTACGACCAGGTCATCAACGGCGTGCGCTATCACATCGCTGAATTTGACACGACAGTTTATCCGACCCGGGTCGGAGAATTGACGCTCGGGCCCGCGAAACTGGAATGTAACCTGGTGGTGAGGACCTCATCCGCGCCCGGCCGTTCGCCGTTGGGGGGCGGTGTTTTTAACGATGATTTCTTTAATTCTTTTTTTGACCGTTATGAAAAGCGGCCGTTGACGCTTCAATCCAAGACAACGACGCTGACGGTTTTGCCGTTGCCTGAAGAAGGTAAACCCGCTGGTTTTACGGGGGCCGTCGGACAATTCCATTTTGAGGCGACCGCAAGTCCTTCCGAGGTCAATGTCGGCGACCCGATTACGATAAAAATGAATTTAGCCGGAAAAGGAAACATCAAGGCAGCGACGCCTCCGGCGTATATTCGGGTGGAGCAGTTTAAGGTTTACGACCCGCAAATCAAGGAAGAAGACGGGAGTAAAAAGTTGGAACAGGTCCTTATCCCTGAATCTGACCAGCTCACGCAGATCCCCGGGGTACAATTTTCTTACTTTGACCCGTCTCTAGGGCGTTATCAAACGATTTCCAAAGGGCCTTTCCCGATTACGGTTCATAAATCTCCGGCAGGAGGCCAGACGTTGAAGGTTGTGGCCGGCGAGTCCTTGCCCGGGCAAGCCCTGCGGCCGGAAGTATTGGGCCAGGACATCGTATTTATCAAAGGAAGCCCGGGGGATTTTTATCCCATCGGCCAACGGTTTTACACCTCACCGTTATTTTTTGTTGTTATCCTGATATTGTTTGGTCTGTGGCTTTTTCTTTTTGTCATGTACCAGCGGACCCACAAGATTGAAACGGATATTGTGTATGCCCGGCGGCTGCGGGCTCCGCGCGAAGCCAGGCGCGGGCTGAACGAAGCAAGACATCTCTTGGGGGTAAAAAACACCCAAAAATTTTATGATATTGTGTTTAAAACATGGCAGGGGTATCTGGGCAATAAGTTGCATTTATCTCCGGGAGAAGTTACGCGGGAAACTGTTCAGGCGAAATTGGCGGGGCGTCTGGATGAGCGGCGCCTGGCAGAGATCCGCAAGGTGTTTGAGGAGTCCGACGCTGTCCGCTACGCCCCTTCAGAAATCAACACGGAAATGATGCGGGAGAGTTACAGCCGGCTCGAACGCCTTATTGATGAACTGGAAAGGCTGATCAAATGATCCGAAATGCGTCAATCTTTTTGTGCTCCGCAGCCGGTTTTTTTATTTTTTTCTTTGCTGACGCGGCCTACGCGGCCGGGCCGGCCAATATCCAGCGGATGACCGACGAGCAGGCCATTGCCGGTTTTGTCGCTGCCGGCGCGGCTTACAAGGCGGAAGATTTTGCCAGCGCCGTGGCGCAGTACCAATCGATAGTCGACGCCGGTAAAGAAAGCGGGGCTCTGTATTATAATTTTGGTAACAGTTATTTTAAGCTGGGAGACCTGGGCAGGGCGATATTAAACTACGAGAAGGCGCGTCGTTTGATCCCACGCGATAGCGATTTGAATTATAACTACCGATACGCCCTGGCCCAAATGAAAGAGCCGGCGACCCCACCGGCAGAAAGTTGGACAAGGCGGCTTCTAAACGGATTTATCCAATTTTATACAATGGAAGAAATGATCATTATGCTGCTTGTCCTGGGATGTTTCCTGGGATTTCTCCATCTTTTATCACTGTATCTTAAATGGCCGGCGAGAACGGCCGGTGCTGTTTTAAGTGTCCTTGCGGCGGGGTGGTTTTTATTTTTTGGAGCATGGGGAATAAAATGGTATACTTGCCAGGGAGCGGCCGTCGTCGTTGAGGCGGGCGAGGCGAAGTTCGAGCCGCGTGAAGATGCGACAACGCATTTTACACTGGCCGCCGGCATGCGAATCAAGTTATTGAAATTGGAAGAGGATTGGGCGAAAATCGAGCGGCCGGACGGCAAGATGGGGTGGCTCCCGGTAAGATCTTTTGGACTTCTCTAGAAAGATGTTTAGTGCGGGAAACCACGGATTAAGGAGGGGAACGGTGCCATTTTTTATCGTGCGTCAGAAGGTCCCTGACTTTAAACACTGGAAAAAAGTCTTTGATTCGGTCTTGTATTTGCGCAAGGCCAGCGGCGAGCGGAGTTATAAAATCTTTCGTCAGCCGGAGGAATTGAATGAAGTGGTCATCTTCTTTGAGTGGGACGATGTCCGTAACGCGGTAAAATATTTTCAAAACAGGCTTTTCACGGACGCGCTTAAGAAGGCTGGCATCCTGACCAAGCCTGTCCTTTATCTGCCCCAAGAGGGGTTTGAGCTTTGAGGATTATGGCGGAATAAATAATCCCGGCGCAGCGCTGGGCGGATCCGCCGGGCCCAAGAGTTTCTTTGACCTTCCTTAAATCTGTTTTGATGCCGCTGATTCGCACCTCATCCGTAAATATT
>JACRHP010000076.1 GCA_016212005.1 Candidatus Omnitrophota bacterium | reverse complement strand
GCTTAAACCAGTTCATGTTGCCCTCATTTACACGTCACCAGGTCACCCGTCACAATGTCACCTGTGACTGGTGACTTTGTGACCTTGTGACTTTGTTTCACACCCCAAGCATACCACAGTCCATCTTAAATGTTGTCATACGGTTGTCAAGAAGTTGTCAAGGTTTTGTCAAGACGGAAAGCCGCGAAAACCGCGCGAATTGGCCTACGAATTTATTGACAATAGTCTTTAGCCGTGTTACATTTAAACCAGCTTTTGAATAAACGGAGGGAAAAACAATGACGCACCGCTTGCAAATTACAGCCGAATTAATCCCCGAGCCCCATGACGGGGGATACACGGCATATTGCCCCGAGTTCGACGTCATGACCCAGGGCGATGATCCCGATGATGCCTTGGCAAATCTGAAAGAAGCCGTCCGGGGATATGTCAAGGTTGTGGGCATTAAAGAGGCCTTCAAAGAATACCGGCATCCCATCCGCGAATCCGTCGAAGTTGCCATTAAATGACGAGACTTCCCCGTGTTACCGGCAAACACATGGTCCGCGCCCTTACCAAGGCGGGATTTGTCTGCAAGAGAATCGAGGGAAGCCATCATATCCTCCAGAAAGACTTCCCTGACGAAAAAGTGATCATCCCCGTCCCGGTTCATGCCGGCAAAATCATTAAACCCGGCCTTTGCAAGCACATCTTGCGCAAATCCGGGCTTTCCGTCAACGAGATCCATAAATTTCTGCATTAAGCCCTCCTGCTGCCGGAGACGGCGGTGTAGCTGGTGCTGGCCACGGCGACCCCCGCGCCCCGACGCTCGCTCCGCTTCGGTCGGGGTCCCGACTGAGGACTTATCCGAACGTCGGGACCGGGGAACAGCATGGCGGTGAACAGCACGAGGAGCACGAGAGGGAAATAATTGGGCCTTTTAGGTGATAGGTGTTAGGTTATAGGTGTTAGTTTCCCTATCACCTGTTCCCTTTGACCTATCACCTTTTTTTCCAAACCAGTTCATGTCCGTGCCTCCGCAACAAACCCTGTTCCCCCAAAAGCCCCCAGAGCCCCTTGACACCGCTTCCCGCTCATGTTATCGTCTAACTGATGAAAACGATCATCGATGATGCCCGCCGGGAATTTATTGCCAAAATCGTAGCCGACCTGGGAAAAACTATTTTTGCCGTTGGGCTGGCAAGCTATTTCTTTGAAAAATTCCCTGTTCCTGTTAAAATAGCACTCGGTCTTCTGGGACCGCTTCTTATCGTCATAAGCGTCTTTATCCACCCCCGGAAAGGAGATGAGTAAATATGATAATGATAGTTTCCGTAATGGTAACCGTCGGCATACTCCTGCTTCTTCTCTACATAAGCCATCGCCAGTCAACAGCCCGGCACAGTCATTAACGATAGAGGAAAAAAATGATTGAGGCTTTGATCGGTATGATGGCCATCGTGGTCTTTGTCCTCGCGATGCTCTATATTGACCACCGTAACCGCGTTTCCCACCATCATTAAGCAAGCCGGCCGCGCAGACTTTCGCAGCACGGTAAAAGAAGCTTAAAGGACTGTTAGGTGATAGTTGATAGGTGGTAGTGGACACTATCACCTACCACCTTTAACCTATCACCTGTTTCAACCACACCCCAAGCATACCACTCTACTTCGCTCAAATACTTTCGTGTTTGAGCTTCGAAGAGTAGTTCTCCGAAGTCAAACACGTTAAGTATTTGACGAAGGAGAACGCTCTACTTCGCTCAACCGCTTTCGCGTTGAGCTTCGAAGAGCAGTTCTCCGAAGCCTTGGCGAAGGAGAACGCGAAAAACACCCTCTCCAACCCGTTTCCAGGCAATTCTTACCTTGACAGGGTATTTCTATCATGTTATCGTTGAAGCAATGATTGTTCTTAATAACGACCAGCTTAAAGCGATTTCCGGGATTTGCATCAACATCGGCAACATCATTTTTACGGGTACCGTCGTAGGTTATTTTGTTCCCGCCTATGCGGGGAGAATTAACGCCGGGATATTTCTCTTTGGTCTTACTATAAGCATGTTCTTTTGGACTATAGGTACCGCAATTCTTAAAGAGGAGGATAGAAAATGACCGGACTGATGGGCGCTTATATCTTCGCTGTTGCCACAGGCTTGACCTTTTTGCTAATAATGTCCCCTTGGCTCTATCACACCTGGAAAAAAAAACACAGTCACTGAGGCCATTTATTTCCAGATTTAAAGCAGGTTTAGCCATCATCGATCAAACATCTCCGCAGATTGGACAATATTCCAGACTGGACAATCGTGCTTTTTGTAGCCATCCACCCGTTTTAACCTAACCCGCGCGTTGCCAGCCGGTTTACTCCCTGTTTTACAGCCCCTAAAAGCACGAAAACCTCAAATCGTCGTGAGACAATTTGAGGCTTGTGGGGAACTCCCTGAAAATCAAGAACTGGGGACATATCCTCCCGGTTTATACTAAATCCGAAACACGAATTTCGAAACCCGAAATCCTTCGACCTTGCTCTGGATCCCTCCGAAGGAATCCCGAGCCCTTCGACAAGCTCAGGATGGTTCGAGGAGTGGTGAGCGAAGTCGAACCACGAAGTCGAGGGACAATATTTAAATCCCAAACAACAAGTTTAAAACGTTGGAATCTAGAATTTTTGATTTGTTTCGTATCCCGGATTTCGTGCTTCGAGTTTTACAATGAACAAATACTTGTTTTTTATTTTACAGGGCTTTGCCGTCCGCGCAACGATTAATTCAAAAATTTTTCAGGCCGGATTTTAGAACCTCTTGAGTAACCAGATACCAGTGGCCAGAGCCAACAGAGGGACACCAACAGAGGGACACGATACTTAATTCGCGCGAAATAAGTATTGTGTCCCCCTATTTGAAGCTCACTTCATGAATTTGTATCCAATCCTGTGCACCGTGATGATGTGCTTCGGGTTCTTGGGGTCGTCCTCGAGCTTTTCGCGGATGCTCCAGATGTGCGTGTCCACGGTCCTCGTCGTGACGTCCTCACTCCAGATGTCCCCCAGGATCGTGTGGCGGCTGACCGGCTCGCCCGCGCTGGAAAAAAGGAGTTTTAAAATTTTAAATTCCGCGGAAGTAAATTTAAGCTCTTTCCCGTCTTTGAAGACCTGGTATTTTCTGAAATCCGCCTTGATGGCCCCGAAGTCGTAAACCTCCCGGGCCTCTTTGGGGGTCCCGAGGCGCCGCAGCACCGCCTTGACCCGCGTGACCAGCTCGCGCGGGCTGAAGGGTTTGGTGACGTAATCGTCCGCCCCCAGTTCCAGGCCCGCGACCTTGTCGGATTCCTGGCCCATGGCGCTCAAAATAATGACCGGCGTCTTGTTGCCCTGCTCCTTCAGGCGGCGGCAGACCTCCAGGCCGCTTAACTTCGGCAGCATGATATCGAGAATAATGAGGTCCGGCCTCTCGGCCTTGACCTTCTTGAGGGCCTCTTCCCCGTCGTGGGCCAGGACGGGACGGAACCCTTCCATCTTGAGGTTGTCCTCAAGCCCCGTGGCGATGTTGACGTCGTCTTCAACTATTAGAATCTTATTCATAAACTTTCGTATCTCGTCGCTCGTATTTCGTATCTCGTATTCCCGCGAGATGCGAGATACAAGATACGAGATACGACGTGCGTATTAAACAGGTAATACAATCGAAAATTTGCTTCCTTTTCCTTCTTCACTTTCGACGAATACTTTCCCCCCGTGCGCCTCGATGGCGTACTGGACGAGGGTCAGGCCCAGGCCGCTGCCTTCGGTCTGGGCGACGTAGTCGCGCGCCACGCGGTAGAATTTCCGGAAAATTTTTTTCTGCTCGGCGGCCGGGATACCGTAACCGCGGTCGACGACCTCGATGACAATAGACTTATGAGAAGTAGAGAGTAGGGAGTAGAGAGTAGAGAGTAGCCTGTTTCTTTCTGCTTTCACATTTCCACTCTCTACTTTCTCCTTTCTACTCTCTACTTTCACATTTACTTTTATTTCCGTTCCCGCGGGGGAATATTTGGCCGCGTTGGTCAAGAGGTTCATCAGCGCCTGGGCGAGGGCGTTGGCGTCGACCTTGACCGCGGGACACGGATCCGCGTTCAAAACGACCGGGCGCTTTTCGCTGGTCATGTACGTCCGGAACCGCTCCACGGTATCGCGCGCGAGGGCGGGCACGTCCGCCAGCTGGAAATTATATTTGATCCGGCCGCGCTCGATGCGGGAGAAGTCGAGGATGTTGTTCGCCAGGTGCGTGAGCTTGCCGCTCTCGTCGCTGATGATCTGGTAATATTCCTGTTTTTTTTCTTCGCCGGGGACATGGCCTTCTTTAAGCATCTCGGAGAACATCTGGATGGAGGTGAGCGGCCGGCGCAGGTCGTGCGAGAGGTGCGCGACGAATTCGCTCTTGAGCCGCGCGAGCCGCCACTCGCGGGCCAGGGCGGCGAGCGCGTAAAAACTCCCCGCCAGGATGGAAACGGCCGAAAAAACAATCAGCCCGACATAAAACACGAGCCACTGGCGGCGCTTTTCCAGCTGCTCGAGGATCAGGGGATAGCGCTCATAAACGCCGACGATATAAGGGAGGCCAGCCAGCCGGCGCGAGAAGACCGCCTCCGACAAGGCCCCGATATGTCCCCCTCCCCCCTCCTCCTCCTTTGGAGAAAACATGTCGCCCAGACGGCGGCCATGGAGGTCAAAGACGGCGGTCTCGTCCTTAAAAATGGCGGCCTGCGCCGCCAAAAGAGATTCCCAGTAGCTGTTGTCGGCGAGCGCTTCCGCCGGCGCGCGGCTCAAGGCGTCCTTAATTTGCCCTTCCACGACGTCGGCCATGGCTTTGTATTTCTGGACCATATTTCTTTCAACGATGCCCTTTTCACTGCGCACCGCGAGAAAACCGAAATAGGCCAGTAAGGACGTGGGGATAAAAATCGCGAGAATAAAGATGGAGATGATCTTGAGATTCAATGTATCTCCGTCTTGAGCCGTTGTTTCTGCTCGGCGGTGACGATCCACTGCTTGACCTGCTCGGCGTCTTCACCGGCCGGGAAGAAATCCAGATATCTCCGGTAATGCCTGACAGCCTTGACGTTGTCGTTGAGCTTGTCGTCGTACAAGATCCCCAGGTTATAGTGCACGTTGGCGTCGTTGGGGTCGATCTTCAGGCACTCCAGGTATTCTCCCTCTTCCGCTTCGTACATGCCGGTCTTGTCATACGCGACGGCCAGGTTAAAGTGCATGTCCAGTTTCTGTTTATCT
>JACRHP010000007.1 GCA_016212005.1 Candidatus Omnitrophota bacterium | reverse complement strand
GTTGCATTTTTTCGCCATCTGATCTGCAGACTTTCAATTCATTGATTTATGTCACTCGCAATGAACTCAACAGCTGTGGAACTCCGATTAATGTGATCATTCGGGTGATATTAAAGGCGACCGACAACAAAGATGCTTCCGCGCTGGTTCCGGCCTTGCCATTGAGCGTTTGAATTCCGGGGAAGATCAAAGGACGAAGATCCAAGGTTGGGAAAGCTTGAGCGGAAACCGGGCGGAATGTGCTTGATTTTTAATCTTCGAGGGTGTATAAAAAGCGATGATTTTATTAACAGCAAACTATTTAAAGGGGGGATGGTATGAACAGAATTTTTAATGGAATGATGGTTTTGGTTTTGGCGGCATCGGTTGCCGGATGCGAGAACATGGGCGGGAATACCAAAAAAGGCGCCGGGCTGGGAGCCCTGGCGGGAGCCGCGGTGGGTGGCATTGTCGGGCATCAGGGTGGCCATGGATGGGAAGGCGCTCTTATTGGTGGAGCAACCGGAGCTGTTTTGGGTGGAGCCGTCGGCAATGAAGCGGACAAACGCCAGCTGGAAGTCAACAAAGATCACATTACCATTATCCAAATTGCCGAGATGGGGCAAAAGGGTATACCGGAGGATGTTATTATCAGCGAAATTAACCGGACGCATTCAGAATACGCGCTCACTTCCGAGACAATTGCCTATTTAAAAGACAATAAGATCTCTGATAAAGTGATCAACCGCATGATGACAGCGACGAAATAAGGCGCGAAAGATCAACAGCGGTTTGCGGCAAAAGGAAGGGGACAGGTTCTGGAACTTGTCCCTTTTCTATTTTAAAAATTATAATCCGCTGTCCTGTTATCCGGGCATTTGATATAGTGTAGACGATGCGAAAAAGGGATTGGTGGTCAGTATATCTGTTGGTCGCGCTGGTGTTCGCGGGATACGGCTGCGCGCACAGCCGCGGCGCTGTTTTGTATTCTCCCCCGAGCGTACTTGCCCACACAACTCCCGAAATGCGCACCGCCGGATTCTGGATCGGCCGGCATCCCAGTCCTGATTCAGTCATTTTATCTTCTGAAGAGATCCAGCGTTTCAATCAAACGATCCGCGAAGAACTCAAGCTCACCAAAGATCTTTCCGTGCGGCCTGCTTCAATCTCCGGCAAAGAACTGCGCGCGAGTTTGCAAAAAACATTGGATGATCTGCAGGCCCGTAAGTTGAAGCTGCTCGACGGCAAAAATCCTTCACCCGCGTATTGGGACAGTGCACGGGAGGCGATGAATAACGAAGCGATCCCTGCCGAAATTCCCCGCCAATACGGTTTGATCGTCCGTTACGCCGACCAGCGGTTCCTGCCTCTTGAAGAGGGTTTGTACGCGCAAGCCTACGATGAGGATTTCGATGAATTGCAAAATAGCGCGCTGGATATCGGCACGCCCATCGTGATCCTGCACCGCAGCCGGGACGGGCAATGGGTTTGGGTGGAATCCGCGACGAGCGCGGGCTGGGTGAAGGCGAAAAACGTCGCGCTCGCCACCGAAGATCAGGTCAAGCCATTCTGGTCCACGCCGTTTGTCGTGGCGGCTGTTCCCAGGGCGGATATTTTTCTTGACCGGGCGCTGACCAATTTCGGCGGTTCGCTTCAGATGGGGACGCGGTTGCCGTTGATGCGCCTCGACGGGGATTTCGCGGAAATTACGCTCCCGCAACGACACTCCGACGGAAGTGTCGAGTTGGTCCCGGGTTTTGTCACCGCTGAGCAGGTCCACGAGGGATATTTACCGTACACGCCGCGCCAGATCTTGTCGCAGGCCTTCAAAATGTTCGGCCAACCTTACGGCTGGGGCGGGATGTACGGCGCGCAGGATTGTTCCCGGTTCCTGCAGGAAGTCTTCGCGACCGTTGGCATCGAATTACCACGGGATTCTAAAAATCAAATTCAAGTCGGCACGCGGCTGATCGAATGGGAAACCGGCACGCCCGGTGAGAACAAGACGCTCGTCCTGACGGATTTCGCCATCGGCGGGATCACGATCCTGGGGATGAAGGGACATATTCTTTTATATCTCGGCAGCATCGACGGCCGGGTGTACGCGATCCACAGCGTGTGGGCCTATCGGGAACCGGGCGACAGGACGTACGTTTTAAACCGTGTGGTCGTTTCCGATTTGAGTCTTGGCGAAGGTTCCAAGCGCGGCTCGTTACTTGAGCGTTTAAACACGGCAAGACTTGTAAAATAAAAGTTGAGTCGTAAGTGGTAAGTTGCCCTTAGAAATCGCATCAGCGATTTCAAGGGTAAAGTCCCGGAAATTTCAAAGAAATTTCTCGGGATAAGTGGTAAGCAAAAACATTGGATCAAAAAATAAAGTTTTTGTTATAACCACTAATATTTTTTACTTACGACTTATCACTTACGACTTACGACTGATCGTTCGCGATTTATGACTAGCAGAGCGTGGTTTATCCAAAAAATCCAAGTCTTCCCCCTGCAAGCTCCACTCATCCAGCCGTTTCGCACCGCGCTGGGCAGCCACGATACGCTGGATAATTTGTTATTTGTGCTCACGTTGGCCGACGGGGTTAAAGGCTACGGCGAAGCCGCGGTCGCCACTCACATTACGGGCGAGACGATCCCCGCAACGCGGCGCAATCTGCAATCCGCGGGCCGCTGGCTCGTTGGCCAGGATGTGCGCGACGCCTGGCGTATTTCGGGAACGTTGCATGAACGCTGGAGTAATAATCCGGCGATGATCGCGGCCGTGGAGATGGCGCTTTTTGACGCGCTGACGCGTCAGTTCGGTTGTCCTTTGTGGCAATTGTTCGGGCCGCGTTGCCGGAAATTGCAAACGGACATCACGATCGTCATCGCGGATCTGGCGGAAACCCAAAACGCGGTGCAGCGGTTTTACGCAAAAGGATTCCGTCAGTTCAAGGTCAAGGTTGGCCGCGACTTTGATCTGGACGTGGCGCGTGTGGCCACGGTGCGCAAGCTGGCGCCAAAGGGTGTGATCTATCTCGATGCCAATCAGGGATTTTCCGTTGTCACGATGCTCAAATTCTTAAAGGCGCTCAAGCGTTTGAAAATCCGTCCGGCGCTTCTCGAACAGCCGGTCCTGCGCGCCGATCTTGAAGGATTGAAAAGAATTTCCCGCTCGACGGATATTCCAGTGTGCGCCGATGAAAGCGCGCGCCGTTTATCCGATGTGGAAGCCATTATCCGGACCAAAGCCGCGAAGGTGATCAGCGTCAAGCTGATGAAATCGGGTTTGGTCGAGGCGGCGGCGATCGCCCGTGCCGCCAAAGCGGCAGGATTGAAACTGATGATCAGCGGGATGATGGAAAGTCCGCTGGCGATGACGGCCTCGGCTCATCTGGCCGCGGGGCTGGGATGTTTTTCCTACATCGACCTCGACACGCCGTTTTTTATCCGCGGTCACGCGGCGGGACACCGGTATTTGTCGGCGAAGGGAGTGTATGATTTGAGCAACATCCGAAAAGGGATTGGGATTATTCCGAAATGATCCAGCATCCTATTTTGATTTTTTTGATTTTGTTGACCATCGAAACGGTTGTTTTGACGGCGGCAGCTCATTCACGCACGAAAAGGTATTTCGGTTTTCTTCCCGCTGTTTTCTGGATCTATTTTCTACCGATGTGCGTTTCTTCGCTGGGCTTGATCGATGTGAAAAGCCCGTTGTACGGTGTGGTCACGACGTACGGGTTGCCGGCGAGTTTATTCCTGCTTTTGCTGGGGGTTGACCTTAAGGCGATCACGCAGCTGGGCCGCACGGCCCTGTTGATGTTCTTGGCCGGAAGTTTCGGGATCGTGCTGGGCACCGCGCTGTCATTCGCGTTGTTCAAAGGAGTCGTCGGCGCCGAATTCTGGTCGGGGTTCGCGGCGTTGTCCGCTTCCTGGACGGGCGGCAGCGCCAACATGATCGCCGTCAAGGAAGCGCTGGGCACGCCCGACGACGTTTTCCTGCCGATGGTGGTCGTGGACACGATCGTGCCCTATGTCTGGATGGGGCTTCTGGTCAGCGTCTCCACAGGGCAGGCCGCGTTCGATCACTGGCTGCGCGCCGACCGCGGCGTCATCGAGGATATTCGCAAGCGGATGGCGGGTGTGGGCGCCGCGCAAAAGGTAACGCTCACCGCGAAAAATATTTTTGCGCTTGCCGCGTTCGCGTTTGCGGTCAGCGTCGGGGTGCAACAGGTGGCGCGGGTTTTGCCGACCGCTGCGGGGATCATGTCGTTTTCCGCCTGGACGATCATCCTGGCTTCAATGACAGGGTTGGCGGGGTCACTGACGCCGCTGCGCCGTTGCGAGGATCTGGGGTCGACCAAGATAGGTTATGTTTTGTTATTTTTTGTTTTGACGACGATCGGGGCCAAAGCCAGCATCGCGCATTTGGGCGCGTCGGCTGTTCTGATCGCCGCGGGGGTTGTGATCATCCTGGTGCACGCGGCGGTTTTGTTGCTCGCGGCGCGGTTGTTGAGGGCGCCGGCCATGCTGGTGGCCGCGGCGAGCCAGGCGAATGTCGGTGGGGTGGCCTCCGCGCCGGTCGTGGCGGAGATCTACCAGCCTGGGCTGGGTTCCATCGGACTTTTGCTGGCGGTATTGGGCAACATCATCGGGACGTATCTGGGCATTATCGTCGGGCAGGTCTGCCGGTGGGTAACACTACTTTCTTAACAGTACATTTGAAAAAAATGTATCGGATTTCTTATATTTTTATTTTAATGTTGGCCGCCGATGCAAGGCCGCTGTACGCCGCCGGGATTCCGCAAGAATTACCAGGGCTGGCCGCGGAAACTCAACAAGCCGTTGTTGTCGAGGCCGGGACCGGTGTTGTGGCGCGGGTTTCCGGATGGGAACGAAAAGACGGTTCCTGGCAGCAAGTTTTGAGTCCAGTTGAGGCTGTGGTAGGACGAAACGGTCTGGCGCCGGAGGGGGAAAAGCGCGAGGGGGACGGCCGCACGCCGTCGGGGACGTTCGCCCTGCGCCGGGCGTTCGGATATGAAGAAAACGTGCCGACAGGTCTTGTGTACCGCCGGGTGACTGAACGGGATTTTTGGATTGACGATTCCCGGTCGGTGCAGTATAACCAATGGGTTACGGGTGAGACGCCGAAGGTTTCGCACGAGGTCCTGCGCCGCGGCGATGGTTTGTACCGCTACGCCGTTGTGATTGAATATAATACCGGCCCGGTGGTGCCCGGGCTGGGCAGCGCGATCTTTCTGCACGTCTGGCGCGGGGCCGGCCAACCGACGGCCGGCTGCGTGGCCGTTGCCGAAGCCGATCTGTTGCGGATTTTGCATTGGCTGGACACGCGCCGGGATCCGGTAATTATTTTGAGGAAAGAACCATGATCGATTATCTGCATTGGCGGTACGCGACCAAGAAATTTGACCCGGCCCGGAAGGTCCCGGAGAAAGAATTCGCTCAGCTCCTGGAGACGCTGCGCCTTTCGCCGTCCTCCTTCGGCCTGCAGCCGTGGAGATTTATTGTGGTCCGGGACGAAAAACTGCGCCGCCAGTTGCGCCCGCACGTGTGGAACCAGCCGCAGGTAACTGACGCCTCGCATTTTATCGTTTTTTGCGCTTTGAGAAAAATGGACGCGGATTACGTCAGGAGTTACGTCAAGCGCATCGCCCGCGAACGGACCGTCGCGCCGGGGTCGTTATCCTCCTACGAACAGATGATGTTGGGGTTTTTGAAGGGGCGGACGCCTGCGGAGATCTCCCACTGGATGAAGCTTCAGGTGTATCTCGCCCTGGGGATGTTCCTCTCGGAGTGCGCGCGCCGCAAGATCGACGCGTGTCCGATGGAAGGATTTGAGCCGGAGAAAGTCGACGGCCTGCTCGGTCTGCCGAAGGAGGGGCTGGAGGCCGTCGTCCTTTGCGCCGTCGGGTACCGGGCCAAGGATGACGCGTTTGCCGCGCTCAAAAAAGTCCGTTTCGATAAACACGAAATATTTATCGAAAAGTAACCGTAACCGCCGCGCCGTTGTTTTTTCTTTCCCGTGTTGGATAAATTTAATGGTGAAATATAAGAAAGAAATTTATATCGCCTTTTTGGCGGTTTTTTCCATCGCCGCGTATCTGGTCCTGCGCTTTGTGGCGCACCTGCCGCCGGCGGCCGCTGAAATGCCGTTGTATGTTGCCTTGACGCTGGGCGGGGTCCCGCTGGTGTGGGATTTGACGGTCAAATTGTCGCGCCGGGAATTCGGGTCGGACCTCTTGGCCGGGATTTCCATTGTCACTTCAGTTATCTTGGGAGAATACCTGGCCGGGACACTGGTCGTCCTGATGCTTTCCGGCGGCGAGGCGCTGGAGGAATTTGCCGTCCGCCATGCCTCCTCGGTCCTGGAGGCGCTGGCCAGACGTATCCCCCATATCGCTCATCGTAAAAGCAAAGACGGCGTGGACAATATCGCGGTCGACCAGATCCGCGTCGGGGATACGCTCGTCATTTTCGCCCACGAGATCTGCCCGGTCGACGGTGCGGTGGTCGAGGGGAGCGGCACGATGGACGAGGCGTATTTGACCGGCGAGCCGTTCGTGAGGGACAAGACACCCGGTTCGCAGGTCCTCTCGGGCGCGATCAACGGGGAGGCCTCGCTGACCATCCGCGCGACGAAGCTGCCGGTGGATTCGCGTTACGCCAAGATCATGCAGGTGATGCGCGAGGCCGAACAGAAGCGTCCGCGGATCCGCCGCCTTGCGGACAAGCTGGGGGCCTGGTATACGCCGCTCGCGGTCTTGATCGCGGTCGCTGCCTGGGTGGCGGCCCGCGACCCCATGCGTTTTCTGGCCGTCCTGGTGATCGCCACGCCGTGCCCGCTTCTCATCGCGATCCCCGTCGCCATCATCGGCTCCATTTCTTTAAGCGCCCGGCGGGGGATTGTCGTCAAGAACCCGGCTGTCCTGGAAGTCATCGACGAGTGCAGCACCATGATCCTGGATAAAACGGGGACGCTGACGTACGGCCGGCCGGAATTGACCGATGAACAATATTTTAACGGCTGCAGCCCCACAGACGTTCTTCGTTACGCGGCCAGCCTTGAAAAATATTCCCGGCATCCTTTGGCGGCGGCGATCGAGGGGGTCGCCCGCCGCAGACGCATCGCGCTCATACACGCGACTGAAATAAGCGAGCCTGCGGGCGAGGGTTTACAGGGGGTGGTGGATGGGCGCAAGGTGCTTATTACCAGCCGCAAAAGATTACTTCAGCAAGGCCGGGGCGCTGAGATAGCACAGATCCCCGAGGGCGGCGGCCTGGAATGTGTGGCCCTGGTTGACGGACGGCTCGCCGCGCATTTTCGTTTTCACGACGAGCCGCGGGAGGAAGGACGTTCGTTCATTGATCATCTTAATCCCCGCCATCGGTTTAATAAGGTGATGATTGTCTCCGGCGACCGCGAAGAGGAGGTACGCTACCTGGCCGAGAAAGTTGGCATCGATATTATCCACGCGGGTAAAAGTCCGGAGGAAAAAATCGACATTGTCCGCCGGGAAACGGCGGCGGCTAAAACGATCTTTATGGGAGACGGCATCAACGATGCTCCCGCCTTGACGGCGGCGACCGTGGGGATCGCCTTCGGGCAGAACAGCGATATCACCTCCGAGGCGGCGGGGGTCGTCATTATGGAAAGCTCGCTGGCCAAGATGGACGAATTTTTGCATATCGGCCGGTGGATGCGCCGGATCGCGCTGCAGAGCGCCGTCGGCGGAATGGCCCTGTCGCTGGCAGGGATGGGGCTCGCGGCGGCCGGATATCTTTCGCCGGTAACGGGCGCGATCTGCCAGGAAGTGATCGACCTGTTTGCCGTGTTAAACGCGCTTCGTGTCGCGATCGCACCAAAGGACTTGACAGATTTTGACGCGTAACATAAAGTTTCCGGACTAAGGATGCCTTCGGGAGAATCCAAAAACATGATGGCGGTATTTCCCAACCAAAAGCAGAATACACAGCCGTGGGACGGCGAAATTATCGGCGGCTCCGAAGAGCTTGTGTTAAAAAAATTTCAGACAAGCCATAAGGGCCTTTCTGACAAGGAGGCCAGGGAGCGTCTTGCCGCTTGCGGCTTGAACGAGCCGGCCCGCAAAAAGAAGCGGACGGTCTTTTACCAGATCCTTTCCAAATTCGTCAATCCGCTGGTCGTGGTCCTTTTGATCATCGCCGGGTTTTCGCTGTTTTTCGGCGAGAAGATCAGCGCGGTCCTCGTCATCGCGATGGCGGTTTTGAGCGTATTTTTTTCTTTTATCCAGGAATACCGCGCCGGCAAGGAGGCTGAAAAGCTGGGGGAAATGGTCCGCGCGACGGCGACCGTCTATCGTAACGGGAGGATCCATGAGATCCCCATCCGGGAGATCGTCCCCGGCGATATCGTGGACCTGTTTGCCGGCGACATGATCCCGGCGGACCTGCGGATCATCCAGGCCAAGGACCTTTTCGTCAACCAGTCATCGTTGACCGGCGAATCCTTGCCGGTGGAGAAAACGCCCGGGCCGCTTGCGCCCAAAGGCCATTCACCGACGGACCTGACCAATATGGCGTTTATGGGATCGAGCGTCGTGAGCGGCACCGCGCTGGGGGTCGTCGTGCGCACGGGGCTCGCCACCCAGTTCGGCGAGATCTCGCGGCGGCTGGCCGTGATGGTCCAGGAAAGCAGCTTCGACAAGGGCATCCGGCGGTTTACCTGGCTGATGATCCGCGCGATGCTCGTTTTTGTCGTCATCATCTGCGCGGTCAATTATTTTTCCAAAGGCGATTTTATCCAGGCGCTGCTTTTCTCGCTGGCCGTCGCCATCGGGCTCACTCCCGAAATGCTGCCGATGCTGGTCGCCATCAACCTCTCCAAGGGCGCGATCGCGATGTCCCGGCGGGAGGTCATCGTCAAGCGCCTGAACGCCATCCAGAGCTTCGGGGCGATGGACGTTTTGTGCACGGACAAGACCGGGACGCTGACCCTGGACAAGATCGTCCTGGAGAAATACTGCGATGTCGTCAGAAAGGAAGATAACGACGTCCTGCGGCTGGCCTACCTCAACAGTTATTACCAGACGGGGCTGAAAAATATCCTGGATAAAGCGATCCTCAAGTATGAAAAACTCGTCGTCAAACAATACCGGAAGGTCGACGAGATCCCGTTTGATTTTTCGCGCCGGGTCATGTCGGTGGTGGTGGACATGGACGGCCGCCACCGGCTCATCACCAAAGGCGCGCCGGAGGAGATATTCAAGCGCTGCGCGCGTTACGAGCTGGACGGCGAGGTGCTGGAGCTCGAACAATTCCTGATCACGGACCTTAAGGAGGAATACGATTCGTTAAGCTCCGAAGGGTTCCGGGTCCTGGCCGTCGCCTACAAGGACATGGACCAGGGCAAGGATGTTTATTCCAAAGACGACGAGCAGGACCTGATCCTTAAAGGGTATATCGCCTTCCTGGACCCGCCCAAGCCCACGGCGCGCAAAACGATCGAAGTCCTCAAAGGGCTGGGCATCGAGCTGAAAGTCCTGACCGGCGACAACGATCTGGTCACGAAGAAGATCTGCAGCGAGGTGGGGCTCGATATCAAGGGGCTGGCCACCGGTGACCAGATCGAGAAAATGACCGACGCGCAGTTGCAGGAGCTGGCCAGGGCAACGACGGTCTTCGCCCGGCTTTCGCCGCTGCAGAAAGAGCGCGTCATCCACGCCCTGCACCAGAACAAACATGTCGTCGGGTATCTGGGGGACGGCATCAACGACGCCCCGGCCTTGAAGGCCGCCGACGTCGGCATCTCCGTCAACAACGCCGTCGATATCGCGAAGGAATCCGCCGACATTATCCTTTTGCAAAAAAGTCTTTTGGTCCTGCGTGACGGCGTCCTCGAGGGACGCAAGACTTTTGGAAATATCCTTAAGTACATCAAGATGGGTTCCAGTTCCAACTTCGGGAACATGTTGAGCATGACCGGGGCGAGCCTCGCGCTGCCGTTTCTGCCCATGCTGCCGATCCAGGTCCTCTTGAACAACTTCCTTTACGACCTTTCCCAGGTGGCGATCCCCTCGGACGATGTCGACGAGGAATATCTGCAGAAATCCCGGCCCTGGAACATCGATTACATCAAAAAATTCATGTTTGTTTTCGGGCTCATCAGTTCGGTGTTCGACTTTTTGACCTTCGGCGTGTTGTGGTTTGTGTTCAGCGCCGCGGCGCCAACGTTCCACACGGGGTGGTTCCTCGAATCGTTATGCACGCAGACGCTCGTCATCCACATCATCCGCACGGGGAAGGTCCCGTTTGTGGAAAGCAAGCCCAGCCAGCTGCTGGTCTTTTCTTCCATTTATATCGTGACCATCGGGCTCGTCATCCCGTATATCCCGCTGGGAAAGTATTTCGGCTTTGCCTTTCTCCCGGCGACGTTTTTTATCGCCCTTGTCACGATCGTTACGGCGTATCTTTTTACTGTGCAGGCCGCGAAGAGATGGTTTATTAAAAATTATGGTTATGAATGAAATATAAATACCGAGTTCAAGAATTAAGTGCAACACTTAGGAAAATTGTTATCCTAAGTGCATGCAAAAACAATACCTACAGCTAACGCTCCAAGAAAGAGAAAAAATTTTCGCGTTGCGAGCTTGCGGCAAAACGGCGACAGATATCGCCGAGGTC
>JACRHP010000006.1 GCA_016212005.1 Candidatus Omnitrophota bacterium | reverse complement strand
CGATATCTCCCAGGAGTGCATGAAGATCATCGCCAAATATGAAGAATTAAGGCGCATCGTCGCGGTCATCGGCGCCGAAGAGTTGTCCAAGGCCGACCGTGTGCTTTACGAGCGGGCGCGCAAGCTGCTTAATTTTCTCACGCAGCCGTTTTTTACCGCCGAGATTTACACGGGCAAAAAGGGGGAGTATGTGCCTTTGCGCGAAACGCTGGCCGGCTGCCAGAAGATCATCGAGGGCCGCGCCGACGGGATGTCCGAAGAACAGTTTTATCTCATTGGGAAATTTCCGGAACAATGAGATCGTATCTCGTATCTCGTCGTTCGTATCTCGTGGTCAAGACAAACGAGATACGAAATACTAGATACGAGATACGATGTATGCTTGGAGAATAGAAATATGGCAGTAAGGATCGGCGAACTTTTGGTTGAAAAGCGGCTGATCACCGAAGAGCAGCTGGCCCAGGCCGTCCAGGAACACCAGAAAAGCAAGGAGTTCCTCGGGCAGACCCTGATCCGGCTGCGGATGATCAGTGAGGAAAAGCTCCTGAAGGTGCTGGCCGAGCAACAGGGCGTCGCTTTCCTGAACCTCAAGGACGTCAAGTTCGACGACGAGATGATCAAAAAGATCCCCGCCAAATTCGCCTGGCATTACAAGATCATGCCGATCAGCCTCAAGGGCAACGTCCTGACGGTGGCCACCTCCAACCCTTTTGACATGTGGTCGATCGACGACCTGGAGACGAACTTGGGGTACCGCGTGGAAACGGTCCTGGCGATCGCCTCGGATATCGCGGAGGCCATCCGCAAGTATTACGGGGTTGGCGCGGACACGATCGAACGGATCCTCGCCGAAACGCCCCAGGAAGAAAAAATCGCGGAGGCCACGGCCAAAGAGAAGGTTGAGGACCTCGAGAAATCTTCCGATGCCGCCTCGGTCGTCAAGCTTGTCAACCAGATCCTGCAGCAGGCCATCCATGACCGGGCGACCGACATCCATTTTGAACATTTTCATAATGACCTTCTTTTGCGTTACCGCATCGACGGTATCCTTTATGACGCGCAGGTCTCGGAAAATATGCGTTACCTCTATTCGGCCATCATTTCCCGCATCAAGGTCATGGCCAACCTGGACATCGTGGAGCGGCGCATCCCGCAGGACGGCCGGGCCAAGGTGAAGATCGGCGAGAAGGAATATGAGCTGCGCGTCTCGGTCATCCCGACGCTGTACGGCGAGAACGTCGTCATCCGCATCCTGCCGACCTTGATGCTTTTTAGCATGGCGGATTTGGGGATGCAGGAACAGGAGCTGCAGGTCCTCCAGCGGGCGCTGGACAAGCCGCACGGCATTATTTTTGTGACGGGGCCTACCGGCAGCGGAAAGACCACCACCCTTTATACCTGTCTGAGCAAACTCAATACGCGCGAACGCAAGATCATCACCATCGAGGACCCCGTGGAATATGAACTGCGGGGTGTTTCCCAGATCCAGGTGAACCCCAAGATCAACCTGACCTTCGCCGCCGCCCTGCGGAGTATCCTGCGCCACGACCCGGATGTCATCATGGTCGGCGAGGTCAGGGATTCCGAAACGGCCAGCGTGACGATCCAGACTTCCCTGACGGGGCACCTGGTCTTCTCGACCATCCACACCAACGACGCCGCCAGCGGCGCGACGCGTCTGATCGACATGGGGATCGACCCGTTTTTGATCACGTCTTCCGTGGAGCTTTTTATCGCGCAGCGGCTCGTGCGCAAGATCTGCCCGGAGTGCAAGGAGGAAATTAAATTGCCCCCGGCCAGCCTGCCCAAGGGGATGGAGGCGCGTAAACCGGCTTTCCGGGGCAAGGGATGCGGCGCCTGCAACAATACCGGTTATAAAGGGAGGACGGGCATTTACGAACTTCTGGTCATGAACGACAAAATCCGGGACATGATCTTGCGCAAGGAGTCGTCGGACAGGATCCAGGCCAAGGCCATTGAACTGGGGATGAGGCCCATGGTCCAGGACGGTTGGGAAAAGGTCTTTGCCGGCATGACGACGCCCGAAGAGGTGCGGCGAGTCACGCAAGCAGCGGAATGATAGGTTATTGGAAATATGCCAACATTCATATACAAGGCCAAAAGAGGTCCCGAGAAAGTTGAATCCGGCGAAGTGAGCGCCATCAGCCAGGATGAAGCGCTCGTCAAGATCGAGGCGATGGGGTTAAGCCCCATTACGATCGTCGAGAAAGAAGGCTCGTCGGTACCCGTCGCGACGGGTACCGCCGCGGCGGGTACCGCGAAGGCCCGCGCGCGCGGCGCCGGCGCGCCCCACAGTGAAATTCCGACGGACAGGGCCTCCGGCTTCAGTTCCGGGTTCGCGAGGATCGGCACCAAACATATCGACGCCTTTACATGGCAGCTGGCCAGTCTGATAAAGGCCAGTGTCCCCATGCTCAAAGCGCTCTCTTTGATCTCCCAGCAGACCGAGAGCAGGGCGCTTAAAGCGGTTGTCGACGATTTGTACAATCAGATCAAAAACGGCCGGACGCTTTCCGACGGGATGCGCAAATATCCGCATCTTTTCAATAATCTTTATTTGAGTATGATCAAGTCCGGCGAACAGGGCGGCGTCCTGCATGAAGTTTTATACAAGATCGCCGAATACCGCGAAAAAGAACAGGTGGTCCTGCGCAAGATCCAGGCCGCCCTCGCCTATCCGGCCGTGATGGTCGTCGTCGGCGCCGGGACGGTCTTCATCATGCTGACGTTTTTCATGCCCAAATTTATCGGCATCTTCAAGACCATGAAACAGACCCTGCCTGTCCCGACCATGGTCCTGATCGGGATCAGCAATTTTATGTCGGCCAACTGGCTGTGGATCTTGATCGCGTTCTTGCTCGTTTTGGTCGTCTTCGGGAGGGTCAAATCTTCCAGCCGCAAAAAATTTCTTCTCGACCTGGTCAAGTTGCATATCCCGTTTATCAATAAATTCGTGCGTAACGCCGAGATCGCCAAGCTGGCGAGGACCCTGGGGCTCCTTTTAAAGAGCGGCCTTTCCATCCATGACAGCTTGTCCCTGGCCACGGACACGCTGGATAACGAGGCCCTGCGCAACCAGCTCCGGCGGGTCAGCGATGACATCGTGCAGCAGGGGGCGACCCTTTCTTCGAGCCTGGCCAGGGTCAAGGTGTTCCCGACGTTCGCGCTTAACATGATCGCCGTCGGGGAAGAAAGCGGAAAACTGGAAGAATCCTTGAGCGGCATCGCCAATGCTTATGAGAAGGAAGTCGAGCAGACCATCAGCGTGATGACGTCGCTTCTGGAGCCGCTTTTGATCCTGGTCATCGGCGGGGTCGTCGGGTTTATCGTTTTCGCCCTTTTATTGCCGATTTTTAATATCGGGACGATGTCGCGGTAAGAGACGTCAGACATCAGACATCAGACCAGAAAATTAATTAGCATTATTTTAGGGAGGGTTCTAACATGCAAAATGATCGCGCAAGACAGGTTTGGTTTTCAAGTCCTTCTCAATTTATTAAAACTTATTTTTATTTTAGTCTGAAGTCTGATGTCTGTCGTCTGAAGACTACGCGAGGTTTCACGCTCATCGAACTCATGATCGTCGTCATTATTATCGCCGCGCTGGCCGCGATGGTCGTGCCGCGGCTGGGCTCGCGGTCCGAGCAGGCCAAGGAGACGGTGGCCCAGGCCGACATCAATTCCAATATAGGCCTGGCCCTCAAACTCTACAAGCTGGATAACGGCCGTTACCCAACGACCACCCAGGGGCTGAAGGCCCTCCTGCAAAAACCGACGTCAAGCCCCGTCCCCGGCAACTGGAATGGTCCTTACCTGGAAAAAGACCCTTCCGACCCCTGGAACAACTTGTATCAATACAAAAGCCCCGGCTCGCATAACAGCGACGGGTATGACCTTTATTCGTTCGGGACGGACGGCGTGGAGGGGAATGAGGATGATGTCACAAATTGGTAGCAGACCAAAGACTAAAGACCAAAGACTAAAGAAAAATAAAATGGTCTTCAGTCTTCAGTCTTCAGTCTTCAGTCCATCTGGCGGTATAACCCTCATTGAAGTCCTCCTGGCCGTTGTCGTGTTGTCGGTCGGGATCGTCGGGGTATTGCGCGCGTACACCGTTTCCCTGGGGGCCCTGGAAGTCGCCCAGGGAACGATCGAGAGCGTCCAGCTGGCCAGGCAGAAAATGGCGGATATTGAGCAAAGCGTTCTCGAGGGGGGAGGCATTTCCCCGGGGCTTACCAGCGGCAATTTTGAAGGGATGTATCAGGATTACGCCTGGCAGTGGGAGGTATCAGCTACCCCGGCAGAAGCTCTCTGCCAATCAGTGGTGACGGTCTCCCGGCAAGAGCAGCCGCGGCAATTGACGCTGGTGACGTATGCGCGGAACAAAAATTATAAGAAAGACTAAAGACCAAAGACTAAAGACCAAAGGGAATGTCTTCAGTCTTCTCCGACGCTCCACTTCGTTTCGGTCGGAGTCCCGACCGAGCTTGAAGCGAGCGTCGGGACAGTCTTCTCCGACGCCCCACTTCGTTTCGGTCGGAGTCCCGACCGAGCTTGAAGCGAGCGTCGGGACAGTCTTTAGTCCTAAAAAGGGCTTTATCCCTGAACCTGCCCCGGCACTATGCCGGGACGGTTCGGGATTCCGTTGCATGGCCTCTGGGCCATGCAGCTTCACGATCATTGAGCTCTTGATCGCGGCCTCCATTATGGGGGTCGTGGGGCTGGCCGTCCTCTCGACGTTCGGCGCCGGCCTGCGCACCTTTGACCGTGTGCAGGCGTTCGGGGGGCCGCAGGCCGATGTCCTGCTTTTTCTCGACCAGATCGAGCACGACTTGCGCAATACGCTCAAGACCGCCGGGATCAAGTTCACGGGCACCGCTCAAAAGGTGAGCTTCGCGGCTTTAGGCTCAAAGCTTGATGAAGACGACAATGAGCTTATCTATCTCGGCGAGAAATCGTATTATTTTGACAGTTCGCAAAGCGAGGTTGTCAGCGAACAGAGAGATTACGCCCAGGCGGTGTCCGCCACGGAACCCGGGGCCGGCGATGTCACGACAGAACGGGTCGCCCAGGTTACAGACCTTAAATTTAAATATTATTTTTATAAAGAAACGATAGAAAACGAGCAAAAAAAATATGAATACGGCTGGAAAGATACGTGGTATGACGAGGACAATCCCCCCAAAGGCGTGAGCGTCGAATTGACGTTTAAGAACGGAGAACAGGAAATTTCGTGGCAACGCACGGTATTTATTCCCGCCGGCGGTGACATCCCTTCCGATGACGAGGCGCAACCAGAGAATCAAGGGGAAGGGGAGGTCTGACCGATGCGTTTGTGGGGCCGCGCGCGGAATAGATTGCAAAGGGCTTTGCCCTTTGACGAACACGCCAGTGTCCTGATCGCCGTTTTGTGGTGTCTGTTTTTTTTAAGCGTTTTGGCTGTTGCCATTTACGCGTATGTCGCCCCGCAAGTCGGATTGGCGCAGCGCGTGAAGGAACGGGCCCAAACCTATTATCTGGCCGAAGCCGGGGTGAAGACGGCGGTATTTATGCTCGGTGATGATCAGTCCCCGGATTACGACGCCCTGAATGAAACGTGGGCCGGCGATGAAGAGACGTTCAGGGACATCCGTCTTGGCGACCAGGGGTATGTCAGCATCAAGTATGAATATGCTCCTTCGGACGATAGCGGCGCAAGCGAAACCCGGTATGGATTGGTCGATGAGGAACGAAAGATCAACGTCAACAAGGCGACCGTCGAGATTTTGCAGCGGCTCTTTGAAACTGTCGCGCAGACGACGGCGCAGGAAGCCGATGACATCGCCGATTCCATATTGGACTGGATTGATGAAGATGACGAACCGCGCCCCAACGGCGCGGAAAGCGGTTATTATAAAAATCTTGCGGGTGGGTACCCTTGCCCTAACGGAAAGTTTGAGACGCTTGAGGAATTGCTCCTGGTCAAAGGGATGACCCCGGAGATCTTCGCCAAGGTCAAGGAACACGTAACGGTTTACGGGGCCGGCCAGGTGAACATCAATACCTCCGGCAAGGACGTCCTGGAAGCGCTGGGGATGAGCGGCGCCCTGGCGGAGAAAGTGATCCAGTTCCGGCGGGGGAATGATTCCCTGGAGGGGACAAAGGACGACAATATTTTTGAATCAGCGGCAACGGTCGCGGCGACGTTAACCGCCGCCGCGGCGTTGTCCGCCGAAGAGGCCATAGAGCTCAACAGCGTCCTTGCCGCACAGCTGATTTGCGTACGTTCCGATTATTTCCACGGGGAATCGTCCGGCGAATTGCGTTATGACGAGGAGGCCGGGTCTTTGGCGTTGACAAAGGTTGTTTTTATCCTCGACCGCGATAAACATATCCGCTATTGGCACGAAGAATAGCGCAGAAACCAAGGATATCCGTTGACGGCGAAACTACAATCGCAAAAAGAACCCCGCAGGCCCGTCGTTGTCGTTGAGATCGGCAATGACTGGCTGAAGGTGATGGAGGGCAGCCCGGCTTCCGGCAAGGAATCGGTCATTACCAAAGCCAGTTTCAGGAAGCTGGTCGAGATCAAGGAGCCCGTCACGGCGGCCCTCGTCCGGATCTTCAAGGAGCTTAAGCTCAGCAAGCAGGGCGTTATCGCGTGCATCCCGCGCCATCTTTTGACGGTGCGGATCCTGGAATTCCCCTCCATCAACCCCAAGGACATCCGGGACATGGTCTCCTTGCAGGTCGGCAAACAGACCCCCTATTCCCGGGACGAGATCATTTTCACCTACAAACCGATCGGCGTGCTTCACGAAGGGTATACCAAGGTCATGCTGGTCATCGCCCGCAGGAACCTGGTCAACGCGCGCATCGAAGTCTTGCAAAAGGCCGGTATCGAAGTTGAAAAGGTAGGCGTGAGTTCCGAGGGGCTCGCCCACTGGTTCCGCCTGGCCTGGTGGCCGGAGGCCGGCCCGAGCAAAAGCCAGGTTTATGACGACGCCAAGGCCGGCGACCAGGCCGTCGTTTATGTCGACGTCGATTCCAATTATTCCGACCTGATCGTGGTCCGGGATGCCAAGCTGGTTTATACGCGCAACTTCCTCATCGGCGCCAATCATCTCCTGGGGGAGGAGGCCGGCTGGCCCGAGAAGTTCAACGAAGAGGTCACCCATTCCATAGGGCTCTATCAGAACGAGGAGCGGGACGCGAAGATCGTCCAGCTGTTCCTGGGGGGGACGGCCGCGCATATCCCGAACCTGGTTTCCCTCTTGGCCGCGAAAGTTGAAGTCCCCGTGGTAGCGGCCGAACCGGTCCACCAGATCCATCTTGCCAGGGGACTAAAGTTGTATGAGCGGGGGAAAGAAGATGAGCGGTTTATTTCTCCTTGTCCTTTGATGGGGATGGCCCTGGCGCCGTCCGATCTGGAACTGGATTTGACCTCAAGTGAACTGCGCATCAAGAAGCAGATGGAAGGACGCAGAAAAGAGATCACCGTGACCGGGGTGCTGGCCATCTCGATCCTCATGCTTTTGTCGACGGTCTTCTTTGTTATTTATTACAAGAAAAGCAACTATATGACGGAATTAAAGAGATCGATCGGGGGGATGGAAAAGGACGCCCAGGCGGTCGAGAAGATGCGCATGGCCATCAACCTCGTCAAGGGAAGGCTTGACGCGCGGAAAAGCTCGATCAATATCCTCAACGAGATCGCGCGCCTGACCCCCGAGGAAATTTATTTTACCAATATCAATATCGAGGAAAACAAACAGACGGTCCTGCAGGGGCGCGCCGCCGTGATGTCCAATGTCTTTGAGTTCGTCACCACGCTGGAGAATTCGCCGTATTTTGAAAACGTGCAAATGACGTATACGACGACGAAAAAAGAAAAAGATACGGAGTACGCCAAATTTGAGATCATCTGCATGCATGAAAAGCACGAAGATGACAATGCGTTGTGACGCGCCGGGCCACCCGGAGTCCCCCGGATCCCTCGGGGGGCGGGTTTTAGTCCCGGGCGTTTTAAGGAGAAGAGAATGTTCTTGGATAAACTTTCCGTCAAAGAAAGAATCGGATTAAGCGCCGCCTTTGTCTTTCTGGCCGTCGCTTTTCTGGACCGGTTGCTGATCAGCCCGATCAGGGCGCGGTTTAGCGCGCTTAACCAGCAGATCCGGATCGGGGAAAAACAGCTGGGCAGCGATATGCGGAATTTAAACCAGAAGGATTTCATCAGCGAGGAATATGCGAAGTATTTCCCGTATATCCAGCGCAGCGGTTCGGACGAAGAGGAAGTGGCAAAAATTCTCGGAGAGATCGAATCGCTGGCCCGCAAATCCTCGGTGTATCTCGTGGACATGAAGCCGCGCAAGCCGCGGGAGATCGGTTTTTACAAGGAGTATACGGTGGAGATCGAGGCGCAAGGGCCCATGGAGCCTTTGATGAGCTTTGTTTATCAGCTTAATACTTCTTCCCTGCTTCTTCGCATCGAAACCTTGCGGATCACCCAGACCAAGAGCGGGTCGAAAACCCTGACCGCTTCGATGCTTATTACCAAGGCGCTTGTTTTGTAGACATTCGCGGGAAGAAATTTATTCATTTCTTGTTGTAGGCATATAAATACTTTGTTATAGTACAATCAATTTAAATTTATTCTACTTCGCCGAATACCCCGCAACTTGTTGCGGGGAGGTTCATTTTCTTCAGCAAGTAAAGGCGCAAAAGTTCTTATGTCTAAAGCGGCCAAGCAAGGCATCGTGGTTCTTGTTTTTCTTCTGGCGGGCGGGCTGGGTTTCGCGGGCTATACCCTCCTGGAGAAGCAGAAGATCGAAGGGCAGAAAATTTCCCTGGAGCGTGAGCTCCAGGGATCCCGGGACCGGGAGAAGCAAAACCTCGGCGAACTGAAAACGCTGAAAGAACAGCTGTCCCAGATAAAAGATCAACTGGGACAGGCCGGTGGCGAGAAGTCCAAATATGAAAAGACGATCGCTGATCTGCAATCGCATTCCGAAGAGCTTCTGGCCCAGATCAACAGCATCACCGGAGAACGCGACAAATGGCAGAGCCGGCTTGAGGACATCAAGAAGGAACGCGATGGATTGCTGAAAGAGCGCGACGAGTTATTGGCCAAACTCCAGGACAAGCCGCAAGTCGTTTATCAGGAAAAGATCGTTTACAAGGAAAAAGAACCCGCTCCGCCTGTTCCCCCGGTGACGGAACCGGTTTCCCCGGCGCAAGGTGCCGATGTCCCGGCCGCGGGGCTCGCTCTTGACGACCAGCCGCCAGCCGTTGCCGGCTCAGAGACCCTTCCCCCGGAGCCGCCCTCTTCCTTCGGAGAAAACCAGAATATTGCCGCCGGCGCGCGGGACAAAGATGTGGCCGAATTGTTCAAGCAGAAGGCCGCCCTGGAACTGGAGATCGAAAAGCTTAATAAAAATCTCTCTGACCATTCCTCCCAGATCGTCCAGCTGAAGCAGGACAATGAGGCCTTGCGCATGGACCTGGAAGCGATCCGTCATGAAAAAGAGCTGATAGAAGACGAGATCAAGGAAAAGGAAGGCATGATCGACAACCTGTCGCTGGCACTGGCCAGGACAAGGAATGACAAAAATTTTGTCGCACAGAAAGCGGACAAGCTTACCCAGCAAAATATGGAATTGCGCCAGCAGATCAAAAGACTTGCCGCGGCCAAGACCGCCCTGGAGAAATCGATCGTGAACATCACCCGGGATAAAGATACCCTGGCCAGGAAGCTGGATCAGACCGGCGCAGTCGTGCAAAACAAGATCGATGAAATATGGGAGATCAAAGACAGCCTGGACCGCTCTTTCAAGACCATGAAATCGTCCCCGCCTTCCTCGGAAGGGGAGGTGGAATTGCCGCCGATCGTTGTCAGCAGCCAGGCCCAGGCCGCGGCCACGTCCGTCGGCGTGGAGCCGCCGGCCGGCCAGGCAGGATCCCCGGAGAGCAATCCGGGGTTCGAGGGAAAGGTCCTGAGCGTCAATGAAGAAAGCAATTTCGCGATCGTGGATATCGGCGAAAAGCGCGGGCTGCGCGCCGGGGACACGCTGGGTGTTTATCGCGGCCCCGATTACATCGCCCGTCTGGAAGTGATCCAGGTCAGGCCCGATATCGCCGCCGCCGACCTTAAAGAACAGTGGTCCAAGATCCGGGCGGGCGATACGGTCCGGTAGACATCAAACACGGCCAGCCACCGACACGACACAACGTTATCTGTCCCAATTGTGAAAAATAAACCAAGCATCCACGATGTCGCCCGCCGCGCGAAGGTTTCCATTACGACCGTTTCGCGCGTGATCAACAACGCCACGACCGTCTCCGCCCAAAATCGCTCCCGCGTTGAAGAGGCCGTCGCTTTCTACAAATTCAAACCCAATGTGAGCGCCCAGCGCCTGGCCAGGGGCATGAACAACTCCATCGGGCTGGTCATGCCCGGCTATCCGGGGATATTCCATTCGTTTTACGCCATCGAACTTATCCGCGGGGTGGGCCACGCCTGCGAAGTCCTGCACATGGACCTGGTCTTTCATATCACCAACGGCTTTAATCCGATCAATACCGGTAATGTCGGCGGCGTCATTTTCGCCGACGTCATCGAAAACCGCCGGCAGGTGGAGGCGGCGCTCGCCTCCGGCGTGCCCTGCGTTATTATCAATAACAAGGCCGATGACCTGGACGTCGGATATATCGCTGTCGATAATGTCCAGGGCGGGGAGATCGCCACGGATTATCTGGTCAGCCTCGGCCATAAAAAGATCGCCACCATCACCGGCAACCTCAATACCCAGGCGGGCGCCCAACGGTTGAAGGGCTTTGAGCAGTTTTTGGAAAAGAAAAACATCCCCCTTCCCCAGGGATATGTTTACCAGGGGGATTATTCCCGGCGCTGCGCCCGCTTCGCGGCGGAACAATTCCTGAAGTTGAAGGAACCTCCGACCGCCATCTTCGCCGCGAGCGACGACATGGCCCTGGAGACGATGGCCGTTCTCCTGGAGAAGGGATTGAAGATCCCCGAAGATATTTCTATTGTTGGCTTTGATGACAACCCGGCCTGTTTGTTTGGTCCGGTCGCCTTGACGACCGTCAAACAGCCTTTGTTCGAGATGGCCGAGGCCGCGGTGCGTTATCTTCATGTCCTGATCACCGGCAACGGCGCGGTCAGGAAAAAGACCACCCTTGCTCCCGAACTCGTCGTCCGCGAATCCTGCAGTTCTCCAAAGAAGTAGAGAGTAGAGAGAAGAAAGTAGAGAGTGGATTGGTTGAAAAACGATCCATAGATAGTATTATTTAGGTTGTTGACAGGAAAGTCTTTCCACGATAAATTATTTCGACTGTCGACTCTCTACTTGCTACTTTCTACTCTCTACTATATAGTTAATGATTATGAATAAACACTATGATGTCATAGTCATTGGCGGGGGGCATGCGGGAGTTGAGGCCGCGTTGGCGGCGAGCCGCATGGGCGTATCGACCTTGATGACGACGCTATTCTTCGACACGATCGGCCAGATGAGCTGTAATCCGGCTATCGGCGGTGTGGGCAAGGGCCAGCTCGTCAAAGAGATCGACGCCTTGGGTGGTGAAATGGGTTTGGCCGCGGACCGCACCGGCATTCAATTCCGCCAGCTCAACGCCTCCAAAGGCCAGGCCGTGCGTTCCTCGCGCTGCCAGTCCGACCGCAAGCAGTATAAACTGTACATGCAGAACGTGGTACGTTGGCAGCAAAATCTCGAGGTGCTGGAAGACGAGGTGGATGAACTGGTCGTTAAAAGCGGCAAGGTTTGCGGGATAAAGACAAAAAATCATGGTGCGATTGCCTGCGGCACGGTCGTCATCACCACGGGAACGTTTTTAAAAGGCCGCATTCACGTCGGCAAACAGATCACACCCGGCGGGCGTGTGGGAGAGCCTAATTCGACGCGTCTCGCGCAAAGTCTTGAAGAATGCGGATTTCCGGTCATCTTGTTTAAAACCGGCACGCCGCCGCGGCTCGACGGCAAAACGATCGATTTCTCCCAATTGGAGCCGCAGCATTCGGATGAACGCCCCGTCCCATTTTCATTTCGCACGCCGTGTATTCCTCCAAGCCAGAAATTAATTCCGTGCCATATAACATATACGAATGAACGGACCCATGCGATCATCCGGGACAATATGCATCTTTCGCCGATGTATTCGGGCCAGATCCAGGCGACCGGCGTGCGGTATTGCCCGTCGATCGAGGACAAGCTCAAGAAATTCGCCGATAAACAGCGTCACCAGATCTTTCTGGAACCCGAAGGACTTGATACGGATGAATATTATCCCAACGGCATCTCGACCGGTCTGCCGGCAGATGTCCAGGAGCAATTCGTCCGTTCGATCCCCGGATTGGAGAACGTCAAGATCAACCGCCCCGGATATTCTATCGAACACGGGGTTGTCCCGCCGACGGAATTGACGCTTTCCCTGGAAACGAAAAAAGTCTGCAACTTATTTCTTGCCGGCCAGATCAACGGGACAACCGGATACGAGGAAGCCGGCGCGCAAGGGCTCATTGCCGGTATCAACGCCGCTTTGAAGGTGAGGGAGAAGGACCCTTTGATCTTGGGCCGCCATGAATCCTACATTGGCGTTTTGATCGATGATCTGACCACCAAAGGCACCGAGGAGCCCTACCGGATGTTCACCTCCCGCGTGGAATACAGATTGATCGTGCGCGAGGACAACGCCGACCGGCGCCTGGCCGAATACGGATACCGCTTGGGCCTATTAAGGGAAGAGACGTACCACAAGGTGCAGGAGAAATACGACTGGATCGAGAAAGAGATCCGGCACCTTCAATCCGTGCGCGTCGGGCCGGGGACGGGCCTGGACCGGGAGCTCATCCGGCTTAACAGCAGTCCTGTCAAGCAGCCCACGTTTTTAAGTGATCTGCTTAAGCGTCCGGAAGTCACTTATGAAATGATCGCCCCGTATGATGGACAACTCAAATCTGCGACACCTGAAATTATCGATCAGGTCGAGTATGAGATCAAATATGAAGGCTTTATCGCGCGCCAGCTCAAAGAGGTCGAGCGCTTCCGCCATGTGGAGAACATCAGGATCCCCGCGGATATGGATTATGACGGGATCCAGGGGCTTTCCATCGAGATCCGTCAGAAGCTCAAACAATTTTCCCCCGCGAATTTAGGCCAGGCGCACCGGATTTCCGGTGTCACCCCGGCCGCTATAGCCATATTGATGGTCTATTTGCGCAAGAAAAGCCTCGAACGCCGCAGGTAGGCCTACGGCACACGAATGTGTTGACATCTTTTTAAAGACGATGTTATAATCCGACCATTCTTGTTTAAAAACAATCCAACGGAGGAACAGATCATGGGGACCAATACAGCCGAAAAAATCAAGATCGCCAATGACATCACCGAACTGATCGGCAATACGCCGCTGGTGCGTTTAAATAAAGTGACCGAAGGCTGTGCCGCCGAGGTCGTCGCTAAATTGGAATTTTATAATCCGATGGCTTCCGTCAAGGACCGTATCGGGCTGGCCATGATCGAATCCGCCGAGAAAGCGGGGAATCTTAAAAAAGGCAAGACGATCATTTTGGAGCCCACCTCGGGAAATACGGGAATCGCGCTCGCGTTCGTCGCCGCGGTCAAAGGGTACAAGATAACCCTGACGATGCCCGAGACCATGAGTCTGGAGCGGCGCGCCCTTTTAAAGGCGTTAGGCGCCAATCTGGTTTTAACGCCCGGCCCTGAAGGGATGAAGGGAGCGATCAAGAAAGCGAAGGAACTCGCCGAATCCGATCCCAATTATTTTATTCCGCAGCAATTTCAAAACCCGGCCAACCCGGAAGTTCACCGTAAAACAACCGCCGAAGAGATCTGGAACGATACCAACGGCAAGGTGGATTTTTTGATCTCCGGTATCGGAACGGGCGGAACGATCACCGGTGTTGCCGAAGTCATCAAGAAGCGCAAACCGGCTTTTAAAGCCATTGCTGTCGAACCCAAGGGTTCTCCGGTCCTTTCCGGCGGCGTGCCCGGACCGCATAAAATCCAGGGCATCGGTGCCGGGTTCGTTCCGGAAATTTTGAACACCAAGATCATCGATGAGATCATCCAGGTTGATAACGATGAGGCCATGGCGCATGCCAAGATGTTGATGCGGCAGGAAGGAATCGTGGTTGGGATCTCTTCCGGTGCTGCTTTGTGCGCGGCGTTGAAAGTCGCCCGCCGTCCGGAGAACAAGGGAAAGATGATCGTTGTTATCCTCCCCGATACCGGCGAGCGGTACTTGAGTACGGATCTTTTCGCGGAATTTAGAACGTAAGACGTTAAAGATAGGGAAATAAAAAAGGGCCGGCAAAAATTTGCCGGCTCTTTCTTTTAATGGGCTTAGTCGATTTGATTGCCGATACCGCGCCAGTCGGTGAGGACGGGATCGAAGTTGCGCTGTTTGAGGAGCTGGACGATGTCGTTGACGGAGCGCCGGTCCTTGATGTCGAATTGCGGGTCCTGCTTTTCCGCCGCGGTAACGGTGTACCCTCCCACGGAGGTGTTGGACCCCGCCGAGATGCGCGTTATCCCCAATTCCAGCGCGTGATCGCGCAAATTAGCGTTCTCTCGAGTTGATAAATTGATCCCTACCCGCGGGAACTGGATTCTCGTCAGACAAATGATCTTCACCAGCGTAATGTCATCAACATCGCAATAGGCAAAATTTGTTCCTTTAATGGATCTTAAACGGGGAAACGAAACGCTGTATTCCACCCCCGGATAATGGTGTTCCATCCAATGGAGATGTTGATAGAGGGCGTGAAGGTCTTCAGCCGGATCGGCCAGCCCTAAAAGGATCCCTAGCGAAATGTGGCGTATGCCGCCTTTGGCCGCGCGTTCCGGCGTGCCCAAGCGATAATCGTAATCGGCTTTTTTGCCGGAGACGTGGACTTCCTTGTAGCGTTTACGGTCATATGTTTCCTGGTAGA
Source organism: Candidatus Omnitrophota bacterium (assembly GCA_016212005.1). Taxonomy (GTDB): domain Bacteria; phylum Omnitrophota; class Gorgyraeia; order Zapsychrales; family Zapsychraceae; genus UBA10015. The sequence goes on along the minus strand of JACRHP010000006.1, from coordinate 5,490 downwards.
CCGTAATCCCGTCAACGCCGTGCTGAAAAAGTTCTTGGTATTCCTTCTCATCCATCGGATGCACTTCTAAACTGATATTTGAAAAATATGTCTTGGCGATTGTTGCAGCTTCCTTAAGATAATCCAGAGGCGTTGCCTGATAGGATTCACCGGTCAAAAGAAGGACGTTCTCGATGCCTTGTCTGGCCAGGAATGACATTTCCTGACGCATTTGTTCGGCGGTCAGTTTGAAGCGTTTGATGCGGTTGTGGCTGTGAAAGCCGCAATACGTGCAGTAACTGCTGCAGAAATTTGATAGATATAAGGGAGCGTATAGCGTGATCGTCCGTCCGAAATACTGCCGCGTCAGGCGGCTGGCGTCTTGCGCCAATTGTTCCGTCGATTCGGGATCGGGATCATGGAGAATGTTCTTGATATCAACGAGACTGATCATAGAGAAAGCCGGTCAAAGGCGAGGAGGCATCCGCGTTGTCTTTCGGTGAGGGTAATTTGCTCAAATAAGCCAAACGTCCGGCCTCGACGGCCATCGCGAAAGCCTGCGCGATGAGCGCGGGATTCCCCGACGTGGCCACGGCGGTATTGACCAAAACAGCGTCGGCGCCCATCTCCATGGCTTCGGCGGCATGGGAGGGCGCCCCTAATCCCGCGTCCACGACGATCGGCAGGTCGATCTCATTGATGAGGATCTGGATAAATTCTTTGATTCTTAATCCGCGGTTACTGCCGATGAGCGAGCCCAATGGCATCACGGTCGCCGCGCCGGCCTGCACCAGGGCGCGGGCCGCGTAGAGGTCAGGATACATATAAGGAAGGACGACGAACCCTTCGGCCGCCAGAATTTCGGTCGCTTTGACGGTTTCCTGGTTGTCGGGCAGAAGATATTTGCTGTCGTTGATCACTTCGATCTTGATCCAGTTACCGTAACCCGCTTCCTTCGCCAGCCGGGCGATGCGCACCGCTTCTTTGGCGTTACGCGCGCCGGAGGTATTCACGAGAAGAGTCACGTTCTTGGGGATATATTCCAGGATATTCTCGTCGTGGCGTTCGAGATCGATGCGCCGCAGGGCAACGGTGACGATTTCGGTTTTGGAGGCCTCGATGCTTTGCGCCAGATCCGTTTTATTCTTGAACTTGCCGGTCCCCAGCAAAAAGCGGCTGGTAAACATTTTCCCGGCGATCTCCAGCGGCGTATCCATTTAACCTCCTCCGACAAAACCGACCAGTTCGATGGTATCGCCGTCATTGAGGCAAATCTCGTCCCATTGAGATTTTTTGACGATTGTGCCGTTGACTTCCGCGATAACGGGAAAAAGATCGGGAGAAAAGCGCTGGACGACTTCCCGCAGGCTCTGGGAAGAGGCGATTTCTTTTGTCCGGCCGTTAAGCGTGATATTCATGGGCTTCGTTCACTCCATTGGTTCAGGTATTTAATGGTTCCATTCTAGGACATTTTGCGGGAAAATGCAAATTAATCTACCCCCGACGGTAAACCGCTATTCGCATGAGCACCGGGAAAAATTATTTTCTTTGACTATTTTTTTTGCCGATGGCATAATATGCACTTTATGCAAGGGTACACATGCCCGCATTGCGGCAACACGGTCTTTGATGAGGACGCGCTCCTGTGCCATTTCTGCGGCGAAAGTTTACAGCGCGCCGGTAGCGGGTTTTTGGGAAAAATTCGTTACGCGAATCACGGGATTCTCTGGTATTTCCTGACGTTTCTCGTTTTGTGTGGATTTGTTTTTTTGTTCTTGAGATGAAAAAAAATAAATTTAATAGCATATTAACTAAATTTATAGTATAAAATGTAACGTAAGAAAATGAACACACACAACAACATGTCCTTTGGGTATCAGTTGTTACTGGATCTTTACGGGTGTAAACCGGGCGTTTGCGATGATTTAACGCTCTGCTACAAGTTCCTCGATGATGCGGTCGCCGCGTTAGGCATGGAGAAACAATCCCCGCCGAATATTTTCCGTAGCGATGAAGTGCGTTTCCCCGACAAGGCCGGGCTTTCCGGCTGGGTGCCTTTGATCGAGAGCTCGATCGTGATCCACACGCTCACGCCGAAGAACTTTATTTCCATCGATATTTACTGTTGCCGCTGTTTCGACATCCAAAAAGCCAAGAAGATCTGTCAGGATTTCTTCGCGCCCCAGCGCATCGACGCGCAGTATATCGAGCGGGGTATGGATTACTACAAGTCGGACAGCAGTTATCATACGGTTGTCGTTAACAAGGCCAATACGCAATCCCCCGCGGTCACCGTCAGCCGGAAAAAAGACCCAGTCGCTCTTAGTCGTTAATCGTATTTTTCCCTGAACCGGCCGATAGGCTCCCTTCGGGAGGAATCCCCCTCCATTTTAATTATGCCCTACACCACCCACGAAATCCACAAGATCGAAGAGAAGTGGCAGAAGATCTGGCAGGAAAAGCAGGTCTTCAAGGCCCCGGCAGACCCCGCCCGCAAGAAATATTATGTCCTCGAGATGTTCCCCTATCCTTCCGGCAAGATCCACATGGGGCACGTGCGTAATTACACGATCGCCGACGTCATCGCCCGCGTCAAGATGATGCAGGGCTATAACGTGCTCCATCCGATGGGCTATGACGCCTTCGGCCAGCCCGCCGAGAACGCCGCCATCAAAAATAAGACTGACCCGGCCAAGTGGACGTACGGCTGTATCGACCAGATGCGCGCGGAACTCAAACGCATGGGTTTTTCCTACGACTGGGACCGTGAGCTTGCCACGTGCGATCCGCAATACTATCGTTGGAATCAATGGATTTTTTTAAAGATGTACGAGCGCGGGCTGGCTTATAAAAAGGCTTCTCCCGTGAATTGGTGTGAGAGCTGTCAGACGACCCTGGCCAATGAAGAGGTCGTCAATGACGCCTGCTGGCGCTGCAAGACGCCGGTCGTACAAAAGAATCTGGAGCAATGGTATTTAAAGATCACGCATTATGCCGAACCATTGCTGGAAGATCTCAAGAAATTGGCCAATTGGCCTTCGCGTGTGGTGGCGATGCAGGAGAACTGGATCGGCAAAAGCCACGGCGTGAATATTTTTTTTACCTGGAAGAAGACCGGCGAGCGCAGCGAGCGTATTACCGTTTTTACGACGCGCGCGGACACCATTTTCGGCGCCACCTATGTCGTGCTGGCCCCCGAGCATCCTTTGGTCGAGAAATTGATCGCGGGCACACCCGATGAGAAGAAGATCCGCGCCTTCATCGAAAAAGTCGCCGGCGAGAGCAAAAGCCTGCGCCTGACGGGCGATAAGAAAAAGGAAGGCATCTTTACCGGCCAATATGCCGTCAATCCCGTCAACGGGGAGGAAATTCCGATCTGGATCGCGGATTATGTCCTGATGGAATACGGCACCGGTGCGATCATGGCGGTCCCAACGCATGATCAAAGAGATTTTCTGTTCGCCAAAGAGCATAAATTACCGATGCGTATTGTTATTCAAGACCCCGCCAACCCTGCCGCTAAAGTTTCCGACCTTAAAGCTGCCTACGAAGGACAGGGGACTCTGGTTAATTCAAAGCAATTCGATGGAATAGATAACGAGGCTGCCAAGAAAAACATCGCCGAGTGGATGATGCAAAATAAAATGGGCGAGGTTACGGTGCATTGGCGTTTGCGCGATTGGCTGATTTCCCGTCAACGGTATTGGGGGACGCCTATTCCGATAATTTATTGTAAGAAATGTCGTGAAGAAGGTCGTAAATGGACATTGCCTGTGCCAGAAGATAAGCTGCCGGTCGAATTGCCTAAGAAAATTGAAATTACTGGGCGTGGGGGCAGTCCTCTGACGAGAAGTTCAGAGTTTCTCTACGCAAAGTGCCCGCAGTGTGGTTATGACCATGCCACACGGGAATTCGATACCATGGCGACATTCATTGATTCTTCCTGGTATTTTTTAAGGTTTTGCTCACCGCGCAATGACAAGGACGTCTTCGACAAAAAAGAAGCCGCGTACTGGATGCCGGTCGACCAGTATATTGGCGGCATCGAACACGCGATTCTTCATCTTTTGTATTCACGATTTTTTACGAAGTTTCTCAAGGACCTGGGGCTGGTCAATTTTGACGAGCCGTTCGTCCGGCTTTTGACGCAAGGGATGGTCCTCAAAGACGGCGAGGTCATGTCAAAGTCCCGGGGGAATACCGTCGACCCGGACGCGATCATCGAGCGCTACGGCGCGGACTCCCTGCGCCTGGCCATCCTGTTCGCGGCGCCGCCGGAAGACCAACTCGAATGGAGTGACGCGGGTGTAGACGCGGCTTGGAAATTCCTCAACCGCGTCTGGCATCTGGCGCAGCAAAGGTTTGTGCCCGGCACGCGCGAGCCGTCCGCGGAGAATTTTGATCAACAAGACAAGGACCTGGAGCGCGAACGCAACGCCGCCATCAAAAAAGTTACCGAGGATATTTCGCAAGGGTACAAATTCAATACCGCCGTCAGCAGCCTGATGATCTTCATGAACGCCGTTGACAAATACGCCGTCCCTGCGGGCGGCGGCGTCAAGCAGGCGCTGTTGAACAGGGCTGTCCGGACGGTGGTGCTCTTGCTCGCTCCCTTCACGCCGCACCTGTGTGAGGAGTTGTGGGAGAAAGTCGGCGGCGGAGAGCAGAGTGTCGTACGCGCGGCCTGGCCGGCCTGCGATGAGGCGGCCCTCAAGCAGGATTCGGTGCAGGTCGTCGTGCAGATCAACGGCAAGCTGCGCGGCAAGTTCCAGGTGGCCGCGGACAGTAGCGAAGAGGACGTCCGCAAGATCGCCCTGGCCGACGCCAAGATCCGGGAATTCCTCGCCGGGAAACCGGTCAAGAGGTTCGTTTACGTCGCCGGCAAAGTGGCGAACATAGTGCTTTAAACACAGTTTCCGGATACCCGGGTATCCGGATCCTTTCCCCCCTGTCTTTCCGCTCGGTGTCCCCCTTTTAAGAGTCTGCGCTCCAATGCTGCATTTTACAAAACAAGAGAAGCAGGTGCTCCTTCTTGTGGCGGCGGTTTTTACCGCCGGCTCGTTGACGCATTACGCCCTGGGCCGCTGGCCCCTTTTTCGCGGCGCCGTCGGCGTTGTGGAAAGCGCGGAAATCTACCCCAAGCTGGACGTCAATACCGCTTCTTTTGAAGAGCTCGTCGGCGTCCCGTACATCGGCGAATACACCGCCCGGCAGATCATCGAGCACCGTCAGCAAGAAGGCCCGTTCACGTCTCTTGACCAGGTCAAGCTGGTGCGCGGGATCAAGGAAAAGAACTTCGCGAAGTTCAGCGCTTTTTTAAAGGTCCCCCGGCGTCCATGAACCCTCCCCCTAATAAAACGCGCCGGCCGCTGTTGTGGATTACGCTGTGTTTTGGCGGCGGCATTTTGCTGGGCGCGTACGTCCCGGTCCCGGTTCTTGCCGCGTACGCAGCGGCGGCCCTGTGCGTTGTTTTGTGTTGTTTGCTGTTTCACAAACCGCGCGGCTTTCTTG
>JACRHP010000075.1 GCA_016212005.1 Candidatus Omnitrophota bacterium | reverse complement strand
TGATTTTCTCCCATTGTTCATCGGTCAATTTCATATCGGCCTCCAGGTTTTATGTCCCTGAGGCCATTGTATATCCAACATCGACGGTCCGCGACCACCGATTAAATTATTTCAGACGAACGGTTTTGGGATGACTTCTACCGTTATTATTTCGCGACCCGTGTGGGTGATAAATATCTTTGTGTTGTCGTCAAATCGCGCGCGCACGACGCGTTTGTCCTGACGGCGTATCTGACGGATACTCTCAAAAAAGGAGTCCAATTATGGCCAAAAAGATTGTGAAGTTATGGTATGACCGGGAAGGGGATTATCTGGAGGTCATTTTCGACCGCAAACCGGGTTATTTCCGCGAGACGCGAAACGACCAGGTCATGGAGAAAGTCGATAAAACCGGGAATATCCTTGGCTTTTCGATTTTAAAGGTCAGTAAAATCAAGCAGAAGCCTTTGCAAGTCGCATTGACATAATCATCGATCCGGAACAAACCTGGGAAAGGGAAGTCTTCATGTCTGTCAACATCGAATTTGCCGACCGGTTAAAGGAATTACCGCCGTATTTGTTCGTTGAGATCGACAAGGCCAAACGAGCGGCGGTGGCGCAAGGAAGAGATGTGATCAATCTGGGGATCGGTGACCCGGATTATCCGACACCGACGCCAATTATCGATGCGATGAAAAAAGCGCTTGATGACGGCAATAATCATCATTACGCGTTGGACGCCGGATTGCCCGCCTTGCGTCAGGAAATTGCCCAATGGTTCCAGGGACGGTTCAATGTCGCGCTCAATCCCGACACAGAAATTTATCCGTTGATCGGCTCCAAAGAAGGGCTCGCTCATTTACCGTTTGGCATTATAAATCCCAAAGATAGAGTGGCTTTGACCGATCCGGCGTACCCGGCGTACCGTCCGTCACTGCTGTTTGCCGGCGCGAAGATCGTTCCGGTGCCGCTTAAGGCGAGCCAGGGTTTTGTGCCCGATCTAGCTAAAATTGAAAAGATCAAAGACCTGAAGATGGTCCTGATCAATTATCCCAACAATCCGACCGCGGTCACCGCTCCCCGGGAATTCTATCAGGGTTTAGTCGACTTGGCGCGCAGCAAGGGATTCATCATCGTCTCCGACATGGCTTATTCGGAAGTCTATTTTGATAATGAAAAGCCGGTCAGCATCTTGGAGATCGAAGGCGCTAAGGACGTGGCCATCGAATTCCATTCTTTTTCTAAAACGTATTATATGACCGGCTGGAGGATCGGCTGGGCGTGCGGGAACCCGACGCTGATCGCCGCGCTGGGCAAGGTCAAGACGAATTTTGATTCCGGGATCTTCCAGGCAATCCAGGTCGCCGCCATCGCGGCGTTAAAAAGTCCGCCGCATTTGGGCGAGGATATGCGCGCGCTTTATCAGGAACGCCGGGACCTGTTGATCAACGGCCTGCGCAACATCGGCTGGAAGATCACGCCGCCCAAGGCCGCGTACTATGTCTGGGCAAAAATCCCGAAAAGTTTTTCAAGTTCGATGGAAACGGCCAAAGCATTTCTCGATAAGGCGGACATTGTCGTCACGCCGGGCAACGGTTTTGGCGAGGCCGGGGAAGGGTACGTCCGCATGGCGCTGACCGTGCCCAAAGAACGTTTGCACGAAGCCGTGGAGCGCTTAAAGAAGGTTTTATAAGTTGTCAATCGTGTATATCGGATTAGGTTCGAATTTGGGTGACCGTGCTGGCTATATTCAGAGCGCTGTTGCCTTGTTGCGGGAAAAGGGCGTTTCGGTGCTCAAGCAATCTACGATCATCGAAACCGATCCTGTCGGCGGCCCGCCACAGAGCAAATTCCTCAATGCCGTCGTCAAGGTCGAAACCCAATTATCTCCCCTTGAATTATTGGGCCAGTGTCAGGCCATTGAACAAAAGCTGGGCCGCGCGCGGACGGTTGTCAACGGCCCGCGCACCATCGATTTGGACATCCTTTTGTATGATCGTTTCACCATTGATACGCCGCAATTAAGAATTCCGCACCCGCGTATGTTCGAGCGGGCGTTTGTCCTGGACCCTCTTAAAGAAATTGAATCTGATTTGCTTGAGACCTTCTTTGATGCGCGTCATAAGATCCGTTAAAACTATGCAGCGTTTGGTGGCGAAGGCAAGGCGCGCGGGCAAGCGCGTCGGTTTTGTTCCGACGATGGGGGCCTTGCACGAGGGGCACGCTTCGCTTTTGCGCCGTTGCCGGCGGGAAAATGATATTGTCGTGTTGAGCATCTTCGTGAACCCCAAACAATTCGGCCTGAAGGAAGATTTTGCGAAATATCCCCGTCGGGAACGCGACGATAAAAAGCTGGCAAAGAGAGAAAAGGTTGATATAATATTTGTGCCGTCGGTAAAAGAGATGTACCCAGAGGGGTATCTGACCTATATTGAAGTAGAGAAGATAACGAAGGTGTTGTGCGGGAAGTCCCGCCCCGGGCATTTCAGGGGCGTCACGACGGTTGTCGGGAAGTTGTTGAATATCGTGATGCCTGATGCTTTGTATCTGGGGCAGAAGGACGCCCAGCAAGCGGCGGTCCTGGCGTGGATGGTTCGCGATTTAAATTTCCCCGTCAGCGTGAGAATTTGTTCGACAGTCCGTGAAACTGGCGGATTGGCGATGAGTTCGCGTAATGAATATTTGACGGCGGACCAACGCAGGGAAGCAGCGGTGCTGTACCGTTCCTTAAAAGAGGCGCGGCAAAGCGTGATCGCGGGAAACCATTCGGTAGCGGCGACTATTGGCAAGATGCGTTCCCGTATCCGCCGGGAAAGTTCCGGACGGATCGATTATATTGAATGCGTGGCCGCGGATACGTTGGCGCCGCTGAAGAGAATTCAGGGAAAAATAATTATCGCGCTTGCCGTGTGGTTCGGCAAAACGCGTTTGATCGACAATATCATCGTGCGGGCGTGATGTCTTATCGAAAGCGCAGATTGAAGATCGGGATCGCAGGTTGCGGCGCCATCGGCGGGGGGATCGCCCGGTACGTTTTAAAAGAATTAAAAAAAGATTGCCAACTGACGGGTCTTTATGATATTGAATATGGGAAGGTCGAGAGGCTGCGACGGGAACTCGGCCTGGGAAACGTCGCAAGGACTTCTCTGAAATCACTTGTTCAGAATTGTGAGCTTATGATCGAAGCCGTCAACGCGCGCAGCACCCGAAAGATTATCCGGCAGGCTCTTTTGAAACGAAAACATGTCCTCGCCATGAGTGTCGGGAAGCTCCTGAAGGC
>JACRHP010000074.1 GCA_016212005.1 Candidatus Omnitrophota bacterium | reverse complement strand
GTTTACGACGGGGAATCAATAGGAAAACAGGAAATTATGGCGCAACGCATTGAAATTACGCAAGTTGTGATTTCGCAAATTTTACGTAAGAACGATTTTTGTAATAAACAGAGAAAAAATAGTTTTTAACAAAGTACTGTAAATGTATTCTTAAAAGGAGGTTTGTCATGTACGCAGTCATTCAGGTCGGTGGAACACAGTATAAAGTTTCTGAAGGGGATGTGATCAACATAACGCGTTTGCCGGATTCGCAAGGGAGCGAAGTGACCCTGGACCAGGTATTGCTTCTGGCCAACGGGGCGGACGTCCGCGTCGGGCAGCCTTATCTGAAAGATGTCAAAGTGACCGCCAAGGTCGCCAGACATGCCCAGGGATCCAAGGTGCGTGCCTTCAAATTCCGCCGGCGCAAAGATTCCTCTACCATCAAAGGACATCGTCAGAAATTGACGGTGCTCAATATCACCAAGATCGCCGCCTGATGGACTTTTATGATATTCGTCGATGAGGTTAGGATCCACGTCAAATCCGGGGATGGCGGGCAAGGTTGCGAGAGCTATTACCGGGACAGGTATATGCGTTATCCCCGGCCGGACGGCGGCAACGGCGGCAAGGGCGGAGACGTCATCGTGATGGCTGACCGCGGCATCCAGACGCTTCTTGATTTGAGATATAAACAACATTATCGCGCCGCCAAGGGAGGGAACGCCAGCAGCAAAGGCAAAAGCGGCAAGGTAGGGGCGGATTGTATCATCCGTGTCCCCTTGGGCACGATCCTGCGGGACCACGCGACGGGTTTGGTGATCCGGGAGTTGATGGAAGACCAGCAATCCATCGTCGTCGTTAAAGGGGCCCCCGGCGGGTTGGGCAATGCCGCGCGTAAAATCACCACGGCCCCCGGCGTTGGCGAAGAGCGCATCCTTGACGTGGAATTGAAGCTGATCGCCGACGTGGGGATTATTGGCTTTCCCAACGCGGGCAAATCGACATTTCTTACCAGCATCTCCAACGCCAAATCCAAAATCGCCAGCTATCCATTTACGACCATGCAGCCGATCCTGGGGATCGTCAGTGTCGATGCTGATAATGATAATCCTTGGCATTTTACTATCGCGGATTTACCGGGAATTATTGAAGGGGCGCACCAGGGCAAGGGGTTGGGGGACCGGTTTTTGCGCCATGCCGAGAGGACAAAAATCCTTCTTCACATGATTGACATGGCCGGCAGCGAAGGCCGTGATCCTTTGGAAGATTACAAGAACCTGGAGCATGAGCTGAGAGAATATAGCGACCAGCTGGCGTGTAAAGATCAGATTGTCGTCGCTAATAAAATGGATCTGCCGGAGGCTGCCGGGCATTTAAAAAGATTTAAACGCAAGTATAAAAAGAAAATTGTCCCGGTTTCAAGCCTTCGCAAGGAAGGATTGGATGAAGTGATTCAGTTAATTCGTAAAATTTTATGTCAAGAAAATTCCCAAGGCCAATCAAGCGCATCGTAATCAAAGTCGGTTCCAGCGTGATTGCCACCTACGCCATGAAGCCCAGGGTGGCGCATCTGCGTTCTCTGGTCCGGCAAATCGCGGCTGTCGAGCGTAACGGGGTGGAGGTGGTCCTGGTCAGTTCCGGGGCCATCGTCTTGGGGATGGGAGCATTGGGGCAAAGAAAACGTCCGACGGACTTGGCCTCTTTGCAGGCGCTGGCCGCTGTCGGCCAGGCCGCGCTGATGAACAGGTACACCGATCTATTCAGGGAAAATAAAGTCAAATGCGCCCAAGTGCTGTTGACCTGGGACGATTTTAATAATCGGGTCCGTTATAATAATGCCCGCAATACCTTTCAGGCCATTTTGCAACGCAGTGTGGTGCCGGTTGTCAACGAAAACGATACGATCGCAACCGATGAGATCAAGTTTGGCGATAACGATAAATTGTCCGCCCTGGTCGCCTGTCTTGTCCAGGCGGATCTGCTGCTGATCCTCTCGGACGTCGAGGGGTTGTTTAATCTTAAGGACGGGAAAAAGGAATTGTTTCAGGAAATCCGGGAGATCACCGGGGATATTGAAAGTGTCGCCGGTGGGACCGACAAAAAACATATGTCCCGGGGCGGCATGACGGCCAAACTCGACGCCATCAAAATCGCGACACAGGCACAGATCCCTTGCGTTATTGCCAACGGTGAAAGCGAAGATGTTTTGCTGCGCGTCCTGAAAGGCGAGCGCATCGGCACCTTTTTTGTGGAAAAGGAAGGCAAACATCTTGCTAAACAGCACTGGATTTCTTTTGGCGCCAAACCCAAAGGGGTCATTACCGTTGATGACGGGGCCAGGGAGGCCTTGCAAAAAGGGGGCCGCAGCCTTCTTTTGCCCGGGGTTGTTTCCTGGGAAGGGCATTTTGGCGTTGATGACGTGGTCGTTGTCTATGATAAAAATAAACAGGAAATCGCCCGCGGCCTGACTAATTATTCGACCGTCGATTTGGGCAAGATTCAGGATAAAAAAGGAAAGCCCGAAGTCATCCACTGCGATAACCTTGTTTTGTGCGAGCGATGAAGCTATGAAAACTTCAGTTCATGCGGTTGTCCGGATGGCACAGAAGGCAAAGAGATCTTCGGTGCAGCTTTCCATGTTGGCGACCTCGGCGAAAAACGATGCCTTGCAGGTCATGTCCAGGGCGTTGCTTGACCGCAAAGCCTATCTCATCGCACAAAACCGCAAGGACCTCGCCGCAGCCAGAAAACGCAATTATGCCAAAGCCCTCGTGGAGCGTCTTACCCTCAATGATAAAGGGATTGAAGAGATGGCGCAATGTTTGTTGGATACGGCCAACCTGAAGGACCCCGTAGGCGAGGTGCTGGGCGTCTTTACCCGCCCTAACGGCCTGGTCATTGAAAAGGTGCGGGTCCCCTTCGGTGTTATCGGGATTATTTATGAGTCGCGTCCTAACGTGACCAGCGACTGTATCGGGCTGTGTTTAAAATCAGGCAACGCGGTGATTCTAAAAGGCGGCAAAGAGGCCTTTTACTCGAACAAGGCGATCTCCAGCGTCCTTAAAGACGCGTTGAAGGTAACACAGATTCCAGCAGAAGCGGTGCAGCTGGTTTCTTCAACCGACCGGCGGGCGGTGAATGTTCTTCTCTGTCAGGACCAGTATGTTGATTTGATTGTTCCTCGCGGAGGAGAAGATCTGATCCGTTTTGTCGCCGAGCATTCCAGTATCCCTGTGGTCAAGCATTATAAAGGAATTTGCCACACGTATGTGAGCGACAAGGCTGACATGGCCATGGCCCGCAAAATTTGTTATAACGCCAAAGTCCAGCGCCCCGGAGTCTGCAACGCCATGGAAACGATGCTTGTCCATCAAGGTATCGCGGAACGTTTTTTGCCGCAAATGATCGAAGAATTTAAGAAGGCGGGTGTTGAAATCCGCGGATGTCCGCGCACCCGGCGTATTATCAAGACCGGCATCAAGAAGGCGACGGAAAAAGACTGGAGCACGGAATATCTCGACCTTATTTTGTCCGTAAAAATCGTCGGCGGTCTGCAGGAGGCGATCGAGCACATCAATACCTATGGTTCCCGCCATTCGGACGCGATTGTGACGGAAGATATGAAGGAAGGCGAACAGTTTCTAAGGGCGGTCGATTCGGCCTGCCTGTACGTGAATGCCTCGACACGGTTCACCGATGGTTATCAGTTTGGGTTCGGCGCGGAGATCGGCATCAGCACGGACAAATTGCACGCCCGCGGGCCGATGGCCCTGGAAGAATTGACGACGTATAAATATCTGGTGCACGGCAAAGGGCAAATACGCCAGTAACCGCCCTTGAGGCGGGTTGCGGAATATTCAGTGAAGATGCGCAGAATCGGCATATTGGGAGGAACATTTAATCCAATCCACATCGGGCATTTGATGATCGCCCAGGTGGTTTTGGAGAAGTTCGGACTGGACAAAGTGATTTTTGTCCCGTCCTTTTTGCCGCCGCATAAAAGCGCGCGTAATGTGATCGACGCCCGGCACCGTTTGAAGATGGTCCGTCTGGCCGTGCGCGGAAACGCTCACTTGGAGGTTTCGGCGTTTGAAATTAAAAAAGGCGGGAAGTCGTATAGCATCGATACCGTCCGGTATTTTCAACGGCGATATCCCAAGACGAAGATCTTTTTTATTATCGGAAGCGACCATGTCCGCCAGCTGCATACCTGGCGGCAAATTAAAGAGGTTGTCGGGATTGTTTCTTTTATTGCGGTTTACCGGCCCGGCTTTAAGGCGGTCCGGTCTTCTTTGCCGATCAAATCGATCCGGATATCCGGCGTACACACGTCTTCTTCGGATATCCGGCGGCGGCTTATGACCGGCAAGACGGTAAAGCATGTGGTGCTGGACAATGTGTTACGATACATGAGAAAACATCAGTTATACGGCATGAAAAGGTCTTAAAGATCATTATCCCAGGGAGGGTTGACATGACAGAAAAGAATACAGAAATCAAATTCGGAACGGACGGCTGGCGGGGAGTTATCTCCGATAATTTTACGTTCAAGAATGTCGGCATCGTGGCGCAGGCCGTCAGTGAATGGATCAATCGGGATATTCGTCCCGGGGACCTGTCCCCAAAGAGTGCGGCCGTTGGCTATGACACAAGATTTTTATCCGATGAATATGCCCGGCTGGTGAGCTGTGTCCTGGCCCGAAACGGCATTAACGTTTTCCTTTCCGATACCGCGATCCCGACACCGGCCTTAAGCTACGGGGTCATCCGGACGAAAAGCGTGGCGGGTGTTATGATCACGGCCAGCCATAATCCGGCCAAATTTAACGGGATCAAGATCAAGACGGACAAGGGAGGTGGGGCTCCTGCCGAAATTACCAATAAGGTGGAATCGTATTTTTCCCAAACGTCCGTCCAGACAATCCCGTTCGATCAGGCCGTCGCCGAAAAGAAAATTAGGGAACATGATTTTAAGGCCGACTATTTAAAATTCATCAAGGGCTACATTGACCTCAAGCGTATCCGCAAGGCTAGGTTTAAAGTCCTGACCGACGCTATGCACGGCAGCGGCAACGGTCTGATGGCACAAGTCCTCAAAGGGACGGGTATCCGTCTCACCTTGATGCGTGACGATGTTAATCCCTCTTTTGACGGCGGCAAACCTGAACCTGTTGTCGCGTATCTTTCGGGTATTTTAAAACGTGTTAAACAGGAAAAGTTTGATTTGGGGCTTGTCCTGGATGGAGACGCGGACCGTATCGCGGCGGTGGCTCCCGGCGGTGAATTTATTCATCCGCAAAAAATTCTTGGACTTCTCGCGCTGCATTTGCTTCGCAACCGCGGCCGCGCCGGCGGCATCGTTAAGACGATTTGCGGCACGACGATGATCGACAATATCGCCAGGAAACTGGGGGTGAAGCTTTATGAAACGCCGGTCGGGTTTAAATATATTTCCGATCTTATGATTTCCCAGAAAATTGTTGCCGGTGGTGAAGAGGCCGGGGGGATGGGTGTGCAGGGTTTTATCCCGGAACGCGACGGAACTCTCGCGGGCCTGCTTCTTCTGGAGATGATGGTCTACCAGAAGAAAAATATTAAACAGATCCTGCGGGACATGGAAAAAGAATTTGGCCGCTATTATTATGAACGCTGCGACCTGGAGCTCGGCAAGGAAAGGTTTGCTGCCGAAAAGGTAAGATCCTTGAAATCACTTTTGGGCCAGGAGGTTGTTGGGATAAAGGATTTCGACGGCATCAAGTTAATCTGCGCCGATGAAAGCTGGCTGATGCTGCGGCCGTCCGGGACCGAACCGCTGGTGCGTGCCTATTCGGAAGCGAAAACCCCCGCGCGGGCCAAAGCGCTCATCGAGTATGGCCGGGCGCTTTTGCTTGAGCAATAACCGTGATCTATTATATTTCCTATTTCTTTTTCAAGACTTTAAGCGCTATTTTCTTCCCTCTTAAGGTGGTCGGGCGCGAGCACCTGCCCGCGGACACAGGTTTTATCTTGGCCGGTAATCATATCAGTAACCTTGATCCTTTCATTCTGGGATTGGCAAGCCGGCGCAGGCTGAGTTATGTGACCAAAGACACTCTTTTTCGCAATAAAATCCTGAGTTATTTGTTGTACAGGGTGGATGCCTTCCCTATAAAGAGGGGGGCGTCTGACTTCAGGGCCATGCGGGAGACCTTACGCAGGCTCAAAAAAGGCCTACCAGTCGTTTTGTTTCCTGAAGGCACGCGGCAGCCAGCGGGAGGAACGGATAAGAAGGTGCATGAAGGGATAGGATTTATTGTCTCTAAATCTGGCGTGCCAGTTATCCCTGCGTATATTAAGGATTCACAAAAGGTCCTTGCCCCCGGGACAAAAGTTTTGAAACGTCACCGGGTTACCGTGGTTTTTGGCCCGCCGCTTCGTTTTAATTCAACCCAATCCTACAGCGATATCGCTCACGAGGTCATGTATAAGATCTCCGGTTTATCCTTCCAGTCGGTCTGAATATTTTTAATTGACAAATCAGATGATTTTGGGATAATGGTGTCCTTCAGTTTCGGGAAGCAAAGATTTTTTTGCGCCGCGGCTGAAAATCAAATTATAAAGAAGAGGTCAAAAACATATGGGTCCAGAAAAACAAGCGTTAATGGATGAGTTGTACAATGAGACCTTCCACGATATTAAGGAAGGCGAGATCGTCAAGGGCAGGGTCATCGCCGTGAACGCCAAAGAAGCGGTCGTCGACATCGGGTTTAAATCTGAAGGGTTTGTCCCTATCGAGGAATTCCGCAGCGAGGACAATCTTCAGACGGGTTCTGAAATCGATGTCCTCATTGAATCTATCGAAGACGAAGACGGTCGCCTGGTTTTGTCTCACCTGAAGGCTGAAAAATTGCGCGGGTGGATGAAAATGGGCGATGTCATCAAAGAAGGCGACACGGTCGAAGGGCGCATTGTCAAGCAGGTCAAGGGCGGATTCATCGTGGATGTCGATGGGGTG
This sequence comes from Candidatus Omnitrophota bacterium, assembly GCA_016212005.1. Lineage (GTDB taxonomy): Bacteria > Omnitrophota > Gorgyraeia > Zapsychrales > Zapsychraceae > UBA10015. The sequence goes on along the minus strand of JACRHP010000074.1, from coordinate 31,498 downwards.
GAGGCATTTTTACCGATGTCTTTGTCGTCTTTTAAAAATGTCTCGACGCAGGACATCATGACCCAGAAATACAGATTTCAGATCGCCAAGCTCAACAAGGCGCGGCGCAACCTCATCCTTTCACGTCGGGAAGTGGTCCAGAAGGAAAGAGAACTTGTCCGCGACCGGCTTTGGAACGAATTAACCAAGGGCCATCGCAGGACGGGGACGGTCAAGGGGATCACCGATTTCGGCGCGTTCATCGACTTGGGCGGCGTGGACGGGCTTCTGCATATTACCGACATGAGCTGGACCCGCATTAATCATCCTTCGGAACTGGTAAAGGTGGGAGACAGGATCGAAGTGCTGGTTTTGGATTTCGACAAAGAAAATTCCAAAGTTTCGCTTGGGTTGAAGCAAATTGTCGCCAACCCCTGGGACGGTGTCTACGAAAAGTATCCGACGGGCACCCGGACAAAGGGCAAGGTCGTCAACGTGATGCCCTACGGGGTATTTGTGGAGATCGAGCGCGGGATCGAGGGGCTGTTGCATTCTTCCGAGATCACCTGGCAGAAAAAACTTGTCAACCCGCAGGAAATGTTCAAGGCGGGCGATGAAATTGAAGTCCAGATCATTAACGTCGATAAGGATTCGAAGCGGATTTCCCTGAGCATGAAGCAACTGGAAGAAAATCCCTGGCTTGGGGCGGAGAAGAAATATCCCGCCGGCTCCAAGGTCAAGGGTAAAGTACGTGGCTTCACCGATTACGGGGCTTTCGTGGAACTGGATTCCGGCCTTGAGGGGATGATCCATATTTCGGACATGTCCTGGACGCGGAAAATCAACCATCCTCAGGATGTACTGCAGAAAAGCCAGGATGTGGAGGTGTACGTCCTGGCCGTTGATCCTGCAAGCCGTAAAATCAACCTGGGGTTGAAGCAGATGCTGGATAATCCGTGGCCCGAGATTGCCCAGAAATACCCAATCGATTCCGAATCTGAAGCTGAGGTTGTCCTTAATTCGAATTTTGGGGTTTTCGTCAAGCTCGATGATGAGGTCGAAGCACTGGTCTATTCCTCGGAAATTGAAAAGGAAAAGGCGGTCGCTTTAAAGCCCGGTGATCGGCTGCGGGTGAGGATTATCAAGGTCGATGTTGATCAGATGAAAATCGGCGTCAGCGCGAAAGTATAAAAAGCCGCGGTCATCATTTTTCCGCAATTAACCGTATTGAGCATTAACCCAGAACGCTTCCCAGCCCGGCCCGGGCAAGCTCTTCATTATGCGCATGGCCATTAATGAGCTCATGGATCGCATCGCGCGGGGCACGACGGAGATCATCAACCCGCAAGGCCTTCAGGAGAAGCTTCTTTCCAGCCAGAAAAATAAAGAGCCATTGCGTGTCAAGGCCGGGTTCGATCCTACCGCGCCGGATATCCATCTGGGTCACATTGTTCTGTTGCGCAAGTTGCGCCAATTTCAGGACCTGGGACATCGCGTTATTTTTTTAATCGGTGATTTTACCGCCCAGATCGGTGATCCAACGGGAAAAGATCAGTTGCGCCCCCGTCTCGAGCGTGAGGAAATTCAGAGGAATGCCAGGACGTACAAGGAACAGGTCTTTAAGGTGCTGGATCCCAAGCGCACCGAGGTGGTTTTTAACAGCGCGTGGCTGGATAAACTCTCGCCTCGGGAAATTTTGTCGTTGACGGCCCATTCTTCCGTTGCCCAGATGCTTGCGCGGGCGGATTTCAAAAAACGGTTTGAAGAACAGAAAGAGATAAGCCTCCTGGAATTTATTTACCCGCTTCTGCAGGGATACGATTCGATCCATTTGCAAGCCGACATTGAGTTGGGAGGATCCGACCAGAAATTCAATCTCTTGATGGGCCGTCAGCTGCAAGAGATGTACGGACAAAAGCCGCAGGTGGTTATCATGACCCCGCTTCTGGAAGGCACCGATGGCGTCCAGAAAATGAGCAAATCTCTGGGGAATTATATCGGCATTAATGAGTCTTCCGATGAAATATTCGGGAAGTTGATGTCGATCAACGACCAGTTGATGTACCGTTATTATGAGATTTTGACGGATTTTGATATGGCCGCCATCAGGGTCATGCATCCCAAAGAGGCCAAAATGAAACTGGCTAATGCTATTGTGACACAATTTCACGGGGAGTCCATGGCCAGGGATGCTGCGCGTAATTTCGAAAAGGTTTTTGCGCAGAAAGAAATGCCCGAGAATATTCCCGAGCATCGTCTTGGCAAGAGCGATTCTTCGTTGGGGGATATTCTCTTGGCGGAGGGACTCGTTGAGTCCGGACGGGAGTTCCAGCGCCTTCTTGGTCAAGGGGCCATCACCCATAACAATCAGGTCATCTCTGATTCGCATTGGTATCCTCACCCGGGGGTTATTAAAGTGGGTAAACGCCGGTTCCTGAAGCTTGTTTAACCCCCCTTTGGGGAAGTTTGTAACCTCAGTAATTCTAGCCAATTAAACCCCGGGATAAATAGATAAAATACTTGACAAAGCAGAGAAATTCGTTATACTTGACTAACTTATTTGGTTTCGCCCCTGTAGCTCAGTTGGTAGAGCACGTTCTTGGTAAGGACGGGGTCACCGGTTCAATTCCGGTCGGGGGCTTTGCGCCCCCGACGGGAATTATGGGTTTTCCCATCGAATGTTTAATATAAATTTCGCGTTATTATAAAAAAAATCGTTTGCAACAATGCGTGAACCAATTCAATTTCAGTGCACGGAATGCCAGCGTCTTAATTACAACGCCACGAAGGATAAAAAAAAACATCCCGACCGGTTGGAATTTAAAAAATACTGTCGTTTCTGCCGTAAGCACGTTATCCATAAAGAGGTCAAAAAATAGCAGATGACTTTTGTAGGCCTGTAGCTCTAACTGGTAGAGCGACGGTCTCCAAAACCGTGGGTTGTAGGTTCGAATCCTACCAGGCCTGTGATTCCAGTTCGCAAGAAAATGTTTGGAAAAATACAAAAATTTGTGACGGAAGTTGGAGTGGAGCTTAAAAAAGTTTCTTGGCTGACTCGTCAGGAGTTAAAAGACGCGACTTGGATCGTTATGTTAAGTTCAGCTTTTTTGGGAGTGTTTATAGGATGTGTTGATTTCGTTCTTTCCAAACTTTTAGGTTTGCTTATCAGGTAGGTTGGCCCCATGAGTGATATGAAATGGTATGTGGTCCATACGCAAACAGGCTCGGAAGAAAAAGCCCGGGCCGGATTGCAAAGTCGTATGGCCGCGACCGAATTGAAGAAATACATCGGCGAAATCGTTGTCCCTACCGAACAGGTTTCTGAAATCCGTGGCGGTAAAAAGCGTATTACGGCCAGAAAATTTTTTCCAGGATATCTCATCGTTAAGATGGATATGAACAAGGAGAGCTGGTACCTGGTTAAAACGACTCCCGGGATTACCGGTTTTATAGGTCCCGGAAGAAGGCCGACGCCGATTTCGGAAGAGGAAGTCAAGGCAATCCTGCGGCGTACCGAAGATACAGAGACCAAACCCACCCCGAAAGTCACTTTTGAACAGGGGGAATCGGTGCGCATTTCGCAGGGGCCGTTCGCGAATTTTAACGGTTCTGTCATGGAAGTATATCCTGAAAGAGGGAAATTAAAAGTGAGCGTCTCCATTTTTGGGAGATCCACGTTGGTTGAAATGGAATACTGGCAAGTGGAAAAAATGTAAAATGGCTAAAGAAGTCGTCGCACAAATCAAATTGTATGTTCCCGCTGGCCAGGCAAATCCCGCTCCGCCCGTCGGTCCGGCGTTGGGCCAGCACGGCGTGAACATTATGATGTTCTGCAAGGCCTTCAACGAAAGGACAAAAGGCAGGGAGGGTTTGATCTTGCCGGCCGTTATCACGGTCTACAAGGATAAATCTTTTGATTTTATTATCAAGACACCTCCTAGCGCGGTTTTAATCAAGAAAGCGGCGAACTTGGCGAAGGCTTCCGGCACTGCCGGGCGCGAAAAGATCGGCCAGATTACCCGCAAACAGGTCGAAGAAATCGCCAAGGCCAAGATGGAAGATTTGAATACGGGTGATTCTAAGCAGGCGCAAAAAATTATTGAAGGAACAGCCAGGAGTATGGGCATTGAGGTGGTTGGTTAATATGGTGAAATTAAGCAAACGCATGAAGAAGGCGGCTGAATTATTCGACCCGGCGAAATCGTATTCGCTCAAGGAGGCCGTCGAGAACATTGAGAGATTCCCCAAGACCAAATTTGATGAAACGGTCGAGTTGCATCTTGCTCTGAACGTCGATCCTAAGAGTTCCGACCAGTCGGTCCGCGGCACCGTGGTTTTGCCTCATGGGACGGGGAGGAATGTGCGTATCGCCGTTTTTTGTAAAGGGGAGCAGGATCAGAAGGCCAAAGAAGCCGGGGCGGATTACATTGGAGCCGAAGAGTTGATTGAAAAAGTGGCGAAAGGGTTCCTCGATTTTGATGTGGTTGTCGCTACTCCTGATATGATGAGAGATTTAAGCAAGCTAGGGAAGATTCTGGGGCCGCGCGGACTTATGCCTACGCCGAAGGCCGGGACAGTGAGCGCGGACGTGGCCAAAGCCATCAAGGACGTCAGGGCGGGGAAAATTGAATTCAAATCCGACAAACAGTCCGGAATTCATGTGATCGTCGGGAAGCGGTCTTTCTCTAAAGAAAAGTTATTGGACAATGCGACGCATTTGATTGAAGCGATAAATCATGCCAGGCCGGCTGCCGTGAAAGGGAATTTTTTTAAAAATGTTTCTTTGTCAACGACGATGGGGCCGGGATTGAAGGTGACGATATGAAAAGAATCGGACAGGTATTTCGGGAAAGTCTGGCGAACCGGGTTAAAGAGGGCATCGATCAGCATAGTTGTATTTTTGTGATTAGCTATTCCCAGGTGCCCGCTCCGCAGCTTAACGATTTTCGCAAGCGTCTGAAGGTGGCCGGGGCGCAGGTCTATGTTTCCAAAAATTCGCTCGCCCAGATCGCCCTTAAAGACATTAAGCAAAGTAATCTGGCTGAAAAGATCACGGGTCAGATGGCTTTTGTGTGGTCCAAGGCCGATTCCGTTGAGGTCGCCAAGGCACTGGTGAAATTCGCCAAAGAGTGTCCGAATATCGCCATCCAGGGCGGATTGTTGGACGGCAAGATTCTGGGAAAAGAGGATGTCATTCAATTATCCGAGCTGCCTTCGCGGGAAGTTCTTTTGGCGATGCTTTTATCCGCGATCCAATCGCCGTTGAGCCGGTTGGCGGGAGCATTGAACGCCAAGACGAGGGAGCTCTTGTCGGTACTCAAGCAATTAAGCGAAAAAAAGGGAGGAAATTAAAATGTCTGAAAATACAGCGACAACCAACGAACAAGAGAAGAAGGCCGGTAAAGAACTTTCTTCTAAATTGAATGAAGTAGTCAAAACGATCGAGACCTTGACCGCGCTTGAACTTTCGGAATTGGTCAAGGCTCTCGAGGACAAGTTCGGCATCCAGGCCGCCGTGCCGATGGCCGCCGGAATGATGATGCCGATGGGGGCAGGGGCGGGTGCCGGTGCTGCCGCCGCGGCTGAAGAGAAGACCACCTTTGATGTTGTTCTCAAAGAGATGGGAGCAAACAAGATTGCCGTTATTAAGGAAGTAAGAAGCGCCACCAACCTGGGGCTCAAGGAAGCCAAAGACTTGGTGGAAGCCGCGCCGAAGACAGTCAAAGAGGGGGCAACCAAAGAGGAGGCTGAGGACCTTAAAAAGAAGCTTGAGGCCGCTGGGGCCAAAGTTGAATTAAAATAATCCTGTTCATTGACAGTTTATTTCCAGGTACGGGGGGATATGGAAAAATTGAAAATTCGGAATTTCAGTAAATTTAAGGATGACTTTGAGATTCTCCATCTTCTGGGCATCCAGACGGACGCCTACGAGCAATTTTTACAGGCGGATGTCGCCCCGGACAAGCGTAAATACCAGGGGCTCGAGGAGGTCTTCCGTGACGTCTTCCCGCTGGAAAGTTATGACGGGCAGATTAAGCTGGAATACATCAGTTATTCGCTCGGCAAGGAAAAGTATGCCGAGACGGAGTGTAAAAGACGCGGCATGACCTACGCGTCGCCGTTAAAGGTGAAGCTGCGGCTTATCACCCCCGTCGATATCAAGGAACAGGAAGTCTATTTCGGCGAGTTCCCACTCATGACCGAGACGGGGACTTTTATTATCAACGGCGATGAGCGCGTTGTGGTTTCCCAGATCCAGCGTCCGCCGGGCGTTTCATTCGAAGAAGAGCTGCATCCGACCGGCAAAAGTATTTTCCACGGCAGGGTCATCCCTGCCCGCGGCGCTTGGTTTGAGATCAAATATGATTTAAATAACGTTTTTTTGGCGTATGTTGACCGCCGCAGAAATTTTCCCGCCACCCAGATCCTGCGCATCATGGGGCTCTCCACGACCGATGAAATGCGCGCCATGCTGGGGGACAGCTTTGAAAAGATTAAACCCACTCTCGAAAAAGACCACACCAATAATAAAGAGGAAGCTCTTCTTGATTTTTACCGTAAAATGCGTCCCACGGAGCCTGCCACCGTGGAAGTTGCTGATACACTTTTTTTCAGATTGTTTTTTGACCCGAAACGTTATGATTTAAGCAAGGTCGGCCGCCACATCATCAACCGCAAGCTGAACATGAACACGTCCATGGAAAACAGGGTCTTGGACATCAAGATGGTGGTTGAGGTACTCCGTTATTTGACGAATTTGAGAAACGGTGTTGGGGAAACCGATGATATCGACCATTTGGGCAATCGTCGCATCAAGACCGTCGGGGAACTGGTCCAAAACCAGGTGCGCATCGGCCTGGCGCGTTTGGAACGCTCGATTAAAGAGCGCCTGGTCGTCATGAGCAATTTTGAGAACTTGACCGCGCATCATCTGATCAATTCACGCCTTTTCTCCAACCAGATCCAGGACTTCTTTGCCCGCAGCCAGCTTTCGCAGTTTATGGACCAGGTCAACCCGCTTTCGGAGATGACCCATAAAAGACGCTTGAGCGCCCTTGGTCCAGGCGGTTTGTCCCGCGAGCGGGCCGGCTTTGAAGTTCGCGACGTTCATCACACTCATTACGGGCGTGTGTGTCCCATCGAAACGCCGGAAGGTCCCAATATCGGGCTTATCGCGTCTTTGACCAATTGCGCCCGTGTCAATGAACTGGGATTTATTGAAACGCCTTACCGGAAGGCGAGCGAGGGACGCGTCAGCAGCAAAATAGAATATTTGACGGCGGATAAAGACCAAAACGCTCATATCGCCCAAGCCAATTCATCGATCGACAAAAACGGAAACTTTCTCGAAAAGGAAATTTCTTGCCGGTACAAGACGGATTTTCCCAAAGTGGCCCCCAAGGACGTCACGTATATGGACGTTTCTCCGCTCCAGGTTGTATCCGTCGCTGCAGCTCTGATCCCGTTCTTGGAGCATGACGACGCCAACCGCGCTTTGATGGGATCCAACATGCAGCGCCAGGCCGTGCCACTGATGGTCCCGCAGGTCCCTTACGTGCAGACGGGGATGGAAGGAAAAGTAGCTTGCGATTCCGGAGTGGTCGTTCTCGCCAAAAATTCCGGAACCGTGACCAAAGTGGACGCCCAGGAGATTGTCATTGGTGACATGGTTTATCCAATGAAGAATTTCCAGCGGACCAACGCGAACACGTGTATCCAGCAACGGCCATTGGTCAACGTCGGCGACAAAATCCAGGCGGGAGATGCCATCGCCGATGGGATTGGAACAAAAGACGGACAACTGGCCCTCGGATGCAACGTGTTGGTCGCTTTTATGCCCTGGCGTGGGTTCAATTTTGAGGACGCCATTCTCCTCAACGAACGGCTGGTCCGCGAAGATAAATTTACGTCGATCCATGTTGAGCGTTTTGAGGTAGAATGCCGCGAAACGCGGTTGGGCAACGAGGAGATCACGCGCGACATCCCTAACGTCGGGGAAGACGCGCTTGTCAGCCTTAATGAAGACGGGATTATCCGCATCGGTGCTGAAGTGAGGGCGGGAGATATCCTTGTCGGAAAAGTCACGCCAAAAAGCGAAAAAGAGCTTTCGCCGGAAGAAAGGCTGTTGCGCGCCATCTTTGGCGAAAAGGCCGCGGATATTCGGGACACGTCTCTCACGTTGCCGCCTGGTATTGAGGGGGTTGTGGTTCAGACTGAGCTTTTTCAGCGAGCCGAACGCGGACGCAAGAGCAAAGACGAGAAAAAACAGGAAATAACCGCTGTTGAGAAAGTCAAGGCTTATTATAAGCAGGAAATCGAGTTTGCCGAGGAGGAAAAGGAAAAAAAGCTCTGCAAGCTGCTTAATATCGACCGCAAGAAGCTTGGCAAGATCCGGTTTGATGAATTTGAAGAGGATTCTGAAGAGTCGGAAGTGGTGCGTTTTTACGATGACAAGATCGCCGAGTTGATGGAGGAAGAGACCCATGAAACCGAACGCATCCGCCGGGGAGACGAGTTGCCGGCAGGCGTTTTAAAGCGTGTCGTCGTGCACATCGCCACCAAGCGCAAGGTCTCCGAGGGGGACAAGATGGCCGGCCGTCACGGGAATAAAGGCATTGTCTCACGCATTCTTCCGGAAGAGGACATGCCTTTTCTCGAAGACGGGACGGCGGTGGACATCGTCCTGAATCCTTTGGGGGTTCCTTCCCGCATGAACGTCGGACAATTACTGGAAACACATCTGGGTTGGGCGGCGAAAACGCTCGGTTTTCAGGCGGTCACGCCTGTTTTTAACGGCGCAACCGAGGCCGAGATTCACCTTTGCCTGAAAGAAGCGAACCTTCCTGAAGATGGCAAGACAACCGTTTATGACGGGCACACGGGCATCGCGTTCGAGCAAAAAGTCACCGTGGGTTCGATCTACATGTTGAAGTTAAATCACCTTGTGGACGAGAAGATTCACGCCCGCTCGATCGGGCCGTATTCACTGGTCACCCAGCAGCCGCTCGGAGGGAAAGCTCATTTCGGCGGACAGCGTTTTGGGGAAATGGAAGTTTGGGCGCTTGAGGCCTACGGCGCCGCTTATACGCTGCAGGAAATGTTGACGGTCAAAAGCGATGATGTTATCGGCCGCAGCCGTATGTATGAAGCGATCGTCAAGGGCCAGCAGAAACTTGAGCCGGGAACGCCGGAGTCGTTTAACGTTTTGGTCAAGGAGTTGCAGGGGTTGTGTCTGGATATCCAGGTCGTCAAGGCCGCTGCCGAACAGGCGGAAAACAAACTTCTAACCAAGCTCAAAGAAAAAGACATAAAGACCGAAAATGGCTAATCCAAAAGAAGAACTTCAAAATCGTGATTATGTGACGATCCGTATCGCCTCACCGGAGAAGATCCGCTCATGGTCCTGCGGACCTGTCAGAAAAGCGGAAACGCTGAACTACCGGACGCTTAAGCCGGAGAAGGATGGGCTCTTTTGCGAGAAGATTTTCGGTCCGGTCCGTGATTGGGAGTGTAATTGCGGCAAGTATAAGGGAATCAAATTTAAGGGGATAACCTGCGACCGTTGCGGTGTTCTGGTAACACGATCTTCGGTGCGCCGGGAACGTATGGGGCATATTGAACTTGCCTGTCCCGTCACTCATATCTGGTTCTACAAGGCTGTTCCCAGCCGTCTCGCCGCTTTGTTGCAATTGGGTCTGCGTGATCTGGAGAAACTTATTTATTATGAGGAATATATTGTTGTCGACCCCGGGAACGCGCCGCTTAAGAAGAACCAGCTTTTAACGGAAGATGAATACCAGGAAGCCCTTATTAAATACGGTGGCGGATTCAAGGCCAAGATCGGTGCCGAAGCCATACGGGACCTTTTGAAAGAGTTGGACATCAATACCTTGTGCAAAAAGTTGCACAAGGATTTGGAAAAGGCCAATCCCGCCGGTACAAATCATAAAAAGATCGCCAAGACGTTAAAGGTCACTGAAGATTTCAAAAAATCCGGTAACGCGCCGGACTGGATGGTCCTGGATGTCCTGCCGGTCATCCCGCCCGACCTGCGGCCGCTGGTTCCTCTCGAAGGAGGCCGGTTCGCCACCTCAGACCTTAACGATCTTTACCGCAGGGTCATCAACCGGAACAACCGTTTGAAGAAACTCATCGACCTCAAGGCGCCGGAGATCATTTGCCGCAACGAAAAACGCATGCTTCAGGAGGCCGTTGACGCCCTTTTGGACAACGGACGTCATGGCCGTCCTGTGTTGGGCGCCGGGAACCGTCCTTTAAAATCTCTTTCGGATATGTTGAAAGGGAAACAGGGACGTTTCCGTATGAACCTTCTGGGCAAGCGCGTCGATTATTCCGGCCGCTCGGTCATAGTCGTTGGTCCGAACCTGAAGTTGCACCAGTGCGGCCTGCCTAAGAAGATGGCTTTGGAACTTTTTGAACCGTTTATTATCCGGAAGTTGCGCGAGAAGGGTTACGTGCATACGATCAAGGGCGCCAAGCGGATGGTGGAGAAGGAAAAGGCCGAAGTTTGGGATATCCTTGATGAAGTTATCCAGGACCATCCGATCATGCTTAACCGCGCCCCCACGTTGCACCGTTTGAGTATTCAGGCGTTTTATCCGACGCTGGTTGAAGGGAAGGCCATCAAGCTGCATCCGTTGGTCTGCGCGGCGTTCAACGCCGATTTCGATGGTGACCAGATGGCCGTACACGTTCCACTTTCTCTGGAAGCTCAGATGGAATGCCGGTTGGAGCTCCTCTCTATTAACAACTTGTTTTCGCCGGCCGATGGCAGGCCGATCGTGACGCCTTCCCAGGACATGGTTCTGGGGCTTTACTATCTGACCAAAGAAGATGAGAAGAGCGAAAGCGAGAACCGCATATTTTCCACGCCCCAGGAAGTCATCGTCGCTTATCAGGACGGCTTGGTGGGTTTGCATAAGCGTATCAAGTTACGGATGAACATGTCTGTCTGGGGAGAAGAAAAGCCTTCTTTGATCATCTCCCAGGAAGAAGTTCTCAAGGAAGCGGAAGGCAAAAAGGCCAAGAACGAGGAAAAGGTAGAAAAAGAAGAAAAAGAACAGACAGCGGTTATTGAGACAACCGTAGGACGAGTTTTGTTCAACGAGGACATCCCTCTGGAATTTGGTTTCGTCAACGAACTTTTGGATAAAAAGAAAATCGGCGCGGTCATTTCTGATTGTTACAAGCGTTTCGGTCAGGCGAAAACGATCAAACTGCTCGATGATCTGAAGGAAGCCGGTTTTATCAACGCGACCCTGGCGGGGATTTCGATCGGCATTTGCGACATGACGATCCCGCAGGAGAAGCCCGAAATTCTTAAGAACTCCAAGCTGGAAGTCGCCAAGGTCGAGGACCAATATCGTAAAGGTATTATCACCGGCCGCGAGCGGTATAATAAAATTATCGACATCTGGACGCACACAACCGAGACCATGTCAGATCTGGTTTTCAAACAGATGGATCCGTTTAACCCGGTATTTATTATGGCTGATTCGGGCGCACGCGGTTCGCGTCTGCAGATCCGTCAGCTTTCCGGGATGCGCGGTCTTATGGCCAAACCTTCCGGTGAAATCATAGAGAATCCCATCACTGCCAGTTTCCGTGAGGGTTTGACGGTTCTGGAATATTTCATTTCAACGCACGGCGCGCGCAAAGGTCTGGCGGATACGGCACTTAAAACAGCGGACGCGGGGTATTTGACCCGCCGTTTGGTCGACGTGGCCCAGGAAGTTGTCGTTACCCTGGAAGACTGCGGCACGCTTAATGGCATCACCGTTTCGGCCATCGTCGAAGGCGATGAACTTGTCGTCAGCCTCAAGGAACGCATCACCGGGCGCGTGGCTTTGGACAGTATCGTTGATATCGTCACCGACCAAAAAGTTATTGAGGCCGGAGAGGTGATTGACGGGGAGACAGCGGAATTTATCGAACACTTAGGCATCGAGAAGGTACGTATCCGCAGCGTCTTGACCTGCGAGGCCGACCGCGGTGTTTGTGTGAAATGTTATGGCCGCAACCTGGCCACCCAGCGGCTGGTCGAGATAGGCGAGGCCGTCGGGACGATCGCGGCCCAGAGCATCGGCGAGCCCGGAACCCAGCTGACCATGAGGACTTTCCACATCGGCGGGACCGCGAGCCGCGCGATTGAACAATCATTTTATAAAAGTAAAAATGAGGGGTCGGTCAAATATCATCAATTACGGGTTGTCGCCAAGGGCAGTGAATTTATCGTCCTTAACCGTAATGGTTCGGTGAGTATCAATAACGAATATGGCCGTGAATTTGAACGTTATCAGCTTCCGCAAGGCGCTGTCTTGAAGGTGCCCGACGGCGCGACGGTTGCCAAGGATAAAGTGTTCGTCACCTGGGACCCTTACACGGTCCCGATCATCACCGAAGTCAAAGGTTCCGTCAATTCCGAAGACTTGATCCCGGATGTGACTGTCCAGGAAGAACAGAACCCCGTGACCGGTGTCACCGAGCGCGTTGTCGTGGAGCACAAGCAGGAATATCATCCGCAGATCATCGTTACCGATGAGAAGAAGGAGATCGTCGGGATTTATTCCATTCCGATCGGGGCGCATATCCTGGTTAAGGATAAGCAGCAGATCAATGCCGGCGATCTTATTGCGAAAATTCCCCGCGGCCTTGGTAAAACCCGCGACATTACCGGCGGTCTGCCGCGCGTGGCGGAATTGTTCGAAGCGCGTCGGCCGAAGGACCCTGCTGTTATCAGCGAGATCGACGGGATCGTTGAATTTGGCCAGGACAAAAAAGGCCGCCGGACGATCATTGTCCGCAGCCCTACGGGTATGACCGCAGAATACACCATCCCGCACGGCAAACATCCGAATGTTTATAAAGGCGACCGTGTTTTTGCCGGGCAACAGTTGACGGATGGGCCCGTTGTCCCGCATGATATTTTACGTGTCTGCGGAGACAAGGTTCTCCAGGAATATTTGTTAAACGAGGTCCAGGAGGTTTACCGGTTGCAGGGCGTGCGTATCAACGATAAACATATTGAGCTGATTATTTGTCAAATGCTCAAAAAGGTCAAAATTGAGGATTCCGGGGACACGGAGTTTTTGGTGGGAGAGCAGGTCAACCGGATTACGTTCAAAAAAGCCAATGAAGAGGTCTTGAAGAAAAAGGGTAAGCCGGCCAAGGCCACCCCCCTTCTTCTGGGAATTACGAAAGTGTCTTTAACCACAGAGAGTTTCATATCTTCCGCAAGTTTCCAGGAGACGACAAGAGTGTTGACAGAGGCAGCCTCTTCTGGTAAAATCGACCTCCTTTGCGGCTTGAAGGAAAATGTTATTGTGGGCCACCTGATCCCGGCGGGGACCGGTCTTAAAGAATACGAAAACATTGAAGTGGTGAAATATGCCGACGATACAGCAGCTCATCAGGAAACGAAGAGTACAGAAAATAAAGAAGGGTAAATCACCTGCTTTGACCAATTGCCCGTTTCGCCGCGGTGTTTGTCTGCAGGTAAAGACCATGACGCCCAAGAAACCAAATTCGGCGTTGCGCAAAATTGCCAGGGTACGTCTGTCGAACAAGTTTGAGGTGACCTCGTATATCCCCGGTGAGGGACACAACCTGCAGGAGCACTCCATCGTTTTGGTGCGCGGCGGCCGCGTGAAGGATTTGCCGGGCGTGCGTTATCATATCGTCCGCGGGACATTGGATACAGCGGGTGTCGCCAAACGTAAAAGATCACGCTCCAAATACGGGGCTAAAAAAGATACGGGTAAATAATCCATGCGAAGACGTAGCGCGGAACAAAGAGAAACAGCTGCTGACCCCAAATATGGTAATCGCCTCGTGACGAAGTTTGTTAACGTGGTAATGTTCCAAGGGAAGAAGACGGTTGCCGAAGGCATTGTCTACGGGGCGTTTGATCTGATCGATCAGAAAAATCATGAGGTCAACGCGTTGAAGGTGTTTACGAAGGCCATTGATAATGTCCGCCCCAAGCTTGAGGTAAAATCCAGACGCGTGGGCGGCGCGACCTACCAAGTCCCTATTGAGGTCCCGCTAAATCGCGGGAATTCCTTGGCCATGCGCTGGATCCGTGATTTCGCCAGAAAGAAAAAAGGGAAACCGATGACCATAAAGCTGGCCGATGAATTAATGGCGGCCGCCAAAGGAGAAGGCCCCGCGATTAAAAAGCGCGACGATACACATAAGATGGCGGAGGCCAACAAGGCCTTTGCCCATCTACGCTGGTAATACAAGCTGCATCCACTTGCTTGAACAGAGAGGTACAAGTCGATGCAGTTCTTAATTGAGTAATAGATATGGCCGAGACAATACCATTACAGGATGTACGCAATATCGGGATCATCGCCCACATCGACGCCGGTAAAACGACGACGACTGAGCGTATTCTTTTTTACACCGGGGTCATCCACAAGATGGGAAGCGTCGATGACGGCAATGCGACCATGGATTGGATGGAACAGGAACAAGAGCGGGGGATCACTATCACCGCGGCCAGCACGACGTGTTTCTGGAACAAAAAGAAGATCAACGTTATCGATACCCCCGGTCACGTGGACTTTACGATTGAAGTAGAGAGATCGCTCAAGGTACTGGACGGTGCGGTTATTGTTTTGTGCGGGACCAGCGGTGTCCAGTCGCAGACGGAAACGGTCTGGCGCCAGGCCGACCGTTACAATGTTCCGCGGCTCGCGTTTATCAACAAATTGGACCGTTTGGGCGCAAGTTTTGAGCGTGTTTTGGGAGAGGTACATGAACGTCTTGGCGCCAACGCGGCGGCCATCGGATTTCCCGATGGGACAGAAGATCGTTTTAAAGGCATTGTCGATGTTGTTAGTGAACAATATGTCACGTATGAAGATGACCAGGGCATGAAGCGCGTCTACAACGAGGTTCCTGCTGAATTCAAAGACAAGCTCAAGCAGTATCGCCACACCTTGATTGAACGTTTGGCGGACGCCGATGATGAGATCGCCGAAAAATTTTTAGAAGAAAAAGAGATCAGCGTTGAAGATATCAAAAGGGCCATTCGACGCAGCACCATTAAGGGTACGTTTTTACCGGTTTTGTGCGGTTCATCTTTGAAGAATAAGGGAGTTCAATTGGTCCTTGATGCCGTTTGCGATTATTTGCCTTCCCCGCTGGATTTGCCTCCGGTCAAAGGGATTGACCCCGCCACCAAGGCGGAAATCACGCGTGAGACGTCTTCTGATGCGCCGTTAAGCGCGTTAGTTTTTAAGGTGGCGACCGATCCGTATGTAGGGAAATTATTTTATACGCGTATCTATTCAGGGAAATTTGTTTCCGGGGAATCTGTGTATAATTCGACACAGCAGGTCAAGGAACGCATCTCCAAGCTTGTCGTTATGCATGCGAATAAACAGGAAATTGTTCCCCAGCTAGGGGCCGGGGAGATCGTGGCTTTGGTCGGTTTGAAGGAAAGCAAGTCCGGGGACACGTTATGCGATCCGGAGAAAAAGATTTTGTTGGAGAATATGCGTATCCCGGAACCGGTTGTTTCGATGTCCATCGAGCCCAAGACCAAGGCTGATCAGGATAAAATGGGGTTTACTTTGAAGAAATTTCTGGATGAAGATCCTTCCCTGCGCGTCAAATATGATCATGAAACCGCCCAGACGATCATTTCCGGTATGGGGGAGTTGCACCTGGAGATCGTCATTGACCGCATGAAGCGCGAGTTTAATTTAGAAACCAATATCGGACGCCCGCAAGTTGCCTATAAAGAAACGATCACGCGCAAAGTAGATGATGTTGTCGGTAAACATATCAGTCAGACCGGCGGACGCGGCCAATACGGACACGTCGTTATTAACGTCCAACCGGCGGAAGAGCGGGGCAAGGGTGTCGAATTTATCAACAAAATCAAGGGTGGGGCCATCCCGCGTGAATTTATTCCGGGCGTAGAAAAAGGGATCAAGGATGCCGCCTCTTCCGGCGTTTTGGCCGGGTATCCGGTAACGGACATTATTATCACATTGATAGATGGTTCTTATCACGACGTTGATTCCAATGAGTTGGCGTTCCGGATAGCTGCGAAGACCGCTTTGCGGGAAGCGCTCCAAAAGGGTAAATCGGTATTCCTGGAACCGGTTATGGATATCGAGGCGGTGGCCCCGGAAGAATTTATGGGCGCTGTTATCGGCGATCTTCAGACGCGTAGAGCCAAGATCGTTAATATGGGAACGCGCGGCAAGATCAAGACGGCGCGTTGCGAGGTGCCTTTGGGGGAGATGTTCAATTACGCTAACGCGGTACGTTCCTTAACTCAAGGACGGGCGACGTTCAGCATGGAGCCCGCCTTTTACGCGGAAGTGCCTCAATATATCGCAGACAAAATCATTGGGGCGCACCAGGAAGCTCTCGGAAAAAAGAGCTAATACATAAATGGAAAAGAAAATCATTAGGAATTATTATTTCAGGATTTTTATAGAAAAGAAGGAGGCAAGGAAATGGCCAAAGAAAAGTTCGTAAGAAATAAACCGCATTTAAACATTGGAACGATCGGTCACGTTGACCACGGGAAAACGACCTTAAGTTCCGCAATCACCATGGTTTTGGCAAAGAAGGGATTGGCGCAGGCCCGTAGCTACGATTCTATCGATAACGCCCCTGAAGAAAAAGAGCGCGGCGTTACGATCAACATCTCGCACATTGAGTACGAAACGGAGAAAAGACATTACGCGCATATCGACTGCCCGGGTCACGCTGATTATATCAAGAATATGATTACCGGCGCAGCCCAGATGGACGGGGCGATCCTTGTCGTTTCCGCTGCTGACGGCGCTATGCCCCAGACCAAGGAACATATTCTTCTCGCCCGTCAGGTGAATGTTCCTTCCATCGTTGTCTTCCTTAATAAGTGCGACCAGGTCCAGGATAAGGAGCTCTTTGAGCTCGTTGAGTTGGAAATCCGGGACCTTTTGACCAAGTATAAATATGACGGAGACAAGACGCCGATTATAAAAGGAAGCGCCTTGGAGGCCTTGAACAACCTGAATGATGATTCCAAGACTCAGCCCATCGTCGATCTCATGAAAGCAGTTGACGATTTCATCCCCGAACCCGTGCGCGAGCTGGATAAACCGTTCTTGATGGCCATCGAAGACGTGTTCTCCATTTCCGGACGCGGTACAGTCGCCACGGGCCGTATCGAACGTGGCAAGGTGAAGGTCGGAGAAGAAGTCGACCTCGTCGGGATGAGCAAGGAAATCAAAAAGACGGTCGTCACCGGTGTCGAGATGTTCCGCAAGGAGCTTGATTATGGCCAGGCCGGGGACAACGTAGGGCTTCTCTTGCGCGGTGTTGAAAAAGACGACATCCAAAGAGGCCAGGTTTTGGCCGCCGGCGGTTCCATCACCCCGCACACGAAGTTCAAGGCCAAGACGTATATTTTGACCAAAGAAGAAGGTGGTCGTCATACGCCATTTTTTAAGGGATACAGACCACAATTTTATTTCCGGACCACCGACGTGACAGGATCGGCCAATCTTCCTGCCGGCGTGGAAATGTGCATGCCCGGAGATAACGTGGAACTGGAAGTTGAGTTGATTGTTCCCATCGCCATGGAAAAAGAATTGCGTTTCGCCATCCGCGAGGGCGGTCACACCGTCGGTGCCGGCGTTATTCACGAGATTATCGCTTAAAGGAGCCGGATGCCGGCGGGTTTCGGCATCCGATATGGTCAATGACAACAACGCAGCAAAAGATAAGAATAAAGTTAAAGGCCTTTGATCACCGATTGATCGATCAGTCCGCGCAGGAGATCCTGGACACGGCTATCCGGACGGGTGCGAAAGTTTCCGGCCCGGTCCCGTTGCCGACCAAAAAGGAGCTCTATACGGTGTTGCGGTCTCCGGTGATCGACAAAAAATCCAGAGAGCAGTTCCAACTGGCCACGCACAAAAGGCTCATTGATCTTATTGACCCGACGGCGAAAACCGTCGAGGCCTTAAGGAAGTTGAATTTGCCCGCCGGCGTGGATGTAGAGATCAAACAGTAACCCCAGGTTAATACGATGATCCGTGGTTTAGTAGGAAAAAAACTCGGTATGACCCAGATCTTTGACAAGGACGGGGATGTTATCCCTGTCACGGTCGTTGCGGCCGGTCCATGCACGGTCCTTGAACTCAAAGATTCTCCTTTGAAAGTCAAGGTTGGTTTTGAGCAGGTCAAAGAGTCGCGGCTCAACAAGCCAACGCTCGGTTTTTTTAAGAAGCTCGGGGCCGCCCCTTCCCGCGTCATCAGGGAATTTGATTCGACGGACAACAAAGATTATAAGGTGGGGCAGGAATTAAAGGCCGATGTTTTTAAGCCCGGTGATTATGTTGATGTGACGGGAACTTCTCTTGGAAAGGGATTCCAGGGGGGTATGAAACGCTGGAACTGGAGCGGTGGCCCGGCGGCCCACGGATCCATGCATCACCGGCGCATCGGGTCAATCGGTGCCAGCGCGGATCCTTCCCGGACGCTGCGTGGAACGAACATGCCTGGTCACATGGGCGCCCGGCGAGTGACCTCCCAGGGGTTGCGGGTCATGGATGTGGACGTCGAGAAAAATATAATTCTTCTTAAAGGAACGGTCCCGGGTTATAGAAATGCTTATGTGGTGATCAATCGTTCGAAAAAGAAGGCTTTCCGTCCTTTGCAAGAAGAGCGCAAGGCCGTGGTGCGCAAGGTCAACCCGATGAAACAAAGCAAGGCGAAAGCGACAGGTAAGGGGAAATAATCGTGTCGAGTCTGGCCGTTTTAAATAGTGAAGGGAAGAAACAGGGAACGATCGACCTCCCCGAAGGTGTTTTCGCGGAACCGGTCAATTCCGACGTTCTTCATCAGGCCGTTGTGATGTATCAGGCCTCGCTTCGCCAGGGACAGGCTTCGACCAAAGAGCGTGGGGCGATTTCAGGCGGCGGCATTAAACCCTGGAGGCAGAAAGGGACGGGCCGCGCCCGTCACGGTTCTATCCGTTCTCCTCTTTGGAAAAAAGGCGGGGTTGTCTTCGGTCCGCATCCGAGGGATTTCAGTTATGCCGTCCCCAAAAAAGTTCGTCAGGTCGCTCTACGGGAAAGTTTGAACGCGAAATTTCAGAAAGAAGATTTGGTTTGCGTGGACGATTTTAAGAACTCTTTTCAGAAAACAAAGGAATTTGCCGCCATTTTGAAGAAATTGAGCTTGAAGGGAAGTGTCCTCGCGCTTTTGGATGGAAGCGACCCAAGCGTAGAGCGGGTGTCGCGCAATATCCCGCTGTTTCAGCTGATGCGTTCGCAGGATGTTAACGCCTATGACGTTCTTCGCTATAAAAAGATTTTGGTTACGAAAACCGCGTTTAATAATCTGCTGGAGCGTATACAGAAATGACGGCCGCTTACGATATTGTCAAAAATTTGATCCGCACCGAGAAAGCGACGCAACTGGAGCCGCAGCGCCAATACTGTTTCCAGGTGGCGCCGCGGGCCAACAAAGTCCAGATCCGCAGGGCGGTGGAGGAAATTTATAAAGTAAAGGTCGCGTCGGTGAACACCTCTGTTGTGCCCGGTAAATTGAAGCGCGTCCGTCAGGAACTTGGCCACACCACGGCCTGGAAGAAAGCAGTCGTTACTCTCCAGGACGGGCAGAAAATTGAGGTTACTTAAAAATGGGAATCAGAAGATTTAGACCAGTTACGAGCACGTTGCGTCATACGGCGATTGCGGATTTCGCGGAGATTACCAAATCCACGCCTGAAAAACAGCTTTTGCGGCCGCTCAAGAGCAGCGGCGGGCGCAATATGTACGGCCGGATTACGTCACGTTACCGTGGCGGCGGGCATAAGAGGATGTATCGGCTTATTGATTTTCGCCGCGAACGCATTGATCAGGAATGCGCTGTCTTGGCCATTGAGTATGACCCCAATCGTACTGCGCGCATTGCGCTCATTCAATATCCGGATGGCGTGAAATCATATATTCTTGCTCCATTGGAACTTAAAGTTGGCGATAAAGTGATCAGCACTGTCACGCAGGAAGTGGAGATTAAACCCGGCAACTGTATGCCGTTACGCCGTGTACCGCTAGGCACAGCGATCCATAATATCGAGCTCAAGCCCGGACAGGGCGGGAAGATCGCGCGCTCGGCCGGCATTTCGGCCCAGCTGATCGCCAAAGAAGGCGAGATCGCTTTTGTCCGCATGCCTTCGAGCGAGGTGCGCAAAGTCCCGATCGATTGCCGTTCGACAATCGGGCAGATCGGCAACGTCGAACATGAAACCCGCTCGATCGGAAAAGCGGGAAGACTGCGTTGGAAGGGCCGCCGCCCGAAAGTCCGCGGTGTCGTCATGAACCCGGTCGACCATCCGCATGGAGGCGGTGAAGGAAAAGCCCCGCAGGGTAATCCTCATCCGGTCACGCCGTGGGGTAGGCCGACCAAGGGATACAAGACCCGTAATCGTCGCAAGTATTCCGCGAACGATATTATCCGCAGAAGGGGATCAAAATAATATGCCGCGTTCAGTTAAAAAAGGGCCGTACGTTGAAGAAGCGCTTCTGAAAAAATTAAACCGTATGATCGCTTCAGGGCAAAGGCAGCCTGTTAAAACGTGGTCAAGGCGATCCACGATCACGCCGGAATTCGTAGGTTATACGGTCGCCGTCCACGACGGGCGCAAACATGTGCCGATTTTTATTACGGAAAATATGGTCGGCTATAAGTTCGGAGAATTCGCTCACACGCGGACGTTCCGCAAACACGGCGGCGTGAAGGCCAAGAAGGCCCCGGATAAGACTTAAAGGGATTCAGAAACCCATGATTGCTTACGCCAAGGGAAGATATTTACGTGTTTCGCCCATGAGGGTTCGTCAGGTCA
This sequence comes from Candidatus Omnitrophota bacterium, assembly GCA_016212005.1. Taxonomy (GTDB): domain Bacteria; phylum Omnitrophota; class Gorgyraeia; order Zapsychrales; family Zapsychraceae; genus UBA10015. The sequence goes on along the minus strand of JACRHP010000074.1, from coordinate 10,632 downwards.
TCGACTTGATCCGGGGAAAGGATGTGCCGAGTTCACAGGCCATCCTGACTCATGTCGAGAAGGGGTCGGCCCCAATGATCACCAAAATTTTGAACTCGGCGGTAGATAACGCCAAGCAAAAAGGGTTGACGGAAGATCAGTTGATTATTTCGCGTATTACGGCGGACCAGGGGCCTTCCTGGAAACGTTTTCGTGCCGCGTCCTTCGGGCGGGCAACGCCGATTTTAAAGAGGACAACCCATTTAACCATTGAGCTGGATTTGAAAACCCGTTAAGGAGGCAATACTTTGGGCCAAAAAGTCAACCCCATCGCGTTACGCATAGGATATATCGAGAACTGGAGAAGTCTGTGGTTCGCGGACCACAAGCAGTTCGCGCAGAATATCCTTGAGGACTATAAAATCCGTCAATTTATTAAAAAGCGCTTTGCGCAGGCGGCGGTTTCCAAAGTGGTCATCGAGCGTTTGGGCGACAAGATCAGGGTCATTATTTATACGGCGCGCCCGGGTGTCATCATAGGCCGGCGTGGCGCGGATATCGACAAATTGAAAATGGAATTGGGGGAAATCACCTCTAAAGAAATCGTCATTGATCCCCAGGAGATCAAGAATCCGTCGATCGAAGGGCAGCTGATCGCGCAGAACATCGCCACTCAACTGGAAAAGCGGATCGCGTTTCGTCGCGCGATGAAACGGGCGATTGACCAGGCGATGTCTTCGGGGGCAAAAGGGATCAAGGTTAAATGCTCTGGCCGGTTAAACGGCGCGGAGCTGGCGCGCAGCGAATCGTACCGCGTAGGGAAACTTCCATTGCATACGTTTCGCGCCCAGATTGATTATGGATTTGCCGAAGCCTTGACGACGTATGGTCTCCTGGGGGTGAAGGTGTGGGTTAACAAGGGGGAAGTGATCCGGGAGATCAAGCGCCAGGGGGATTCAGCGGTAACGTTAAATCCTCCGGGGCCGGCGGCGGTTAAAAGAGCTCCAGCCAGGCACGGCGTCCCTAAGGCATAAAATTTTAGACAGAGAGATTTGAACGATGAGTTTAATGCCGAAAAAAGTTAAATACAGAAAATCCATCAAGGGGAAGAACCGCGGGATCGCGACTTCCGGCAACAGACTGCATTTCGGCGAATTTGGTCTCAAGGCAGTGGAAAACGGCGTTATCCGGGCCAATCACATTGAGGCCTGCCGGGTGGCTGCGGCGCGCAAGATGAAAGGCGCCGGTAAAATATGGATTAATATTTTCCCTTATCTACCAGTCACCCGGAAACCGGCGGAAACGCGCATGGGAAAAGGAAAAGGGGATTTGGCTTTTTGGGTTTGTCCCATTTATCGGGGAAGGATGCTTTTTGAGATCAGCGGCGTCCCGGAGGAATTTGCCAAGATCGTTTGCCGTCTTATTGCTTTTAAGTTGCCTGTCAGGACAAAATTTGTTTCACGCGCGGGAGGTCATTGAAGATGCAAGATAAAAAGTTCAAAGAACTGACTTCCGAAGAATTGGTGCAGAAGACCCAAGACCTTAAGAAGGAATTATACGGTCTTAACTATCAGCGCCGGATGGGCAATGTGGAGAAACCGGCGCGTTTCAAGGCGTTGCGGTTGGAAATTGCCCGGGCGTTGACGATCATCCGAGAAAGAGAACTGGAAAATGAACGAAGCGGCAAAAAGAATTAACAGACGCAAGTTTTTGCAGGGCACGGTCCTTAGTGACAAGATGAACAAGACGCGCGTTGTCCAAGTGCTCTGGGCAACAAAGCATCCGAAGTATCAGAAGATAATGCAAAGGGCTTCGAAGTATAAAGCTCATGATGAGAAGAACGCGGCCAAGACGGGCGACCTCGTACGGATCATGGAAACGAGGCCGTTGTCCAGGGATAAACGCTGGGTCATCACGGAAATTCTTCAACGCGCTGCTTCCGTCCAGCAGCCAGCAGAGATAGCTCAAAAGGCAAATTGATGGTTTATTTGAAAAGCATATTAGTTGTTGCGGATAATACTGGGGCGCGCAAGGCATCGTTGATCGGTGTTTTACACGGGAAAGGACGGCTCTGTGCCCACATTGGGGATTTGGTACGCGTCAATATCAAAGAGTCAGCCCCGGATGCCGCCATCAAAAAGGGAGACAAGGCCAAGGGGATTATTGTCCGAACCAAGTCGCCCATCCGTCGTCCGGACGGCACCTATGTCCGTTTTGATACCAATGCCATCGTTATTGTCGATGATACGGGGAACCCGAAAGGGACGCGCGTGTTCGGGCCGGTCGCTCGTGAGCTGCGTAATATGGAGTACATGAAGATCGTATCGCTTGCGCCGGAGGTGGTTTAAAATGCTGCGCATCAAAAGAGATGACCAGGTGATGGTGATCGCCGGGCGGGATAAAGGCAAGACGGGCAAAGTGATGCAGGTATTCCCGAAGCAAAACCGGGCTTTGGTCGAACGTATTAACCTGGTGAAAAAGGCCCAGCGCCGAACCCAGCAACACCCCCAGGGCGGGATTGTGGAAGTGGAAGCGTCGATCCATATATCGAACATCATGCTGGTCGATAAAAAGACGAATCGTCCGACTCGTTTGGCGGCGTCGATTCTTAAAGATAAAACGAAAGTACGCCTCGGGAAAAGAAGCGGGGAGGTTATCTAAAAGTGGTGCCGCGTCTGCAGAAAGATTACAGAGAGAAAATTGTCCCTAAAATGCAGGAGACTTTCGGGATCCGTAATGGGATGGCCGTACCGCATTTGGAAAAAATCGTCATCAACATGGGGGTCGGCAAGGCGATTACGGACATGAAGGCTATGGAAAGCGCGGTCAAGGATCTGGCGACGATCACAGGCCAGCAACCGGTTGTCACCCGCGCCAAGACCGCTATTTCCAATTTCAAGATCAAGTTTGACATGCCGATCGGCTGCCGGGTGACACTGCGCCGGGCCAAGATGTATGAGTTCTTGGACCGGTTGGTCAACGTTTCCCTGCCGCGTATCCGCGATTTTAACGGCGTATCGAACAAGTCGTTTGATGCCCAGGGCAATTACGCGATCGGGATCTCCGACCAGGCGATCTTTCCGGAGATCGATACCGGCAAAATCCTGCATTCTCAGGGGATGGACATTATCTTTGTCTTTAACAAGGGTCCCAAAGAACAGACCAGAGAAGTCCTGAAACTCTTGGGGATGCCGTTTAGCAAAAAATAGGAAAGAAAATTTTATGGCAAGAAAAGCGTTGATCCTTAAGGCCGCCAAGAAGCCGAAATTTTCAAGCAGAAAATATAACCGTTGTCAGATATGCGGCCGGGTGCGATCGTTCTACCGCCGGTTCGGGTTATGCCGTATTTGTTTTAGAGAATTGGCCTGGCGCGGCGAGATCCCGGGCGTGAAAAAAGCGAGCTGGTAAGTTAATTCACAAAGTTTTGAGAGAGGATTAATTGAGATATGTCATTAAATGATCCCATTAGTGATTTATTGACGGTGATTCGTAATGGCGTTTTGGCCCAGAAAGAGACCGTTGACATTCCTGCCTCGCATTTAAACGGGAAGATCCTGGATATCTTCAAGAACGACGGTTATATCGAGGATGTCCGGTTAATGAAAAATAATGTCCAGGGGACATTCAAGGTGTATTTGCGATATGAGAACAAGAAACCGGCGATCATGGGATTGCGCAGGATATCGAAGTCCGGGTTGAGGATTTATAAGAAGAGCGATGAGCTTCCGCGCGTGCTTAATGGCTTGGGGACGGCCGTTATTTCGACCTCCAAAGGGGTTGTCACGGACCGTGAAGCCAGGAAATTAAGAATTGGCGGCGAAATTTTGTGTTATATCTGGTAAAGATTAAGGAGTAGCAGGTTATGTCGCGTATAGGAAAAATTCCGGTTGCGGTGCCTAAAGAGGTGAAGGCTAACATCGGACCTTTGAACGTCCACATCGAAGGGCCAAAAGGGAAACTGGATCTGAAGCTCCCGTCCGGCATTAAAGTGGAGTTAAAAGACGGACATCTTCTAGTCACGCGTGCTTCCGATGATAAGCAGGCCAGGGCCAACCACGGGACCATCCGGGCGCATCTGGTTAACATGGTAACCGGTGTTACCATGGGCCATAAGAAAGATCTGGAACTGCAGGGGCTGGGTTTTCGCGCCCAGCTTCAGGGAAAGAAGGTTGTCTTTAATCTGGGGTTGAGCCATCCGGTGGAGTTTGAAGTGCCAGCTACGGTCAAGGTGACCGTTCCCACCCAGACCGCAATTACGGTCGAAGGGGCGGATAGCATGGCCGTCGGTGAAGTGGCGGCGAGGATCCGGGCGCTTAAACCCGTCGAGCCGTATAAGGGCAAAGGGCTGCGTTACGCAGGCGAGTTTGTCCGGCGCAAACAGGGAAAATCGGTTACAAAAAGTTAGGTTGCCATTTATGACTTTATTGAAAAAAGAATTAGGCAGGATTTACCGCCACAGACGAATCCGTAAACAGATCACGGGAACAAGCGTGCGGCCCCGCGTGTGCGTCCATCGCAGCTTGAAGAACTTTTATGTTCAGGTCATTGACGATACCAGCGGTAAAGTGTTGCTGGGCATGTCGACATTGGCTAAACCCGTCCGTTCCCAATTGAAGAGTAGCGGCGGTAATGCCAATGCTGCCGCTTATCTGGGGGAAATATTTGCCGCGGAGGCGAAAAAAAAGGGGATTTTCAAAATTTCTTTCGACCGCGGCGGTTATTTATATCACGGTTGCGTCAAGGCTTTTGCCGAGGCCGCGCGCAAGGGTGGGTTGGAATTTTAATTAAAGAAAAGGTACGGATAACATGGCGGATATCAGCGAACAACCAAAAGTAGTTTTAGAAGAAAAACCTTCGGGGGGTCGCCGCAGAAGAGGCGGTCCGCAGGGGCAGGGAGACCGGGAATCGGAGCCCAAGCGCCCGGGCGTTGATTTTGGGAAGGGCTCGGATACCGAGGCCGTTGAGCAGGTTATCTCCATTAACCGCATTACCAAGGTCACCAAAGGGGGCAAGAAGCTTTCGTTTAGCGCGCTGGTTGTCGTCGGGAACACTAAGGGAAGAGTCGGGTATAGTCTGGAGAAGGCGGCGGAAGTTTCCATCGCCATCCGCAAAGCGATCGCCACGGCCAAGAAAAATATGGTTACCGTTTCGTTGCATGGATTGACTATCCCCCATGAGATTATCGGCCACTGTGGTGGGGCCACTGTTCTATTGAAACCCGCGGCGGAAGGAACCGGCGTTATCGCGGCCGGTCCGGTGCGGGCGGTCTGTGACGGGGTTGGGATCCGCAACATTTTGACCAAATGCCACCGCTCGAACAACCCGATCAACGTGGTCAAGGCCACGATGGACGGGTTGAGCCGTTTGAAAGTGGCCCATACTGTAAGGAAAGAATAATCTCAATGTATATCCACGAATTAAAATCTCCCCCGGGTTCGCGTAAACGCCGGAAAATCGTCGGCCGGGGCGCGGGATCGGGTCACGGCCGAACCAGCGGCCGCGGACAAAAAGGGCAGGGCTCCCGCAGTAAGGGGCGTATGCTCGTCGGTACATTGGAAGGCGGCCAGATGCCGTTGGCCAAACGTCTTCCCAAAGTGGGGTTTCACAGCAAACGGCCGATCCTCAACCAGGTCCTCGATGTTGAACAGTTGAATCAACTGGCAAAGGGGACAGTGGTCAATGCCGCCTTTTTAAAGTCCCAGGGATTTATTGAAAGCGCACGCAGGCCTTTTAAGATTTTAGGAGACGGCGAGTTGAGCGTGCCGGTTGTCATTGAGGGCGGCAGCGTCTCCGAAACGGCTAGAGAAAAAATCCTTAAAGCCGGCGGAAAAATTGCGCAAGCGGGGGAAGCTGCGGCGCCGGAGGAAACGGTTAAGACGGTTAAAGGGGCATCGGAATCCAAAGGGAAAAAATAATATCTTCATCGCATGATCGCGTCATTTGCCAATTGTTTCAAGATACCCGAACTGAAGAAAAAGATTTTGTTCACCTTGGCCATCCTGGTGGCTTACCGGATCGGTTGTTATCTGCCGACCCCTGGTGTTAATGGATCTGTTTTGGCCGAATTTTTCCGTCGTATCAGTTCCACGGCGGGTGGGAGCATATTCGGCGTTATGAATATGTTTTCCGGCGGGGCTTTGGAAAAAGCGACGGTTTTCGCGTTGGGGATCATGCCGTACATTTCCAGCTCGATTATCATGCAGCTTTTGACGGCGGTTATCCCGGCTTTGGAGCGTTTGGCGAAGGAAGGACAGGCCGGGTATCGCAAGATCAATCAGTATACGCGTTACGGGACATTGGTCCTTTGTCTTGTTCAGTCGTTTTTTATCGCTCTTTGGCTTGAAGATAAATCGGGAACGGTGTTCCAGGGGCTGCAGGTCGTCAATAACCCCGGTTGGGGATTCCGTCTGGTGACGGTCCTTACGTTATCCGCGGGGACGCTTTTTCTGATGTGGATGGGCGAGCAGATCCAGGAACAGGGGGTCGGTAACGGGATTTCGCTTATCATTACGGCGGGGATCGTTTCATCGGCCCCTTCGGCCATCCATATGCTGGTCAGGTTGATGTCCCCGGCGACGGCCGGCGGGACGGTCCAGTTGCAGCCGTTGACGCTTTTGATCATGGTTTGTTTCTTGGTCGGCGTCATTATTTCGATCACCCTGATCACGCAGGCCCAGCGGAAGATTCCGGTTCAGTACGCGCGCCGCATTGTGGGCCGCAAAGTTTACGGCGGGCAGAATACGTATATCCCGCTTAAAGTTGATACCTCGGGGATTATCGCGATCATCTTTGCCCAGTCGATTATCCTTTTCCCGGCGACTTTGGCCAGCTTCATCCCGCATCAGGGATTTCAGGCCATGGCAAGCATCTTTTTGCGTGGGAATTTTTGGTATTACGCGGTGTACGGGGTCCTGATTATATTCTTTTGTTATTTTTATACGGCGATTGTTTTTAATCCCGTTGACGTGGCCGAGAACATGAAAAAACACGGCGGCTTTGTCCCGGGAGTCAGGCCCGGCACCCAGACCGCGGATTATCTGGATTTTGTTATCACTCGCATCACGCTGGCGGGGGCCATCTTTATTTGTATGATCGCGATCATGCCGGACGCCATTATGGCTTCCTTCAAGGTCCCGTACCTGGTGGCATCGTTTTTTGGCGGAACGGGCGTTTTAATCACGGTCGGGGTTATGCTGGATACGATGAAGCAGATTGAATCGCATCTTCTGATGCGCCATTACGACGGATTTATGCGTTCCGGCCAGGTGATAAGGGGCCGGAGATGAGACTGGTTTTACTGGGTCCGCCGGGAGCCGGGAAGGGGACCTTAGCCGCTCTTTTAAAAGAAAGCCTGAATCTGGTACATATTTCGACCGGTGACATGCTTCGCGAAGAGATGAAAAATGGAACGGATATCGGGCGGCAGGCGAAGGGATTTATTGATAAAGGTGAGCTGGTCCCCGATGACCTGGTTATTCGTCTTATCGAACAGAAATTGATCGGAGATAAACAGGTCCGGCATGGGTACATGCTTGACGGCTTCCCCCGCACACGCAAGCAGGCGGAAGATCTGGATCGCATCCTCGGTCAGATTCACCAGCCGCTTGATTACGCCTTGTATATGGAAGCGACTTTACCGGTTATTATCCAGCGGCTTGGCGGCCGGCGGGTCTGCCGCGGTTGCGGGGCGGTGTTTCATGTCCACAACAAGCCGTCGCGCAAGAAAAATATGTGCGATGTGTGCGGCGGAGAATTATACCAGAGGGCCGACGATAACGAGGCGACCATCCGGACGCGGATGGATGTATATCTGAAAAATACCAGGCCGGTCATTGAATATTACAAGGCCCAGGGAAAACTTGAGAAGCTGGATGCCGACAAGGATTCGGAAGAGGTCCAGGGCGTCTTAATGCAGACTTTTAATGAAGACCGCAAGCTCAATAAGCATTAAAACACCGCAAGAGATCGCGATCCTTCACGAAGGTGGGCAAATCCTGGCGGCGATTACGGAAGAATTGGCGCGCTCTTTAAAAGAAGGGATGACGACCCGGGAGATCGACCGGCAGGCGGAAAAACTGATCCGTGACCAAGCCGTTCTTCCGGCTTTCCAGGGATATCGCGGGTTCCCCGGATGCGTCTGTACGTCGGTCAACGAAGAAGTCGTTCACGGCATCCCCGGAGACCGACGGCTCAAAGATGGCGATATCGTCAGCCTTGATGTGGGGATTATCTACAAAAATTATTATGTGGATACGGCCGTGACGGTTGGTATTGGCAAGATTGGTTCGCTCCTCAAGAAGCTTCTGGAGGTGACCGAGCGGTCCTTATACCTGGGGATCGCGCAGGCCAGACCTGGTAACCATTTGTCGGATATTTCGCATGCCGTTCAGGTCTTTGTGGAAGCCAACGGGTTTTCGGTGGTCCGGGATTTCGTCGGCCACGGCATCGGTCGGAATTTACATGAAGATCCTGAAATCCCGAATTTTGGGCCGGCGCATGAGGGCCCGATCTTAAAGGAAGGCATGGTCCTGGCCATCGAGCCGATGGTCAATATGGGAGGTTGGCAGACGAAGGTTTTGGCCGACGGCTGGACGGTGGTGACCCAGGACGGGAAAGCGTCGGCGCATTTCGAGCATACCATCGCGCTGACCGCTGAAGGCACGAAAATTTTTACTCAAACGCATGGCTAAAGAAGAATTGATCGAAGTTGAGGGGGTTGTCAAGGAAGCGCTGCCCAACGCGATGTTTCGCGTGGCACTGGATAACGGGCATCTGGTATTGGCGCATATCTCGGGAAAGATCCGGAAGAATTTTATCCGTATTCTTCCCGGGGACAAAGTGAAAGTGGAACTCTCCCCGTATGATCTGACGCGGGGCAGAATAACGTTCAGGGCATAAACATGAAGGTAAAATCATCGGTTAAAAGAATCTGTGGTCATTGCAAAATCGTCCGTCGCCAGGGGGTCGTGCGCGTGATCTGCTCGAACCCGAAACATAAGCAGCGACAGGGATAAAAAGGATATTCGTATGCCAAGAATCATGGGTGTTGACATCCCGAAAGAGAAAAAGATTGTGGCCGCGTTACCGTATCTCTACGGCATAGGCCCGGCCCGGGCGCGGGAAGTCTTGAAACAGACGAGCATCGACGGCAACCGCCGGGCCAAGGATCTATCGGATGAAGAGATATCGAAGTTGACAGCTGTTATTCAGAGTAATTATGTCATTGAAGGGGATCTGCGCCGCGAAGTCGGGCAGAACATCAAGATGCTGATGGACATCGGGGCGTATCGCGGTGTACGCCACCGCAAGGGATTGCCGGTGCGCGGACAGCGCACGAAGACCAATGCGCGTACCCGCAAGGGCCGAAAACCGATTGTTGCCGCTATGCAGAAACCGGCGGCTGCCGCACCGGCCAAGCCGGCGGCTAAAACCAAATAGGGGTAGAAAAAGGAACTTCAGGTTATGGAAAAAGAAATAAAACCACAGCAGCAACCGGAGCAGCAAGCTCCTTCCGCTTCGGAGAAACCGGCCAAGGCCAAAGATAAGGCTAAAAAAAAGGCCTTGAAGGGGATTACCGCCGGCGTTGTGCATATTAAAGCGACGTTTAATAATACGGTCGTTACAATCACAGATACGATGGGCAATGTCCTGGTTTGGTCGACCCCCGGGATTGTCGGTTTTAGCGGCTCCAAGAAATCGACGCCGTTTGCCGCGCAGGTCGCCGCCGCGGATGCCGCCAGGCGCGCGAAAGATTTGGGATTAAGGACTGTTGAGGTTTTAGTAAAAGGGCCGGGATCCGGGCGTGAGTCGGCGATCCGGGCGCTGCAGGCTAACGGACTGATGGTTACTTCGATCAAAGATGTAACGCCGTTGCCGCATAATGGATGCCGCGCGCGCAAAAAGCGGCGGGTTTAATTCGGAAGGAATATTATTCATGGGTAGATATCTTGGTTCAAGTTGTCGGTTGTGTCGAAGGGAGGGAGAAAAACTCTTTTTGAAAGGCGCACGGTGCATGACGTACCGTTGCGCCATCGAACGCCGGGCTTACGCCCCTGGCCAGCACGGCAGTACGCGCAAGATGAAAATGTCCAACTTCGGGCTGCAGATGCGCGAGAAGCAGAAAGTCAAAAGGATTTACGGGCTTTTTGAGAAACAGTTCAAGAATTATTTCGCCAAGGCCGTGCGCACCAAGGGGGTCACGGGTACGGTTTTGCTGCAGATGCTGGAGCGCCGCCTGGACAACGTCATTTATCAGCTGGGGTTCGCGGCCTCCCGCAAACAGGGAAGACAGATCGTCGGCCACGGCTTTGTTCACGTCAATGACGCGCGGGTCAATATCCCGTCATTTCAGGTCAAGGAAAACGACCAGATCATTTTACAGTTCAAGCAAAAAGGGAAGAAGACAATTGATGACAACCTTAAGGCCTCGGAGAACCGTCCGGTCCCGGAGTGGCTGGAGGTCGACCGCGCCCATTATAAGGCCAAGGTGAAACGTCTGCCGGCGCGCGAGGACATCAAGTTCCCTGTTAACGAACAATTGATCATCGAGCTTTATTCAAGGTAAGCGGGCTCATCCAAGGAGGAAAACACATGGGAGTGAAGTGGCGAGATTTTCAGATGCCCAAAAGGCTTGATTGCGATGAATCGACGTAT
>JACRHP010000073.1 GCA_016212005.1 Candidatus Omnitrophota bacterium | reverse complement strand
TTTGCCGACCATCACCATCAAAGCCAAAGACCTGGCCGCCGAGATCACCGGCTTTAACACAAAAAAGAACAACCTGCGCGGCGAGTCGGCGATCACTGGTGAACATGTCAAAAACAACAAAGACGTCCGGGACCTGCTGGGGAAAAGCGGCATCAAACCTGAAGCTTTGCCGCCGGAGGAAGATATCCAAAAGTTACAGCGTCGGCTTCGGTCCGAAGGCAGGAAGATCGCCGGGAACGTGAAGCAGCTGCGTGACGCGTGAGGCAATGTGTTGTTGAATTGGCAAGAGGTCTCCCGCGGCCGCCCCTAAAGGGACTCCCTTTGGTCGCGTAACGAACCCCAAAAACAGTCGATGCCGCCTGGGTCGGGTTGACACAAGCCGGGCGGCGAGGATGAGCGAGTGAGGGATATTAATAAAATCTTGCGGTTTCAAGCGTGTCCACCTATAATGTGTTATACTTAAACGGGTGATAAAAATGGCCAGATCAGTCGGAACCCTTCAAATCAAGATTCCTATCCAGATCATTAAAGAGGATGACGTTTTCGTCGCCTATACTCCCGCCCTCGATCTGTGCACGCAAGGCGATACCTATGAAGAAGCCGCGAAGATGCTGGATGAGATAATCCGTATTTTCTTCGAAGAATGCATTGAACGGGGCACTTTAGAGCAGGTATTAAAAGATTGTGGGTGGCGGAAGGTCGCTCACAAAAAAGAGTGGATCCCTCCCCGCAGAGAAGTTATTACCGAAAAAAATGAATCTTTTACTGTTCCATGTCCCGCCTAGAGCCAATTCATTACGGTAGATTCTGTAAGTTTCTCGAATATGTAGGCTGCACTTTCAAAAGACAAAAAGGAAGTCATCTTATCTACGTAAGAGATGACCTGCCCAGACCCATCGTTGTTCCTGCCAAGAAAAATCTCTCGCGGACGGTCATCCAAAGCAACCTTAAGACGTTGGGAATTGATCGGGAGAAATATTTAAGGATCCTTAAAGAGATTTGAAGCATCTTTGGGCCTTCCGGGGCCCGTCCCTGAAGGGACTCCTCCCGCCGGGAGCCTCTCGGCCTTCGGTCGTGTAACGAACCCCAGGGCAAGGTCACCCGTCGCAAAGTCGCAAGGTCGCACGTAAACATTTATTGCCTTTCCCGGATCGGGAAGGTATTATTACTAGCAGCAAATCCCCCGAATCCCCCTGGGTGACGATAAACCAGAAACCAGAAAGGGGAACGATCATGTCCAACGAAACCGCCTTAACCAAAATCGCCGTGTTCAAGGGAAAGCAGGTCCGAAAGACCATTCATAATAATGAGTGGTGGTTTGTGATCAATGATGTCATTGGATCGTTGACCGACTCCAATGATCCGGCGCAATATTTCAAACGGCTAAAGCAAAGGGATGAGGAACTGGCGAAACTCACTGACAAAGGGGGGGTACAATTTGTACCACCCCTTATGCTTGAGGTAAAAACTATAGGTGGAAAGCAAAAAATGTACTGCTGGAATACGGAGGGTATATTTCGGCTTATCCAGTCGATCCCGTCTCCCAAAGCCGAGCCGTTCAAGCGCTGGCTGGCGCGGGTCGGGTACGAGCGCATCCAGGAAATCGAAGATCCCGAATTGGCCATCAAGCGCATGCGGGCCATTTATAAGGCCAAAGGTTACTCCGATGACTGGATCGAGAAACGGGTGCGCGGGATCGCCATCCGTGAGGAATTGACCGATGAATGGAACAAGCGCGGGATTAAAAATCAGAACGAATACGCCATTTTAACCGCGGAAATATCCAAGGCCGCCTTTGGCATGACTCCCTCGGAGTACCGGAAACACAAAGGGCTGGAACGGGAAAATCTGCGGGACCATATGAACGATCTGGAATTGATATTTTCCATGCTGGGCGAGGCATCGACCACCAAGATCGCCCGGGCCCGTGACGCTCAAGGGTTCGAGCCCAACAAGCGCTCGGCCATTGACGGCGGGAGCGTCGCCGGTGACGCCAGAAAAGATCTGGAACACAAAAGCGGCGAGAAGGTCATCAGCCGGGAGAATTATCTGCAAAGCCCGCAGAATAAAAAATTGGTTAAGAAATAAAGAATGTAAACTAATAAAACCCCCGCACTGTTCTGGCGGGGGGGGGGTTTTTATTTATTGACAACCCGTTTTAAAATCACTATATTATTAGCTTAATTCAGGATATCAAGAATGCCCCACCACAAATGTTCTAAATCTGTAGTTTTCAACGATATAGGAGAGGAGAGAGGGTTATGGCCGAATGGATTGGTATAGGCCGCCGCGCGCGGCGATGTTACGGTTTTGACGAAGTCGCCCTTGCTCCCGGTTCGGTAACGGTTAACCCCGATGAGGTGGACACAAGCTGGAAGATCGCCGGTAAAAAGTACGAGGTGCCGATCCTGGCCGCGGCGATGGACGGTGTGGTGGACGTCAAATTCGCCGTCGCGATGGGCAAGCTCGGCGGCATCGCGGTGTTGAACCTCGACGGCATCCAGACGCGTTATGAGAACCCCGCGGAAGTGCTCGAACAGATCTCCAAGGCGAGCGCTGAAGAAGCGACCAAACTGGTCCAGAGCGTTTATCTTAAACCCGTCAAAGAAAAGCTCATCGCCAGGAGGATCAAGGAGATCAAATCCCATAAAGTCCCCGCCGTGGTCAGCTGTATCCCGCAAAACGCCAAACAATTTTCCGCCATCGCGCGTGAGGCCGGGTGCGACATTTTCGTCGTGCAGTCAACGGTCGCCACGACCCGGCATATTTCCAGCCAATACAAAGTCCTGGACCTGGCGAAATTTTGTAACGAATCCAAAATGCCTGTTGTCTTGGGCAACTGTGTCACCTATGACGTCGCCCTGGAACTGATGGAATCCGGCGCCGCCGGGTTGCTGGTCGGGGTCGGGCCCGGCGCGGCCTGCACGACCCGGGGAGTCCTGGGGATCGGCGTGCCCCAGATCACGGCAACGGTCGATACGGCCGCCGCCCGCGATTATTATCTTAAACGCAAAGGCAAATACATCCCCATTATTACCGACGGCGGGATGCGCATCGGCGGGGAGATCTGCAAGGCCTTCGCCGCGGGCGCGGATGCCGTTATGGTGGGCTCTTCCTTCGCGCGGGCCACCGAGGCCCCGGGGCGCGGGTACCATTGGGGGATGGCCACGTCCCACGCCAACCTGCCGCGCGGGACGCGCGTCCAGGTCAAGACGACCGGGACGCTCAAGGAAATCCTTTTCGGGCCGGCGAAGGTCGACGACGGCTCGCAGAACCTCGTCGGGGCGTTGAAGACCTCGATGGGCTCGTTAGGCGTGAAGAATATCCAGGACATGCACGACGTGGAAATCATCATCGCGCCCTCCATCCAGACGGAAGGAAAAGTCTTCCAGGTAGGCCAGCGGGTGGGGATGGGCAAATAGGACTGGAGCAAAGGAACTGTTATGGTAAAGACAAGGGAACATCCAGGGGTAAAAAAAGCCGGATCATCCGGCAAGGGTTCAAAATCCGCTTTAGCGTTCGCGCGCAGGATGGCTTTCCACAACCGGCTGGGGGGTGGCCGGCGTTCACTGACCGGCGTTAAAATCCAGAAAGCCCGCCACAAAGATATCATCCTCGTCGTCGATTTCGGTTCGCAGTACACCCAGCTGATCGCCCGGCGTATCCGCGAAAGCAAGGTGTTCAGCAGGATCGTGCCTTTTACCATCAGCCCCGAAGAGATCCGGGAGATCAACCCCAAAGGGCTTATCCTCTCCGGGGGCCCCTTAAGCGTGTACGACCGCGGGGCGCCGGCGCTCAAAAAAGAAATTTATGGCATGGGGATCCCGATCCTGGGCATTTGTTACGGCATGCAGCTTATTTGTTCCCAGACGGGGGGGAAGGTCCAGGGCAGCAAAGAGCGCGAGTTCGGACGCGCGGAACTTTTCATCGACAGTAGCAAGGACATTTTCCTGAACCTGCCCAACAACATCACCTGCTGGATGAGCCACAGCGACCAGATCTCGAAATTGCCCCCGGGGTTCGTGTGTCTGGCCCATACGCTCAACGCCCCCGTGGCCGCGGTCGGCAACCGCGCCAAAAAGATGTACGGCGTCCAGTTCCACCCCGAGGTCGTCCATACCCAAAGGGGTATCCAGGTCCTGTCGAATTTTCTTTTCAGCATCTGCGGATGTCTGCCGCGCTGGACCATGGACAAATTCATCGATTCCACGGTCCGGCAGATCAAGGAACAGGTCGGCCAGAAAAAAGTCATCCTGGGCTTGAGCGGCGGGGTGGATTCCTCGGTCGCCGCCGTCCTGCTGCACAAGGCGCTCGGGGCGAAACTGCACTGTATCTTTGTCGACAACGGGCTTTTGCGCAAGAACGAGGCGGCCACGGTCTTCAAAACGTTCAAGGGGCATTTCAACATCAACCTCAACGTCGTCAACGCGGAAAAGAATTTCCTCAAACGCCTCAAGGGCGTCACCGACCCGGAACAAAAACGCAAGATCATCGGCGACGAGTTCGCCAAGGTGTTCGTGGAAAGGTCGAAGAAGATCAAGGACGCCGCTTTTCTGGCCCAGGGGACGCTTTATCCGGACGTGATCGAATCCTATTCACCGACGGGCGGGCCGTCCGACGTCATCAAGAGCCACCATAACGTCGGGGGGCTGCCGAAGAACCTCAAGCTCGGGCTGATCGAACCGTTCCGCGAGCTGTTCAAGGACGAGGTCCGCGCCATCGGCAAATACCTGGGGCTGCCGGATCCGGTCCTCAAGCGCCAGCCGTTCCCCGGGCCGGGCCTGGCGATCCGCATCATCGGCGAGGTGACCAGGGAGGGCCTGGACATCCTGCGCGAGGCCGACGAGCGCGTCCTGGAGGAAATCAAAAAGGCCGGGCTCTACCAGGAAGTCTGGCAGGCGTTCGCAATCCTTCTTCCCGTCAAGACCGTCGGGGTCATGGGTGACCAGCGTACCTACGAAAACGTGATCGCCGTGCGCTGCGTGAGCAGCCTCGACGGCATGACCGCGGATTGGGTCAAATTGCCCTACGAGTTGCTGGGCCAGATCGCCAGCCGGATCATCAACGAGGTCAAGGGCGTCAACCGCGTCGTCTACGACATCAGCTCCAAGCCTCCGGCGACCATCGAGTGGGAATAGTTTCGTATCTCGTGAAGCGTGAAGAGTGAAACGTAGGATAATGATGGCAGGCGCTTCACCAGATACGAGATACACTTCACGTTGATTATGAATCAAACCGACTTCGTCCATCTGCACGTCCACACCCAGTACAGCCTCCTCGACGGGGCCTGCCGCATCAAGAACCTGGTCCAGAAAGCCGCGGAATACAATATGCCGGCCCTGGGCATGACCGACCACGGGAACCTCTTCGGCGCCATCGATTTCTACCAGGCCGCCAAGGCCGCGGGCGTCAAACCTCTCATCGGCTGCGAGGCTTACGTCGCCACGGCCGGAAGCCGCTTGGAGAGAAAAGGCCGCGAAAAAGGGGCCGTTGCCCACCTGGTTTTATTCGCCCGCGACCTGGAAGGATACCGCAACCTGTTGAAGCTCGTGTCCATGGCTTACCTGGAAGGGTTCTATTATTTCCCGCGGATGGACAAGGAGATCCTCGCCAGCCACGCGCGGGGGCTCCTGGCCACTTCGGCGTGCCTCAAGGGCGAGGTCGCCTGGCACCTGCAGCAGGGCGATTACAACGCGGCCTTAAAATCCGCGGACGACCTGCACCAGATCTTCGGCGACGGGAACTTTTATATCGAGATCATGGACCACGGCCTTGCCGAGCAAAAGACGGTCAACGAAGGATTGCTGAAGATCGCCAGGGAATTGAACCTGCCTTTGGTCGTCACCAACGACGTGCATTACCTGGAGCAGTCCCAGTCCACGGCCCACGAAGCCCTGTTGTGCATCCAGACGCAGGCGATGCTCAACGACCCCAAAAGGATGCGGATGAAGACCGACCAGTTTTATTTTAAAGACCCCGCCCTGATGTTCAAGGAGTTCGGCTGGCTCCCCGATGCCTTGAAGAACACGGTCGTCATCGCCGAAAAATGCAACCTGGAGCTCGATTTCGGCCAGGTCCATCTGCCGAAGTTTGTGCCTCCGGACGGGAAAAGCAAGGAGGCATACCTGCGGGAATTGTGCCAGGAGGGTTTGCGTAAGCGTTTTGCGGCGGTTACTCCAGAGATAACCCAACGGCTTGCCCATGAGATCATGGTCATTGAAAAGATGGATTTCGTGGGCTATTTTCTCATCGTATCGGACTTTATCAATTTTGCGAAGCAAAAAGGGATCCCCGTCGGGCCCGGGCGCGGTTCCGCGGCGGGCAGCCTGGTCAGTTATCTCTTGGGGATAACGGACCTGGACCCTTTGAAATACGGCCTTCTTTTTGAGCGTTTCCTGAACCCCGACCGCGCGGGCATGCCCGATATCGACATCGATTTTTGTTTCGAGCGCCGCGGCGAGGTCATCGATTACGTGACCCGCAAATACGGCAGCGAGAACGTCGCCCAGATCATCACCTTCGGGACCATGCAGGCGCGCGCCGCGATCCGCGACGTGGGGCGCGTCATGGGGATCCCCTACGCCGAGGTGGACAAGATCGCCAAACTGGTCCCCGCGGAATTGGGCATTACCGTCGAGGACGCGCTCGCGAAAGAGCCGCAGTTGAAGAAATTGTATAACGACGACCAGAGCGCCCACCAGCTGATCGACACCGCGCAGGTCCTGGAAGGGTTGAACCGCCACGCCTCGACCCACGCGGCCGGGGTCGTCATCGCCGACAAGCCGCTGAACGAATACGTGCCGCTGTTTAAGACCAGCGACGACCAGATCGTAACGGGCTTCGCCATGAACGCGATCGCCAAGATCGGCCTTTTGAAAATGGATTTCCTGGGGCTGCGCACGCTGACCGTGATCAGCCAGGCGGTCGAACTGATCAAAAAGATCCACGGCGTCGAACTGGATATCAACAAAATCCCCCTCGATGACGCGAAGACCTACGCCCTTTTAAGCCAGGCCAACAGCTTCGGCGTGTTCCAGCTGGAAAGCGCGGGGATGCGCGAGCTTTTGAAGAAAACCCAGCCGTCGGAGTTCGAGGACATCATCTCCGTCTTGGCGCTGTACCGCCCGGGGCCGATGGGAAGCGGCATGCTCGACGACTTTGTCCGCCGCAAACGCGGCGAGGTCCAGATCAAATACGATCACCCCAAACTTGAACCGATCCTCAAGGAAACCTACGGGATCATCGTTTACCAGGAACAGGTCATGAAGATCCCCGTCGCCCTCGCCGGGTTTTCCCTGACCCAGGCCGACCACCTGCGCCGGGCGATGAGCAAGAAGATCCCCGCGGTCATGGACCAGATGCGCAAGGATTTTGTCGCGGGCTGCGGGAAGTTCAGCAATATCGACGAGAAGAAGGCGAACAAGCTCTTCGACCTCATTGATTATTTTTCCGGCTACGGCTTTAACCGCAGCCATTCGGCCGCGTACGCGCTTATTTCGTACCAGACGGCGTATCTGAAGGCGAATTACCCGGTGGAATTCATGTGCGCGCTCCTCAACAGCGAAAAGAATAATACCGACAAGATCGTCGAATACGTCAAAGAGTCCGGGGCGATGGGGATCACGGTCCTGCCGCCGGATATCAACCAGAGCGTCAAGGAGTTCGACGTCGTCGACGGGCGCACGGTCCGTTTTGGGTTGCTGGGGGTCAAGAACGTGGGCTCCACGGCCATCGATTCCATCGTGGAGAACCGGAAGGACGGCTTATACACGTCTTTGTTCGACCTTTGCCGGCGGGTGGACCTGCGTCTGGTCAACCGCAAGGTCGTGGAGAGTTTGATCAAATGCGGCGCCCTCGATTGTTTCAAGGTCTACCGCGCGCAGCTGATGGCGGTCCTGGAGACCGCGCTGGCCGTGGGCGCCAAGACCCAGCGGGAAAAGGCCTCCGGCCAGGTGTCTTTCTTCGACTTCGCCGGCGAGGGAGGCGTGTTCCAGAAAGAGACGGAAAATCTGCCCGAGACAAAAGAATGGTCCAAGGGAAAAATCCTGGCCCATGAACGGGAGATCCTCGGGTTTTACATCAGCGGACATCCCCTGGCGCATTTCGGGGCCGAGATCAAGGAGTTCACCAATTGCACGACCAAAGATTTAAAGCAGGCGATCGACGGGGAAGAGGTGCGCATCGTCGGGCTCCTGGAGGAAGTGAAGCTGACCAACACCCGCAAGACCAACGAGCGCATGGCCATCCTGCGGCTGGAGGACATGGCCGGGGACGTGGAGGTGGTGGTGTTCCCTTCCACTTACACGCAGCTGGCCAAATATCTGAATGAAGGGGAAGTCATCTTTTTGAGCGGACGGGTCAGCAAGCGCGATGACGCGCCCAAGATCGTCGCCAGCGACATGAAACATATCCAGGACGTGTACGGCTCCATCAAGAAGATCAACGTGGACCTGGCCCAGGTCGACCAGCAGAAATTGCGAAACCTTAAGGAACGGCTCGCCAGTTTTCCCGGGAAAGTCCCCGTTTATTTGAACATGGACACGCAGTCGCATAAAAGCGTCCAGATCCTGGTGGGGGAAGACCTTTTCGTGGCCCCCAACGAAGAATTGATGAGCGAGATCAAAGAACTGGTGGGCGAAGGGAATTTTTCCTTGACACTGTAACATACTGATGTTACGCTACTTACCATTAGGAGGTGGCTCGATGACTAAAAAAGATATCGTCCTTCGCATCACGGACATGACCGGGATCAAGCAGGTGGATGTCAAAAAGGTCGTCCAGAAGACCTTTGACGTGATTGTCGATAGCCTGATGCGCGGCGAAAAAGTCGAATTGCGCAATTTTGGCGTGTTCAAGATCAAGGAACGGAAAGCGCGGTTCGGCCGCAACCCGCGGACGGGTCAAAGCGTTCCGGTTCCTCCCCGTAAAGTGGTCGTCTTCAAGCCCGGCCTGGAGATGAAGCACAAGATCAGATAGTCCCGCGACATAATACTGTGTCATAACTTTTACAACCCCGCTCTTTCTATCCAATTGTTTAGAAAGAGCGGGGTTCATGTTAAAATGAGCAAAGAAATTTCGACACCGCGCGCCCCGCAAGTCCCGCGAATTCCTCGCGGGACCAGCGACATCCTTCCGACGGAGATATTTTTGTGGAGGGATATCGAAGCCAAAGCCCGCCGGCTTTTGAGCACGTATAACTTTCAGGAAATCCGCACCCCTGTTTTCGAGGAAACCGCCCTGTTCAAACGTTCCCTGGGGCAGACCAGTGACGTGGTGAACAAGCAGCTCCTCGAACTTGTTTCCGGCAAAGATGAAGGATGCGCCTTGCGCCCGGAGGGGACGGCCTCGGTGGTGCGTTCCTACATCGAGAACAGCCTGGACCGCCAGCAAGCGCTGACGAAACTGTTTTATCTCGGCCCGATGTTCCGCGGTGAACGCCCCCAGAAGGGGCGTTCACGCCAGTTCCACCAGATCGGCGTCGAGGCGATCGGCCCCAACACGGCGACACCCTATCTCGACGCGGAAATTATCGCTTTGAACGTGGAGCTGCTGCGGACGCTGGGAGTCAGGGATTTCCGGCTGAAAATTAATACCCTGGGCTCGGCGCAGGACAAGGAGAGTTTTTCCGGCGCCTTGCGCAAGGCCCTGCACGCGGACGCGGCGAAACTCTGTGAGGATTGCCGGGACCGTTTCGAACGTAACGTTTTCCGCATCCTCGATTGCAAAAACAGCGGTTGCCGCGCGGTGGTCGCGGGTTTGAAGCCGGGACACGAACATCTATCCGAAGAAAGCCGCGCGTATTACGTCCGTCTTAAAGAGATCCTTAAAAATCTGGGCGTTGAATTTGAAGAAGTGCCGTCTTTGGTGCGCGGGCTTGATTATTACACGCACACGGTCTTTGAGATCACGCAACCCTCGTTGGGCAGCCAGGACGCGATCAGCGCCGGCGGGCGTTATAACAACCTCGTGGCCCAGCTCGGCGGGCCGCAGGTCGACGCCGTCGGGTTCGCCTGCGGCGTGGAGCGTATTTTACTGGCGATGCCTGCCGATGCCAGGCCGCCGCAGGAGCGCCTGAAGGCGTACGTGGTCGCGCTGGATGAACATGTCTTCCCCAAAGCCTTTCGCATTTTGCAGCAGTTGCGCGGCGCGGGGATCGCCGGCGACATCAACTACAAGGTCTCTTCGATGAAGAGCCAGATGCGCTCGGCCGACAAGTCCGGGAGCCGGTACGTGGTCATCCTGGGTGAGGAAGAAGACAAAAAAGGCGTCGTGGCCCTCAAGGACATGACCACCGGCGAGCAGCAGGAAGTTAAAGAAGATAAATTAATAACGACTTTGAGCGATAAGGGATAAATTTATGTTACGGACACATACTTGTGGTGAATTAAACAAAGAACACGGCGACAAAAAAGCGACCTTGTGCGGGTGGGTGGCGGCCCGGCGCGACCACGGGAAACTTATTTTTATCGACATCCGCGACCGTTACGGGATCACCCAGGTCGTCTTCGTGCCGTCGGTCAGCCCGCAGTCTCACACCCTCGCCCAGAAGCTTGGCCCGGAATATGTCGTGCGCGTCACCGGCAAGGTCGCGGTCCGTCCGCCGAAGATGGTCAATGCCGGGATCCCGACCGGCGAGATCGAGCTGTGCGCCGAAGAGCTCGAGATCCTCAATGCCAGCGAAGTCCCGGTCTTTGAGATCACCGACGAGATAGAACCTTCCGAAGAATTGCGCCTGACCTACCGCTACCTTGACCTGCGCCGCTCCCGGATGCTCAAGACCCTGGAGATGCGCAGCCGGTTGTACGCGGCCGCGCGCAATTATATGAACAGCCAAAAGTTCCTCGAGGTCGAAACGCCCGTCTTGACCAAATCCACGCCAGAAGGGGCGCGGGATTTCCTGGTCCCCTCGCGGCTGAACCCGGGTCATTTCTTCGCCCTGCCGCAGTCGCCGCAGTTATTCAAACAGATATTGATGGTGTCCGGCTTTGACCGGTACTACCAGATCGTCAAGTGTTTCCGCGACGAGGACCTGCGCTCCGACCGCCAGCCGGAGTTCACCCAGCTGGACATCGAGATGTCCTTTGTCACCCCGGAAGATATCTTCGCCCTGGCTGAAGGCCTGTTCCACACGGTCTTCAAGGAGATCAAGGGCATCGAGATCCCGGTCCCCTTCCCGCGCATGACCCACGCGCAGGCGATGAAGGAATACAAAAGCGACAAGCCGGATTTACGCAAGAACAAGGACAACAACGACGAGTTCGCTTTCACCTGGGTCGTGGATTTCCCGATGTTCAAGTATAATAAGGATGAAAATCGCTGGGAGAGCGAGCACCACCCGTTTACTTCTCTTATGGAGGAAGACCTCGCGTATCTGCAACAGGGCCAATACGACAAGATCCGCGCCCATTCCTATGATCTGGTCCTCAACGGCAACGAGCTGGGCAGCGGTTCCGTGCGTATCCATCAGCGGAAGCGGCAGAAAAAGATATTCGAGATCATCGGCCTAAGCGATCAGGAGGCCCAGAAGCGTTTCGGTTTTCTTTTAAAAGCGTTCGACTACGGGGCGCCCCCGCACGCGGGGGTGGCCTTTGGCATCGACCGGCTGCTCGCGATTTTGGCCGGGCTGGATTCGATCCGGGACACCATCGCCTTCCCCAAGACCCAGAAAGGCAGCTGCCTGTTGACGGACGCCCCCTCTGAAGTTGATAAAAAACAGTTAGACGAGCTGGGTTTAAAGAAGGTATAATAACGCCGTTATTATAGAGGTAGTTTAACAGGAGGTTATGATGTTTAAAGGGACGATCCAGGTGATATTTTTTTGCATTTTGGGGATATTTCTTTACGGGTGCGGCTCTTCGGGCATTGAGATGCGTACTTACGCCGAAGACCGGCCGCGGGTGGACCAGGAAATTTCCGGCGTGGACAACCAGGGGTATGTCGGGGGGAGCATGAAATCTGGCAATATCGCCGAGCGCAAGCAAACGCGCAAGGTCTACGTGATGGAGATCTCCAAAGGGACGGGGAACATCAAACCCATTGACGAGGAAGAAACGTCCGTTGCCGGCTTCGCCGGCAACGGCGAAGCGTCCCCGGCCCAGGGGATGCAGACCGGCGCTTCCGGTACCGGCGCCGCGGTCACCCGTTTCGTTGAATACACGGTGGAGAAAGACGACACCCTCCAGAAGATCGCCAAAAAATTTTACGATTCCTACAGCAAGTGGCCCAGGATTTACGAGGCCAATAAATCCGTCCTTCCCAATCCGGATCGTCTGCGTCCGGGCGTGGCCTTGCAGATCCCCCAGGATTAACCGTGCGATCATACCGGCTGGCCTATGGATAGAACCATCCAACTTACCGACACCCAGAAACTGCCCATCCTCTTCGGGAAATACGACGGCAACCTCAAGCTGATCGAAAAGGAGCTCAAGGTCAGGGTCGTCCATAACGAGATCGGCCTGAAGATCAGCGGCGACCGTCCGCAGGTGGACAGGACCTGCGACCTGTTCGATTACCTGCTGGGGATCCTGGAGACGGCCGGGGACATCAAGAAAAGGGACATCATCTACGCCCTGAAACTGGCCCAGCCGGACGAAGGGGTCGATTTCAAGCTCCTCGCCAAGGAGAAGATCGACGTCTCGGTCAAAGGGACGCTGGTCACCCCCAAGACCAAGGGACAGATCGAGTACGTCGACGCCATCAAACATCATGACATTGTCTTTGGCGTCGGGCCCGCGGGGACGGGCAAGACATACCTCGCGATGGCGATGGCGGTCAACGCCTTGAAAAAAGGGCTGGTGCGCCGGATTATTTTGACGCGGCCGGCCATTGAGGCCGGGGAAAGCCTTGGGTATCTGCCCGGGGACATGGTGGAAAAAGTTCTGCCGTATCTGCGGCCGCTCTATGACGCGTTGTACGACATGATGGACGCCGACAAGGTGGAAAGCTACACCGAGCAGGGGATCATCGAGGTCGCGCCCCTGGCCTTCATGCGCGGGCGCACCCTCAACGACGCCTTTGTCATCCTGGACGAGGCCCAGAACAGCACGCCGTTCCAGATGAAGATGTTCCTGACGAGGCTGGGGTTCGATTCCAAAACGGTCATCACCGGCGACATCACCCAGAGCGACCTGCCCAAGGGCACGGTCAACGGCCTGGTCAGCGCGGAGAAAGTCCTGAACAATATCGAGGGCATCAAATTTGTGCATCTGACGGCTGACGACGTGGTGCGCCACGAACTCGTCCAGAGGATCATCGAGGCTTACGCGAATGATCAGCAAGGTTAAAGAACAGACCCGGGAAAATATCGCGCACATCGTCGTCGCCGTCGTCACGGCCACGGCCCTGGGCGCGTTCTGCTGGGCGGCCCAGTATCCGCTGATCGTGCCGCTGTTCCTTTTATTCCTGGCCATTCATCTCATCCTTTGCCGGAAAGCGGATTACCGGCTGTTCCTGCACCTGGGCCTGCTTCTGGCCCTGGCCGTTTTTACGGCGCACAGCATCTTTCATTACACGCAAATACCCGTGCGGTATATCCCGGTGGCCGGCGTCGCCATCCTGGCCATGCTGCTTTTTAACGACCTGCAGCTTAGTTTTATGATGGCGCTGGCCAGCAGCCTCCTGGTCAGCCTGATCGTCGACGGGGATTTCGGGATGATGATCACCTTTTTTACGGGGAGCCTGGCGGGCGCGTATATGGTCAAGGACGCGCGGGTGCGCGGCCAGGTGATGGGCGCGGGGGTATTCATCGGCGTTGTCCACGTGATCTGTCTGGTCCTGTTAAAACCCGACTACCACCTGTTCCTGACCCGGGACTTTGCCGTCCATTATTTATATCCGCTCGCGTTCAACGGTTTTATCTGCGCGTTTTTGGTCATCGCCACCTTGAAAATATTTGAGTATCTCTTCGGCGTCCTGACCAACTACAGCCTGCTGGAGCTCGCCGATTTCAACCAGCCGCTTCTCAAGCGCCTGATCCTCGAGGCGCCCGGGACGTACCACCACAGCCTGGTTGTCAGCAACCTCGCCGAGGCGGCCGCCGACGCCATCGGCGCCAACGCGCTGTTGACCCGCGTGGGCGCGTATTACCACGATATCGGCAAGCTCACCAAGGCGGAATACTTCACGGAAAACCAGATGCTCGGGTATAACAAACACGACGACATCGAGCCCTCGATCAGCCGCCTGGTCATCTTCAACCACGTCAAGGAAGGCGTCGAACTCGCCAGGAGACACCGGATCAACCCGGCCATCGCCGATTTTATCCCGCAGCACCACGGCACGGGGCTGATATATTATTTTTACCAGAAGGCGCTGGAGGATGCCAAGGAAGACGAGACCGTCGATGAGGCGGATTTCCGTTACCCGGGCCCCAAACCCCAGACGCGGGAAACGGCGATAACGCTGTTGGCCGATTCGGTCGAGGGCGCCACCCGTTCGCTGGATGAACCCAACCCGACCAATATCGAGGAGACGGTCAAAAAGGTCATCAACAACAAATTCATCGACGGCCAGCTGGATGAATGCAACCTCACCCTCCAGGAGATCAACAAGATTTCGTCGACGTTCACGCGCATCTTGAGCGCCATGTACCATGCCCGGATCAAATACCCCGAAAAGAAAAACGGCCCGGCCAAGGCCAAAGGCGACGCGAAAGACGCGCCTGACGGTCGAAAGCCTTCAGAAGAAGATCCCGATTAAACTTCCTCGCGTCGCGGCCATTGTCCGCGCGGTCCTCAAGCGTGAAGGCGTCAGGGAAGCGGCGCTTTCCATTGTTTTTGTTTCCGGCCCCAGAATCCGCGCCCTGAACCGTAAATACCTCGGCAGGGACTACGTCACCGACGTCCTGGCCTTTGACTTGAAGGACGACCAGCGCCCCGGCCGGGTGAGCGGCGATATCGCCATTTGCGTCGACGCCGCCGTCCGCAACGCCAAAAGTTACAACACTTCTTTGGCGCAAGAGCTCGTCCTGTACGTCGCGCACGGGATCCTGCATCTATTGGGCTTTGACGACCACGCCCCGGCGGACATCCGCAAGATGCGGAAGAAGGAACAGGAGATATTGGAGTGTTTGGGAAAGAGAGTGGAAAAAGTCGTAAGTGGTAAGTCATAAGTGGTAAGCTTACGACTTACAGCTTACGACTTACGACTGAAATGATTCTCAAAACCGAAGCCATCGTTCTCAAAAGTTTTGACTTCCGCGAAACCAGCCGTATCGCCACTTTTTTCACCAAAGAATACGGCAAGGTCAAGGGGGTCATGAAAGGCATCCGCAAGGACTCGCGCAAATTCGGCAGCCACGTCGACAAATTCTCCGTCAACGACATCGTCTATTATCAGTACCGGCGCTCCGACCTGCATTTGATCAGCCAGTGCGACCTCAAACAGTTCTTCTTCCCGGTCCGGGAAGATTACCGCCGCACCGTCGCCGCCCATTACGCGCTGGAACTCGTTGACACCATCATGCCCTCCGAAGAGCCCAACGCGAAAATTTACCAGCTTTTGCTGGATTATCTCAAAGGGCTGGGATCTTTCCCTGACATCGACCGGCTGGTGCACATCCTCCAGATCAAGATATTGCTTCTCTCCGGGTTCCGTCCCTATATTGACGCCTGTGTCAAATGCGGGAAAAAGGTCGAGGGCAAGGCGTATTTCAGCCTCAAGGCGGGCGGGCTGGTCTGCGGCCGCTGCCCGGCGCGGGAGTCGAGCCTCACCGCGATCTCCCAAGGGACGGTCGCGACGATGCTCCATATCGAAGCAAGCCCCTGGGAAAAAGGCCTGCGCCTGGGCCTGACCAAAACGGTGCGCAAGGAATTAAAATACATCCTCAACAAATTTCTCGTGTACCATCTGGAGCGCAAGATCAAAACGGCCGCTTACCTGTGAGCGGGCGTGCAAAGATAGGATTGGGCAATATTTGACAATACTTATATTGCCAAGTATACTTACATACGGAGGTGTGATATGTTAAAGGCCATTACCTTGAAAGTCGAAGAGAAGCAATTCAGATTGCTGGAGGCGATCTCCGGTCAGACGCACGTCCCCAAGTCCGCCTTGATCCGCCAGGGGATCGAACTTGTCCTGCGCCAGCACAAGGAAGACGTCATTTCCGTCGACCTGCGTAATGAGATCGCCCATCTTCTTGAAGAAGATGAAGAATTGCTCAAGCGGTTAGCCAAGGCGTGAACTATCTTTATCCAAATCAGATCGTCT
>JACRHP010000072.1 GCA_016212005.1 Candidatus Omnitrophota bacterium | reverse complement strand
TTTCTCGTCGTCCAGGACATGTATCACACGACCGACACGGCGCAGGCCGCGCATCTGGTCTTGCCCGCGGCCGGCTGGGGCGAGAAAAGCGGGACGTTCGTTAATTCGGAACGCCGGTTCGGCATCGTGAAGAAAACCTGCCGGCCTCCGGGTGAAGCCCTTTCGGATTTTGACATTTTTAAATTGATCGCCAGGTATTGGGGGTGTGAACGGATGTTCGCGAAATGGGAATCACCGTCGGCGGTCTTTGAGATTCTTAAAGAAATTTCCCGGGGACAACCGTGCGACATCACCGGGATCAATGATTATCAGACGATTGAAGAACAGGGGGGGATCCAATGGCCGTTTCCTGCAGGGGCAGTAAGGAACAGGCATGCCTGTTCCCTACAGGTGTCGGATGAACGCCGGTTATTTGAAGACGGAAAATTCTTTCATGACGACGGCAGGGCCAGGTTTATGTTTGAGAAGGAAAAACCCGTCCCTGAAACGGCCAATGAGAAATACCCGTTTGTTTTACTGACGGGCCGCGGGAGTTCTTCCCAGTGGCACACGCAAACGAGGACCGCGAAGTCGGCCATTTTGCGAAAGATGTATCCGCAAGATGTGTACGTCGAGGTCAACCCCCGGGACGCCACGACATTGAATATCAAACAAGGCCAACGGGTTTATGTCGCGACGCTGCGCGGGAAGGTCAGGGCGCAGGCGATCATCATCCCGACGGTGAAACCCGGACAGATCTTTATGCCGATGCATTACGTGGAAACGAACCAGTTGACGCTGGCGATGTTCGATCCGTACTCGCGCCAGCCGTCGTATAAAATTTGCGCAGCAAGAATTAGTACTAAAGACTATGTCTGAACTCTGAAATCCGAAGCACGAAATCCGAAATTCGAAACAATATCAAGATTTAGAAATTCTAAATTCGAAACAGCTGTTTTCATTAAAGTTTTTGAATTCAAGATTTTGAATTTGTTTCGTGTTTCGTGCTTCGATTTTCGAATTTAACAATTATGGATAATCCAACGAACATCCCGATGGTTGTTTCTATTAATATCTCCGGTGGCGGTATCCCGAAATGGCCGGTGGATTCCGTGCGCGTCGGCATCGGCGGGCTGGAAGGCGACGGGCACAACCACGCCAAGCATTACCGTCTTGAACAGGCCGTTTCCCTGCAGGACATCGAGCAGCTGGCGGAACTGCGGCACGAGGGATACGCACTGCATTGCGGAAGCACGGGGGAAAATATCAGCGTCGGCCATTTAAATGTCAACGCGCTGCCTTTAGGGACGGTCCTGGATTTTTCCGGAGGGGTCCAACTGGAAATAACGAAGGTACGGCATCCGTGCTACGTCCTGGACGCTATTGATCCGCGACTGAAAGAAGTTATCATCGGCCGCTGCGGGATGTACGCGAAGGTTGTGAGGGAAGGTATTTTGCGCGCGGGAGAACGTATTGAAGTTGTCCAACCGGCCGCTGTCATGGTTTGATCCCCCCATATTAACCATCTCACCTGTTACCATCTCACCTTGTTATTCGCGAAAAAATATGTTATCTTTTTCCTAGTTGATTCGATAAGGGTAAACTCGGGGAACTCCGTGAAATCAAAAATACTTCTTAGTACATTCTCGCCAACTTTAATCAGCAAATTCCCCAAAGTTGTTGCCCGCGCGTTATTCGTCTGCCTGATGGTCAGCGGCAATTTAACCTTTCCAGTTTTCCGCAATGATTATGTTAACGTCGCTTTTGCTCATGACTATGATGATTCAAACTGGGATCAAAAGCATAAAGGCAAGATTCTTCTCAGTGCGGTTTCAGATATACCAGACCCTTTCTCGGCTGCCGTTAGCGGACAGACTGTCTTTGGCGCACAATTTGAGGTAAGAAAGACTGACGGCCTTGATGCCAACGGGGAGGATATCCATAAAACATTTTCTATTGAACACACAGTTCGGCTTTTTCTGGCAGGGGGCCCCAAAAACACAGTTGTCTTAGGCGGACAAAACCCTGTTCCCCGTGTTCCATACGACGAGCATGGGGAGGATGACCATAAATTTGTTTCCGTAGATGTAAACCAGGTATGGGACGGGCGAAATGCGGACAACGTTTTTGTCCCTGACGGAAACTATGTTTATGAGATCTCCGGAAAGCTGATCCGTATCAAACAGGATGATGATGCCCGTGACCGGCGTGATGCTCATAGTCAAAGGCAAGAAGAAAGCAAGGTTGTAGGGATTTCCAACGTATTGACAGGAACGATCGTTCTTGATAATACTCCGCCGGTGATCAGTAATGTTCAACCGGCTGACGGGAGCTTGCTGGCCACGGCTACTCCCACAGTGGCCGGCGTCTTTGCGGATAATCTTTCGGGGATCAATATTGCAAGTGTGAAGATTGTACTGGACGGTGTTGATGTGACCGGAGAGGCGAACGTGACGGCTACGGGATTTAACTTTATACCTGCAGGTTTAGCCGACAACACGCACACTCTCAGCATTAATGTTGCCGATGGTGCCGGCAATTCCGCACAATCAACCACAATCTTTACAACCGATACCACTCCGCCTGTGATTAGCCATCTTACACCTGCCAACGGCAGTGTTTTGAACACCGCCGCGCCGGTGATTTCAGGCAAATTCAACGACAGCGGATCAGGTGTCGATATAGGCAGTATCCAGATTTTGCTCAATGGCGCGAATGTCACGGCGGAAGCCAATGTTTCCGCGGGTGGATTTAATTTTATTCCTGTCACAAAGCTGGCTAACGGAGATTACAGCCTGACGGTAACTGTCGGCGACATTGCGGGAAACCAGGCATGGGAAACCGTTGTATTCACTATTTTCGTGGATCCCAAAACCCTCGACCAGGACGGTGACGGTTATACGCCCAATCAGGGTGACTGCAATGACGCGGCGGCACACATTTATCCCGGTTCAGCCGAAATTCCGGGTAATGGCATTGATGAAAACTGTGACGGAGCAGATGTTGTTATTGTTCCTGATGTATTCGGAACAACACATGCTTCGGCCGAAGCTGCCATTACAGCGGCCCATTTAAGCGTCGGTACCGTTGTCATGCAATACAGTGATACGGTTGCCTTGAATAATGTTATCAGTCAAGTGCCTGCCGCCGGTAGTCTGGCTAATGAGGGCTCAAATGTAGATTTAATAGTTTCCTTAGGCCCGGAAAATATCGTTAATCTGCCGCCTGATCCCGGGACCGTGGCGCCGCCGGTTGATTCAACCGTATCTACTACGGTAGACAAGGCAACCCAGTTTCTTTATACCGGCAGCAATCCCATTCAGACCGGCGTAGCCCAAGGGACCATTGAACCCCGCCGTACGGCTGTTTTGCGCGGTAAAGTCCTGCAGCGTGACAGCACGCCTCTTTCAGGTGTAACCGTCTCCATTTTAAACCATCCGGAATTCGGCTGGACTTTAAGCCGCGCCGATGGAATGTTTGATATGGCAGTTAACGGCGGGGGATATCTTACTGTTCACTATGAAAAGGAGAATTATCTCCCGTCTCAGAGGACGATCAATGTTCCCTGGCAGGATTATGTTGTTGTTGATGATGTGTTCATGGCTGAGGTGGACCTTGTTGTGAGTACAATTACACCAGGAGTCGGCGTCATGCAGGTTGCTCAGGGAAGTGTGGAATTTGATGCTGACGGACAGCGTCAGGCCACTATTCTGTTCCCGGCGGGGACGGCCGCCCAAATGGTTTTGCCTGATGGGACAACGCAGAATCTCCTTAGCATGGACGTCCGCGCGACTGAATATACGGTCGGAGAGAACGGCCTTGAGGCGATGCCTGCTCCGCTTCCGCCGACAACCGGATATACTTATGCCGTTAACCTCACCGCCGACGAGGCTCTGGCCGCCGGCGCAAAGACAATCACCTTTAACCAGCCCGTTTATTTTTATGTGGATAATTTCCTGGGGATGCCGACCGGGATCAATGTCCCTGTGGGATATTATGATTATGATAAGGCCGCGTGGGTTCCCTCGCCTAACGGGAAAGTCATTAAGATATTAAGCATCACTGCCAGCTTGGCGGATATTGATCTTAAGGGCAATGGAATTGCCGCCGACGCAGCCGCCCTAAGTGCTATTGGAATGACAACTGAAGAGCGTGCGAAACTGGCCACGCTATACAGCTTCGGTCAAACCCTCTGGCGCGTGCCGGTTACCCATTTTACCCCTTATGATCTTAATTATGGCGTGGGTCCCCAGCCAGGAGCCACACCTCCCCAGTTAGCGCTGGCCCCTAAAAATACGCCTTTGGATAATCCTGCATGTTCAATTGGTTCCATTATTGAATGTGAAAATCAGACTTTGGGAGAATCTGTCAAAGTAGCTGGTACGCCGTTTAAACTTCATTACCAAAGCGACCGGGTTAAAGGAAGAGTTAGGAATCGTCTGGATATTCCTTTGAGTTCTATAAGTGTTTCACCACTCCTTAGGCGGATTGATTTAGAAATTTCCGTTGCAGGCCGAACTTTTAAAAAAAGTTTTCCTCCCAATTCTGACCAGAGCTATGCATTTGTTTGGGATGGGATGGATGCCTACAGCCGTGTTTTGGAGGGGGAATACCCTGTGACAGTTCGCATTGGATATGTATATGACGGTTATTATTTAATGCCACCACCTTTATCAAGAAGCTTTGGAATGGCCAATGGTCAGCTTATTCCAGGGGATATTCCGGCGCGCCAGCAGGTGATCCTGTGGCAGACACAGACTTTTAGTATTGGAGGTTATAATAATCATTCTCGAGGGATGGGCGGATGGAGTTTGGATGTTCATCATGAATATGATCCAAACACAAAAAAGCTTTATTTGGGTGATGGTGGGCGTCGAACTAACAGCGATAATCTTTTCTTGATTATTGATACCGTGGTCGGAAATGGTCAGGGTTTTTCTGGAGACAGCGGCTTGGCAACAGAGGCGCTTTTGAATAATCCTCGCGGCATGAACATGGGCCCTGACGGATCTCTGTATATTGCTGACACTTATAATAATAGGATTCGTCGGGTTGATCCGCAAGGAATCATTACCACCGTAGCGGGAAATGGAATCAGTGGTTTCAGTGGAGATGGCGGTCCGGCAACAGCCGCATCAATTTCAGGACCCTGGGACGTAGCCATAGGCCATGATGGATCTTTGTATATCGCTGATACTTCTAATCATAGGATTCGTCGGGTTGATCCGCAAGGAATCATTACCACCGTAGCGGGAAAGGGGGTCCGTCTTTTTGGAGGAGACGGTGGCCCAGCAACGGAAGCTTATCTATACAATCCCTCGGGTATAGCCATCGGCCCTGACGGATCTCTGTATATCGCTGATACTTCTAATCATAGGATTCGTCGGATTGATCCGCAAGGGATCATTACCACCGTAGCGGGAAATGGACAAAGTTTTGGTTTCACAGCAGACGGCTTTCCGGCAATATTGCTACCACTTCCGGGAATCCGGGGCTTAACCATAGGTCCGGACGGATCTTTGTATATCGCTGACACTTATAATAATAGGATTCGTCGAGTCGATCCGCAGGGGATCATGACCACGGTAGCAGGAAATGGGATTAACGGTTTCAGTGGAGACGGCGGTTTGGCAACAGCGGCATCACTCGACCTGCCATTTGATGTTGAGATAGACCAGGATGGATCTTTGTATATCGCTGATACTTTTAATCTTCGGATTCGTCGTGTTGATTCGCAGGGGATCATCGCCACTGTAGCGGGAAATGGAACCAGTGGTTTCAGTGGAGATGGCGGGCCGGCAACAACGGCAGGAGTTTATCTGCCTTATAAAGTTACTGTGGGGCCGGATGGGAGTTTTTATATGAATTATGTTAGTCGCGTTCGAAGACTTTTCTCTATGTTTTCGGCATACACGGCCGGAGAAATTCTTATTGCCTCAGAAGACGGGAGCCAATTATATCACTTTAGCCCGAATGGTAAACATTTAGAGACTCTTGATAGCATAACTGGGACTGTTCTTTATCATTTCACCTATGACACAGATGGATTGATTAGTTCAATCCAAGATGCTGACGGGAATATTACAGTGTTTGAACGGGACGCCGAGGGGAATCTTCTTGCTATTGTCGCGCCAGACGGTCAACGCACCCAGTTTACTCTTGATTCCAACGGATATCTTGCCTCAATAAAAAATCCGGCTAATGAGACGGTAAATTTTTCATACACTAATGATGGGCTTTTGACTTCCATGACTGATGCCAGAGGCAACGCTTCCATGATGACCTATGATGCTGATGGTCGATTAGTCAAAGACACTAATGCGGCTGGTGGATTTTGGGAGTTATCACGTACAAACAATGAGGGCAGTTTTACAGTCACTAAAGCTTCGGCATTGAATCGTATTACTTCATATTTGGTTGAAAATCTTTCAACTGGGGATCAGCGCCGGGCTATCACTAATCCTGCAGGATTGAGCGCGCAGACACTTCTCAAAACTAATGGAGAAGCAATTATTACTTCTCCCGATGGCACAACAACGAACATTAAACAAGGGCCGGATCCGCGTTTTGGCATGCAGGTGCCAATTGTTGAAACGTTGAACATTACGACACCGGCAGGGTTGACTCTGACCCAAAGTTCGACACGTAGCGTTACTCTAGTTGATCCGAAGGACCTCTTAAGTGTCGCCTCTTTAACAGATAAGAAAACTGTTAATGGCCGTGTTTCAACCAGTGCCTACAACGCTTCGACAAAGACCTGGACCGAAACCAGTGCCGCGGGCAGGCAGGTGCGTACGATCATTGACACCGTGGGCCGACCGCTCACCCAAACAGTTACGGGGATCGACCCGATCAATTTCACTTATGACGCCCGCGGGCGGCTTTCAGAGATCAGGCAAGGTCCGGTCGCCAGTCAGCGTACAATGCAGATGGCTTATAACGCGCAAGGATATCTTTCCGGGGTCACTGATCCGTTAAGCCGGTCCACCACGTATACGTATGATCTGGCCGGGCGAATCACGCAGGAAACTTTTTCGGACGGTCGGCAGATCAATTACACGTATGACGCCAACGGCAATCTGGAAAGCCTTACCCCGCCGGGGCGCCCCGCGCACCAGTTTACTTATACTCCGCTGAATTTCACCGAAGATTATATCGCCCCGAATGTCGGCGTGGGGACCACGACCAATTACCTCTACAATTTAGACAAGCAGCTTATCCGCGTGACACGCCCGGACGCGCAGATATTGAGTCTGGATTATGACACCGCCGGCCGGTTAAGCGGTATGACGTTTCCGCGTGGGGCAGTTACCTATAGCTATAGCGCGACGACAGGAAACCTTTCCGGCATCACCGCGCCCGGCGGCGTGGGATTGAGTTTCAACCATGACGGGTCCTTGCCTTTAAGCACCGCCTGGAGTGGGCTGGTTCCCGGAAACGTGTCGAACGTATTCGACAATAATTTTCGGGTTGTGTCGGTGAGTGTCAATGGAGCTAATCCGGTCGCTTTCGGGTACGATAATGACGGGTTGCTGACCAGCGCGGGGAGTTTAAATATTGCCCGCGACACCGGCAACGGCTCAATTACCGGGACAACACTTGGGAATGTGACGGACGCGTTGACGTATAACAGCTTCGCCGAGCCGCAAAGTTACACGGCTACCGTCAAC
>JACRHP010000071.1 GCA_016212005.1 Candidatus Omnitrophota bacterium | reverse complement strand
TTTCTCCCATTGTTCATCGGTCAATTTCATATCGGCCTCCAGGTTTTATGTCCCTGAGGCCATTGTATATCCAACATCGACGGTCCGCGACCACCGATTAAATTATTTCAGACGAACGGTTTTGGGATGACTTCTAGCATTTAATGTAAAACCACCATCCTGAGATCTGACAAAATAGTCTTTATCAAATTTAAAACGACCAATTATTTTTTCTTTATCAGATTTACGGATTTTAAATCCTGCAACATCATCCTCGTAAAGCAAATTATAAACAATATTATTGGTCTCCTCAATTTTGTTATTGACATATTCTTTTTGGATGCGTCTGTGTTCTCGTGCCATCATTGGACCGTTTGCACTGTCTGATAAAAGAAGAAACCATTTATGCGCCGGAATCTTAATCTCACTCTTTCCTTCAGCGCTCCATCCGGCAAAAAATTCTTCATTCGGATCAAACTGATTATTGATAAATCGGTTTCGTATTGTTGCCAAAGCCTCATTTAAATTATCATAATAGTGCTTGAGAGAATCCTCGGGGATTGGGTTGCCCAGCATATCAATAAAGTCCATATTTTTGTTCATAGGCGGCAGGACATGGATAATTAAATTGCTCTTCTCGCTCTTTGGATCGCGCCATCTGATTAATTTCGTATCCTCTGTGCGGGCAATCTGCGGCTCCGCTTTAATAACACGATACAGGGGCGCTTTTAAAAAGTGGCCTATTAAACTATGGAGGGATTCGGGACCTTTTGATTTATCCTTGCTTGCTTCACTAATCTTTGCCTCAACATGCTTAAGAAATTCTTCCTCACCTTGAGTGAAAAGATTCAATTTCTCATCCGTAATAAGAGACGTGTTTATTGTTGTTTTTATTTGATCAAGCCGCCCATTTTGATCAAGCTGCCCATTTTCGAAAAGGACAGCAAGATCCTTTTCAATCTTTTCAGAAGGTAAAGAAAAAAGCTTTTTCCCAGGGGAAAGAGTGTAAAGAAAAACTTCTGCTAACTCATCTATAGTCTCTTTCTGGCCATTCAATTTGGGCTGTCCCTTCATATCTCCATATATTTGGTTATAATAATATTCAAAATGCGCTTTTGTAAACAAGTATTGAAAGACTTGTCCGACTTTTTGTGCAGAGGATTTGCCTTTCCCGTATTCTTTCCAAGCATCCGAATTGAGAGATTTTTCACGGAACTCAAGCGTTTCCTTTTTGATGCTCCCTAATCCCAAGTCCTCAAGCAAATCATCGTTTTCATAATTAAACGCCATACGCAGGTACATCGTTGTCATGGCTCTATTTCCGCCTAACGCGGCCGCAACAGCCCATAATTCGTGGTCAGAGGTTGTCAGGCCGTCCGCTAAACGCAACAGTGAAAACAAATTGTGCCCCCGGTCACTCACATCTCCGATTATAACAAAAGGATCATGCGGAAAGGCGCGGATAATTCGTAAGGCACCGTCTAAAGAAGCGTGTGTATCGGAGACAAAAAGTATCCCACGGGGTAACTCCTGAAGGCTCCCCTGATTTTGCCGGTAAAATTTTTGTGTGGTTTCTAAAATCGCTTTAAGCCTTTTTTGCGTAAAACTGTTTTCACTTTTGCCATCTCTTTGCACAACCTCCATCAAATCTCCCGAGATGACAACAATGGGATTCTTTTTCTTTTTTAGTTCTTTATATATAGCTTCCATGGGAAATTCGATAAGCCCTTCGCGCCACTTATTTCTATTGATTCCCCTATTCATCCAGCTCTTAACCGACTCCCGTTGAGCTTGCTCTATAACTGCTGCATCGGTCTTTAACTTACCTTTATCATTAACCACTACAAAGTCAAAAATAGTGGAAATATCGCCTTCTCCCTCTTTAAAATTCATGTCCCGCTCAATTAACCTCTCAATAATAGAGACCACACGTTCAAAATATTCTTTGTCAGTAATCCCTGAGGTTTCCGCATCCTTAATCGGATTAAGCATCAAAATACGAGGAGTATGTTTCGTTGCCGCCAAAGCCTTAATCATTCCCGGTATCATTAAATGAATAAGGACACTGGTAAACTGAGAACCTGGACCAAAAATAATAGGACTAAGCTCGCTGGCTGATCCGGCCTTTCCATTGGCGCGATCTAAATCATCTATCCTTTCAACGACATCTGAATTAACATCAAAAGGAAGGTTTACTGCGGGGTTAATTACTTTTTTTCGATTACCGGTATCGAGCGCAACCTGGATATCTGCTCTCGTTGCAAAAAAATGTCTTGGATACTTTTGTCAGATATCAAGTTCGCCTGGCCAGCACTAAGAAAAATGTGCTGAGTAATTTCCTCTTGCCCATAAAGATATGTCTCTCCATCCAACTTTGCAACAGGTTCAACATTACCGATATAATTTGCTGAAAGGAGCGTTTGAGAAAGTGTTTTGCTTAATTTTTCGCCTCTTAGCCCGACTAGTTTTGCAAACTCTTCAATAGCGTTTTTCCAGTTTGCTTCCCGCGTTTTTGGGTTTTTTGATGGAGAACTTTTCTCCTGCTCAAGATACATGGCATAAAGAATAAGATTTTTTAGAGAATGGCGATAGTGTGAGATATAGCTTCCTTGATTAACAATATGTTTCTCTGCCTCCGTTTCTGTGAATGACTTGTCAAATAAATTAAATCCAGCGCTATTATCGATAATTCTGGCATATTTAATCAGTATATTGCCTGTAAAGTCTCGAAAGGCTAAATCTGCAGAAGGGTCATTATGCTCATCTTTCAATTTAGCCTTATACCGGTCAATTAGATCCTCTATGACATCTACGAGATTTGTAAATCCCCCCTCCGACAATTTTAAATCTTTTTTTGCTTCATCCGGGAATTGAGTATACCAAGCGGTAAACCTGGCATTCATAAAGTCCTGGATATACTTTTCAG
Source organism: Candidatus Omnitrophota bacterium (assembly GCA_016212005.1). Lineage (GTDB taxonomy): Bacteria > Omnitrophota > Gorgyraeia > Zapsychrales > Zapsychraceae > UBA10015. The sequence continues at coordinate 18,336 of JACRHP010000071.1, read as the reverse complement.
GAGAATGCTCAACAATAACCTTGGTAATATCTCCCAAAGCCGGAAAGCCTTTAACATAAAATCGCATTGCCCCCGAACTGCTTGGCCTGTCCCAGATGCTTGAAAGAAGCTTGCCACTCTCATTATCAAAAAATACGCCGCCATCAAAAGGGGAAATAACACGAGTTATATCAAAACTATCCTTAAGGGCGTCTGTATACCACAGGGTTCCATGCCCTCCCCCGAAAATAAGAGCTTTCGCCAAAGGAGTGCCCGAAGGATCTCTTTTTCCGTTATTTTCTTCAACCGGCGAGCTGGATTTATTTTTCTTTTGCGGATCAATGCGCATGGCCAGCTGAAAATTCTTACCGACCGCGGAGGACGCGATACCTCTCTGGCTACTGGTCCGCCCGATTTCAACATCGCCCTTGATACCGCCAGAGAAATATTTACGCGGGATCATTTCATTGCTTAACCTGTCGTAGTCTTCCTTGATGTAGTTAAAAACGCCTTTTTTGTAGGCCTCCATGTATTGGGAGTAGATTTGGTCTTTGAGCGTGGCGTCATCGAGGTTGACGCCGGCGATCTTCTTTTGGTCGATATAAATTTTCGAAAGCAGGCTGTTTTTGATGGTTTCCTTGTACCATTTGGCGAGGATGAGTGAATGGTAAATCTGGCGCAAGGACGCGAAGTTTTGGCCTTCGTTGACCTCGCGTTCGATTTCGGGAAGGATAACCTCGCGAACGATTTGTGTGGTCACCGGGTCACTCCCCTGCTGGGGACTCCCTTCGGTCGCCGTCACCACGTCACCCGTAACAGCTTTTTGGTGACCTTGTGACGTTGTGCCTTGGTGACTTTGCGCTAGATAGTCACTGTCCAACATGACCCGCAATTTCGCTTCCACAATATACACCGTCTGTCCGTGCTCATACACGGTTGCCGTCTCGGGCAGGATCCAGACTTTGTTGAAGGTATCAACAGGGATTTCAGTTGTCCCAAATTTTTCTTTGGCCTTCTGATAAACTTTGTCCCAAAATTCTTTACCGAGTTCTTTTTCCGGATACATCAACGAGGCGGTCAGTTGCTTGAGGATATAATCCTGCGCCAGCATGTCGCGGCCAAGTTCGGTTTTGCCCAGCTCGTCAGGAATAATGCGGTCTTTCTCGTACGGCGAAAGGTTGACCCACAGGTCATCCTTGGGGATGGTCATGGAGGCCAGGAAATATTTGACCAATTTTTCGGATTCTGCCCGTAGGGAATGGTCGCGACCATTCCCTCCATCCAACCCGGAATTGCCCGTATCCACAATAAAATCGAATTGCAGGGGATTCTCGGGGTGGATGGTCATGCCCTTCAAGAGAACCGGCACGAATGTTTGGCTGGGACCGACCATCGCTCCCGGCACCGGAAGATTCAGCGACGCGAGGCTTTGGGCATAAGACGGCGGAACGACGGATGTAAAACTGAAGGTAAACGCGATAAAGGCGGATAAAAGACGGTGGAACAGACGGGTACGGTGTGATGTCATGATTTTCATTTTTTAAAAATCCTCCCTTGGTTTTATGGAGCCCCACGGGCAAAGCCCGTGGTCTTCTGCGAAGGCGGATAAAGGAACAGAGTAAGCGCTTTCTTGAAAAGGGGGTAGTGGAAGTATAAACTATTTTTCAGCGAAAGGCAAATTGGGTGTTCCAAGCTGGCTGGCGGCCTGGCAGAATGCGTTGACCAAGTGGTAGCCTTTGACCCCGGGGGATTTTTCAACGCCGCTGGAGACGTCCACCGCGTAGGGTTGGACGGTCTCAATGGCCTGGCGCACGTTTTCAGGGTTCAGGCCGCCGGAGAGGATGACGGGTTTATCGAATTGGTAATTTTTTAAAAGTTCCCAGTTGAACGTCTTGCCGGTGCCTCCGGCTGCGTCTTCCTGGAAGGTATCAAACAGATAAGCATCCACCTTGTACTGGAGGACGGACTTAAAATTAAAAATATCGCTCACGCGGAAGGCCTTGATGATTTTAAAATGGTTGAAGCTCTTGCAATACCCGGGGGATTCTTCGCCGTGGAACTGGACGGTCGAGACGCGCGCCAGGCGGCAGATGTCCCGCACCGCGTGCTCGCTGTGGTTGAGGAAGACACCGACCGGTGTCACAAAAGGCGGCAGGGATTCGGTAATGGTGCGGACTTTGCTCGGCGAGACATACCGCGGGCTTTTTTTGTGGAAGATAAATCCCAAGGCCGAAGCCCCGGCATTAACCGCCATCCGAGCGTCTTCAATACTGGTAATGCCACAGATTTTAATGCGAGGAGTCATAAGCCGGTTTAGTGGTAAGTGGTAAGTCGTAAGTGGTAAGTAAAAATATCCATGCTTTTACTTGCGACTTATCGCTTACGACTAGCATCCCATTACTTCTTCAATCTTTCGTCCGATGTCCCTGGCGCGCATAAAAGTTTCTCCGATCAAAACCGCGTGGGCACCCAGGTCTTTGACGCGCCGGAGGTCGTCATTGGTCTTGATGCCGCTCTCGGCCACAATGACCTTTTCTTTGGGGACCCGCGGGATCAGACGTTCGCTGGTTTTGAGGTTGACCTCAAGGGTCTTTAAATTACGGTTGTTGACGCCGACCGTCGGCGCGCCGCATTTGAGCGCGCGGTCGAGCTCTCTTTCGTCGTGGATTTCCACCAAAGTGTCCAGCCCCATCTCCTGGGCGCAGCGGTTAAAGCCTTTGAGCTGCGCGTCGGACAAGATCGCGGCGATGAGCAAGACCGCCTGCGCGCCGTTGATCCTGGCCTCGCAGATCTGGGCCTCATCGATAATGAAATCTTTGGTAAGGACAGGGAGTTCAACCGCGGCCAACGCTTCCTTGATATGCCCGGGCGCGCCGAAGAAATATTTGTCCTCCGTCAATACCGACAAGGCCGCGGCGCCGTGGTCCGCGTAGACGCGGGCGATTTTGGCCACGTCGAAATCGGCGCGGATAATGCCTGCCGAGGGCGAGGCCTTTTTGATCTCCGCGATCAGGTTGATCGGCCCTGGCCGTGCGATGCGCTGGCGGAAAATGGCCGGTGCCGGCGGCGGGAGTTCGTGCGCTTTTTTAACGAGCGCGGAATAATAATCTTTCTTCGCCGCGAGAAGCTGGCGTTTGTGCTCCAGGATGTCGTTGAGGAAATTGGAACTCATTTATCGATTTGTAAACTGTTTTAAATCATCGAGCTTCCGCCAGGCCTTGCCGGAGTCGATGGACTTCTGCGCGAGGGTGATTCCATCAGTAATATTTTTTACCTTTTCGGCGATGTAAAGCGCGTACGCGGCGTTGATGACGACGATGTCCCGCTTTGGGCCTTTGTGGCCGTTGAGGATATCTTCAAAAATACGGACGTTGGCGGCCAGGTCTCCCCCCTGCAGATCTTCGGGCAAAGCCCGCGGCAGGCCGAATTCCTCGGGCGTAATATCATAGGTGAGAACATCGCGGCCGTTGTATTCGCCGATAAAGGTGCGGTCGGTCAGGGTGATCTCGTCGAGCCCGTCGTTGCCATGGACTACGAGCGCTTTTTTCAGGCCGAGGTTTTGCAGCACGTGCGCCACCGGTTCCACGAGGTCCCGGCTGTAGACGCCCATCATCTGGTGGGTCGCCCGCGCGGGGTTGGCCAGGGGCCCCAGGATGTTGAAGATGGTCTCCACCTTTAATTCCTTACGGACCGCGGCGACGCTGCGCATCGCCGGGTGAAGGCTTTGCGCGAACAAGAACGCGATGCCCAGTTCGTTAAGACATGTGCTTAAATGCTTCTCCCCCACCTCGAGTTTTATCCCCAGCGCCTCGAGGATGTCCGCGCTGCCGCAGCGGCTGGAGACCGAACGGTTGCCGTGCTTGGCCACCGCGACCCCGGCCCCGGCCACGACGAAAGCGGTGACGGTGGAAATATTGAACGTATTTTTTTTGTCTCCCCCTGTGCCGCAGGTGTCCAGGATGACTTTGTGTTTGGTCTGGACCCGGGTCGCGTTCTCGCGCAGGACTTTCGCCGCGCCGGTTATTTCCTCGACCGTCGGGCCTTTGGAGCGCAGCGTCAGCAGAAATGAAGCGACGTCGTCTTTGGACAACTGGCTGGAGATGACCGCACGCATCACGTCTTCCATTTCGGATTGCGTGAGGTTCTGGTGGTTGAGCAGTTTCTGGATCTGCGGGTTCATTTCAGGGTCAGGAAATTTTTCAGGATATCTTTACCGGATGTGGTCAGGATCGATTCCGGGTGGAACTGGACACCCCATAAAGGAAACTGTTTATGCCGTACGCCCATGATCTCGTTGTCTTCATCTTTCGTCCAGGCAATTATCTCGAGGCATTCAGGGATTGTCGTACGTTCAATTACCAGTGAATGGTAGCGGGTCGCTTCAAACGGGTTGTCGAGCCCCGCGAATATTTCCTTGCCGTTGTGGGCGATCAGGGAAGTCTTGCCGTGCATCAGGCGTTTGGCGCGGACGATTTTGCCGCCGTAGGTGTAGCCGATGGCCTGGTGCCCCAGGCAAACGCCCAGGATGGGGACCTTGCCGGAGAAATTGCGGATAAGGTCAATACAAACACCGGCGTCTTCCGGACGGCCCGGCCCCGGGGAAATGACGATTTTTTCCGGTTTTAACGCTTTAATCTGGTCCAGCGTCAGCGCGTCGTTGCGGTAAACTTGCAGGTCCGCCCCCAGCTCGCCAAAATACTGGACGAGGTTGTAAGTAAAGGAGTCGTAATTATCAATCATTAAAATCATAGAGTTATTCACAAGTTTAGTGGTAAGTGATAAGTGGTAAGTCGTAAGAAAAACCTTAATATTTTTTTGCTTACCACTGATCCCGAGAAATTTCTTTGAAATTCCCGGGACTTTACCCTTGAAATCGCTGATGCGATTTCTAAGGGCGACTTATGACTTACGACTAAGCTATTCTTTCTCCCGATGGATCCTCGCTCCCAGCGCGAGGAGTTTGTTGTCCAGATTTTCGTAACCGCGCTCCAGATGGTACATGCGGTGGATCTCGGTACGGCCTTTGGCGGCCAACCCCGCGATGACGAGACCAGCCGAGGCGCGAAGATCCGACGCCATGACCGGCGCGCCAAAGAGCGGCCTCTTCCCCTGCACGATCGCGTTGGGGCCTTCACGCTGGATGTCGGCACCCATGCGGTTTAACTCGGCGACGTGGATGAACCGGTCCGGGTAAACCCGCTCGGTAATGATGCTGATGCCGGGAGTGACCGCCATCAGCGCCATGAACTGCGCCTGCAAGTCCGTCGGGAACCCCGGATAGGGGTATGTCGTGACCCCCACCGGTTTGATGGTCCTCGGATTTTTTACTTTAATGACGTTCCCCTGCTGGATGACGTCCACGCCGGCCTGTTTCAGTTTGTCCACCAGCGCCCACAAATGGGCGTAATTGGCGCCCTTGATACGGATATCGCTGTGGGTCGCGGCGGCGAGGAGAATATAGGTCCCGGCCTCGATGCGGTCGGGGATGACGTGAATCTCCGCGCCGTGCAGCTGCCGGACGCCGTTGATGACCAGCCGGTGGCTCCCCACGCCGTCGATCTTCGCGCCCATCGCCTGGAGGAAATGACACAGGTTTTCAATTTCCGGCTCGCAGGCCGCTGATTCGATGACCGTCTGGCCTTTGGCCAGCGTGGCGGCCATCAGGACGTTGGCCGTGGCGAGGACCGACGAGCCAAAAACACCACCCAGATAAACGGACGTGCCGCGCAGCGTCCTGGCCTTGGTGATGACGTATCCATTTTCCATGGAGATCTGTGCCCCAAGGGCATGCAGCCCTTTTAAATGCAGGTCCACGGGCCGCACGCCGATCACGCATCCGCCGGGCAGCGATACTTGGGCCTTGCCCAGCTTGGCCAAAAGCGGCCCCAGGACGCAGAACGACCCGCGCATCGTCGAGACGAGCTTGTATTCAGCCACGTGCGAAAGCGGTCCTTTGGACTCAACGACGACGTCGTTGCCGGTCATCTCGATTTTTTTGCCCAGGGAACGCAGCAGCTTGATCATGGTCATGCTGTCGCGCAGTTTTGGCACGCGGCGGATCGTGCAGGGCTTGTCCGTCAGAAGGGTCGCCGCCAAAACCGGCAGGACCGCGTTTTTGGACCCGGCAATTTCCACCTCTCCTTTTAACGGCCGGCCGCCTTCGATGATCAGTTTATCCATGAGTTATTTCCTTTGTAATGAAACGATTCTTTCCGTTTGGGTGTAATCCGGGTAAAAACAGATCTCGTCGTAACAGGATTGTTCATCAGCGATATTTTCGATGTCCCGCGCCTGGCCGTCGCCGATCTCCATAAATAAAAATCCTCCGGGTTTTAAATATTGGTGCCCGCGGCCGATGAGGACGCGGTAAAAATCCAGGCCGTCTTCTCCGCCGTCGAGGGCGGTCCGCGGTTCTTGCTGAACGTCTCGCGGCAGGCGGACGAGGTCGCGGGTACGAATATACGGCGGGTTGGAGACAATCACGTCAAAGCATTCTGATCCTGTGTTCAGGAGATCGCGCATGCCGGCGCGGATAAAAGTAATTTTCTCCTCCACCCCGTTATCCCGCGCGTTGATTTGAGCAAGGGCGATGGCCTTTTCTGAGATTTCCACCGTGGTGACATGGCTGCCGGGTAAGAATTTTGCCAACGCGACGGCGATATTGCCCGAACCAGTCCCCAAGTCCAGGATGTTCCATCCGTCGTATCTTGAGACCGGCCGTATTGTTTCCAGGACGCGCTCAACGAGGAGCTCGGTCTCCGGCCGCGGGATTAAAACCGAAGGGTTGAGTTTCAAGGGGATCCCCATAAATTCGCAGCCGCCCAGGATATATTGCAAAGGTTCGCCGTTGTCCAGACGCCGGCGCATGCCGCGGTAGCGGTCAGACTGTTCTTCACTTAAAACAGGCGGGTCGGCGTACAAGTCGATCCGCTGGCACCCCAAAAGGTTTGTCAGCATTAATTCCTGGGCCGTCACGCGAGCACCCCTTCATTTTCCGCCTTGACGAGCGCGTCCATCAGCTCATCGAGTTCGCCGTCCATGACGTTCGCGAGTTTGTAGGTCGTAAAGCCGATCCGGTGGTCCGTCACCCGCCGGTCCGGGAAATTATACGTCCGGATCTTTTCGCTGCGGTCGCCGGAACCAATCTTCATTTTACGGTCTTTCGAGGTCTTTTCAAATTCTTCCTGGCGCATTTTATCCAGCAGCCGCGCGCGCAGGACGCGCATCGCCTTCATTTTGTTTTTGAGCTGCGAGCGCTCGTCCTGGCAGGTGACGACCATGCCCGTGGGGATGTGCGTGATGCGGATCGCGGAGTCGGTCGTGTTGACGCTCTGCCCGCCGGGGCCGGAAGAACGGTACACGTCGATCTTGAGGTCTTTGGGTTCGATGTTGATCTCGACCTCCTGCGCTTCAAACAAGACCGCGACGGTTGCCGCCGAGGTGTGGATGCGCCCCGAGGCCTCGGTCGCGGGGACCCGCTGGACGCGGTGCGCGCCGCTTTCCCATTTGAGGTGCTTGGCCGCCTTTTTACCGGTCACGGCGAAAATGACTTCCTTGAACCCGCCCTTTTCCGAAGGGTTAGCGCTCATGGTCTCCACCTTCCAGCCTTTGGTCTCGGCGTATTTGGCGTACATGCGGTAGAGGTCCCCGGCAAAAAGGCTCGCTTCCTCGCCTCCTGTCCCGGCACGGATTTCCATGATCAGGTTACGGTCCTCGTCCGGGTTCGCGGGGTTGGTCAGCTGGTCGATACGCTGCTCGATCGTCTTCCGGCGTTCGTCCAGATCAGCCAGCTCTGCTTTAGCCATGGCCTCAAACTCCGCGTCGTGTTTTTCCTGCAGGAGTTTTGCCAGTTCCTCGAACTGCGACACGCAGTCCCGGTATTCCTTTACGGCGGCCACGACGGGAGCGATGTCCGAGAATTCCTTGGCCAGTTTCTGGTACTGGTTTTTGTCGGCGATCGTCTGCGGGTCGGCGAGGAGCTTTTCCAGTTCGGCGTAGCGCGTTTCAGTCGGCGCGAGTTTCTCCAGCTTCATGATTATTTGGATTTCTTATAACGTTTCGCGAAACGTTCAATGCGCCCGGCGGTGTCCACGAACTTCTTGTCACCGGTAAAAAACGGGTGGCACTTGGAACAGATCTCGACCCGGACGTTTTTCCTGGTCGAGCGCGTATGGATCACGTTCCCGCAGGCGCAGGTAATTGTTGTTTCCTCGTAAGAGGGATGTAATTCGGCTTTCATTGTTTCCTGGTCTCCTTTTAGAATTAGAGTTTGCTTAGATTATCCAAAAAGTCCTTGTTGGATTTGAACTTGCTGATCCGGTCGATCAAGAGCTCCATCGCCTCGGCCGCGTTCAGGTCATGGATGGCCTTGCGCAGCAGCCAGATGCGCTGCAGGTCGTCGGAGGCGATCAACTTTTCCTCGTGACGCGTGTTGGAACGGCGGATGTCGATGGCCGGGTAAATCCTGCGCTGGAAGAGGTTGCGGTCCAGCTGTAACTCCATATTACCCGTCCCCTTGAATTCCTCGAAGATCACTTCGTCCATACGGCTGCCGGTGTCGACCAAAGCGGTCGCGATGACCGTGAGGCTCCCGCCCTCTTCCAGGGCGCGCGCGGCGCCGAAGAAGCGCTTGGGTTTGTGCAGCGCGTTGGAGTCCACACCACCGGAGAGGATCTTGCCGCTGTGCGGGACGACCGTGTTGTAGGCGCGCGCCAGGCGCGTGATGCTGTCTAAAAGGATCACGACGTCGCGCTTGTGTTCGACGAGGCGCTTGGCCTTCTCCAGAACCATCTCCGCGATTTGCACATGGCGCTCGGGCGGTTCGTCAAAGGTCGAGGCGATGACCTCGCCGCGCACGCTGCGCTGCATGTCGGTGACTTCTTCCGGGCGCTCATCGATCAAGAGCACCATGAGGATGATGTCCGGGTGGTTCTGCATGATCGAATTGGCGATCTTCTGCAGCAGCACCGTTTTGCCGCTGTACGGCGGCGCGACGATCAGGGCCCTTTGTCCCTTGCCGATGGGGGTGATTAAATCCATCAGCCGCATGGAGACCTCCTGGCCGGTCGTCTCCAGGGTCAAACGCTCCTGCGGGTAAAGGGGTGTGAGGTTGTCGAAGAAGATTTTCTCCTTGCAGTGCTCCGGGTTCTCGTAGTTGACCGCCTCGACCTTCAGGAGCGCGAAATATTTCTCGCCTTCCTTCGGGGGCCGGATGTGGCCGCTCACGGTGTCTCCGGTCTTTAAGTCAAAACGGCGGATCTGCGAGGGGGAGATGTAAATATCGTCCGGGCACGGCAGATAGTTGTAGTTGACGCTGCGCAGGAACCCGAACCCTTCCGAGAGGATCTCCAGCGTCCCTTCGCCGAACATCATGCCCGCCTTTTCGGCCTTGCCCTGCAGGATCTTGAAGATCATGTCCTGCTTGCGGATGCCGCTGATGCCGGTGATCCCGAGTTCGCGGGCGATCTTCGAGAGCTCCGACATGCTCATGTTTTTGAGTTTAGTGATGTCCAGCTGGTCGCCCTGCGCTGCCGGCAACGGCGCCTCCGCCGGTTCCCTTGACTCCTTCGTTTCTCTGGTCTCCCTGGTTTCCCTGGGTTCTCTCGTTTCCCTTGCGGCGGCCATGCGCTCCTTGCTGGCGACGATCTTTTCGGAGTTGTTTTCGTTTTCGGTTACTTTTTTGCTCTTCGTGTCAGTTTTTGCCATATTATTTTAACCTGTTTTCCGGTTTCCTTTCGTGTTCCATTATTATCTATGATAATATCCGCGAGGCGGATCTTGTCACGTAACGGCAACTGCGCGTCGATACGCCGCAGCGCTTGCGTACGTGTAAGTTTTAAGCGGCCGACGGCGCGTTCCAGCTGTCTGGCCCTGCCGGAGGCAACAACGATGGAGGTGTCCATCCATTGGTTGAACCCGGATTCAAAGAGTAACGGGACCTCGATAACGACGATTCCATGAAAGCCGCTTTTTTTAAAGGCCGCCAGCTTTGTCTTGATGGCGGCGCGCACCTTCGGGTGGATGATTTTTTCCAGCCGTTTTAACTGGCGCCTGTCATGGAACACGATCCCGGCTAATTTATTACGGTCGATGCCGTTGGGACCGATGACCCGCGGTCCGAACGTTTTCACAACCTGTTTATAACAACCGCCGCTTTCTTTCAGCAAGCCATGCGCGACCCGGTCGCTGTCGATGACCTTCGCCCCGAGGGCGGCGAACATCGCGGTCACGGTCGACTTGCCCGTGGCCAGACTCCCCGTCAAGCCGACAACAAGCATTGGTAAACCTTTATGTATTCTTCGGCCGCGTGCTCCCAGGAAAAATCCGCGGCCAAAGCGTTTTCGCGCAAGGCGTGGAATTTTTCTTTGTCCTGGTAAAGCTCCATGGCCTGACGCAGCGCCTGAAAAAAATCTTTTTTTGTAAAATTTTTGAATAATAACCCGTTGCCTTCCCGTCGCGCGGCATCGAACGGCTTGACGGTATCCACAAGTCCGCCGGTCTTAAACGTGATGGGGACCGTGCCGTAGGCCATGCTGATCATCTGGCTCAATCCACAAGGCTCGAAGCGCGAAGGCATCAAAAAGAAGTCCGCGCCCGCGTAAACCTGGTGCGCCATATCGTCGTCAAATTGGAAATTCGCCCAGATCTTTTTTGGATATTTGTCCGCGTAGGCCTTGACCTGTTTTTCGTACTGCCGGTCGCCGGTCCCGAGCATGACGACCTGAACGTCCATGGCCAGAAACTGTTCCAGCACCTCCAGGATAAGATCTACACCCTTTTGATGGACCAGGCGGCTGACGAACGCGAATAACGGCACGTCGTCGCGCAACGGCAGTTTGACCAATTCCTGCAACTTTGCTTTATTGGCCGTTTTGCCGATCGTTACTTCACCTTTGGTGTATGTTTGCGCGATCGTTGTATCGGTTTCCGGGTTCCAGACCTCATGATTGATCCCGTTGATGATCCCCGTAACCGGTTCCCGCCGCGACTTCAACACCCCCTCAAGCCCACACCCGAATTCTTTGGTCAGGATCTCCCTGGCGTATTGCTTGCTGACCGTGGTTACTTTGTCGCTCACAACGATCCCGCCTTTAAGGAAATTGATCTGGCCGAAATATTCCAGATAGTGCGGCGAATTGTACGTTGCCGGCAAGCCTAACTTCGGGTAATGCTCCCGCGGGAACATGCCCTGGTGCGCCATATTGTGGATCGTCAGGATCGTTTTGGCCTTTGCCAAAGAACTATGCTTGTGCTGCTCTTTTAAATAGATCGGGATGAGCGCCGTATGCCAGTCGTGGCAATGGATGACGTCCGTTTTCCTCTTGAGCTGTTCCAGCGCCTTTAAGGATTGCGCGCAAAAATACTGGAACCGCTCCAGATTGTCCGGATAATCATCGCCATTGTCGCCGTAAATGCCGCTACGTTTCCCGTAATAGTCATGCTCAATGAAATAAACGTCCAGGTTCGACGAAATGACCACACGCGAGAGGTTTTTATCGACCGGCGTGATGCCGAATTTTTTCGCGTCGATGAATTTATAGCGCGGCAAGAGAATCGTGACCGAAACGTCCCTTTTGGTCAATGCCAGCGGCAGTGAACCGCAAACATCTCCAAGTCCGCCTGTCTGGGCGAACGGGACCGCTTCCGCGGCGCAAAACGTAATATGCATGTCAGATTTCTTTCGTCTCCAGCCAGTTCGCGCCCGTCTTAACGCTCACTTTAATAGGCACGGATAATTCCATTTGCGTTGCTCCCGGCGACACAAATGGGTGCTCCATCCGTTCGCGTAACAATTCAACGATCTCTTGTTTCTCCTTGATCGGCACGTCCAAAACGAGTTCGTCATGAACGGTGATCAATATCTGCGATGCTAATTTACGTTTTTTGATCTCCCGGTGAATGTCGATCATGGCGAGCTTCATCAGGTCCGCCGCGGAACCTTGCACGGGCGTATTGATCGCCTGGCGCTGGGCGAATTGTTTCATGGATTCATTGGGGCTGTTGATCTCCGGGATGTATCGCCGGCGGTTCAACAACGTCGTTACGAATCCCTTCTCCTGGCACTGATGAATCGAGTTATCCATAAAATCTTTCACTTTGGGATAACGTGAAAAATATTTACTGATGAATTCCTCAGCGTCGGCCTGGGATATTCCCAGATCTTTGGCCAGACCGAACGCGCTCATCCCGTAAATGATGCCGAAATTGACCCGTTTGGCGTTGTCGCGCATCTGCGGCGTTACGTCTTTTTCCGCGACGTCGAAGATCAACGACGCCGTGTACGCGTGGATGTCCTGGTTCTCCTGAAAAGCTTTGACCAGCCCGGGGTCGCGCGTGATGTGCGCCAAAATGCGCAATTCGACCTGCGAATAATCCGCGGCCACGATCACGTGACCTGCCTTTAAAGGAATAAAGGCCTTGCGGATCTCGCGGCCCAATTCGGCGCGGATCGGGATATTCTGCAGATTCGGCTGGCTCGAGCTCAACCGCCCCGTTTCCGTCCCGGTCTGGTGGAATTGCGCGTGCACGCGGCCTGTTTTTGGATTGATCAGCGCGGGCAACGCGTCGATATAGGTCGATTTTAATTTTGCCAATTGCCGGTATTCCAGGATCAGCGCCGGAACTTCGTGTTTGGGCGCGAGGATGGTCAAAACACCCTCATCGGTCGAGAACCCCGTCTTGGTTTTTTTGACCGTGGGTAATTTTAGGTCTTCAAAGAGCACTTGGCTTAATTGCTTTGGAGAATTGAGATTAAATTCTTTGCCGGCGAGCCGGTAAATTTTCTCCGTCAGATCCCCGATCTTGCGCTCACATTCTTTAGAAAGCCCGTGCAGCAATTCAATGTCCAGCTTCACCCCGCAGGTTTCCATGTCCGCCAGGACGAACGCCAGCGGGATCTCGATCTCATTGAGTAATTTCTCCAGGGATTTTTCCGCTACTTCCTTGACCAGGACGGGGTACATTTCCCACAACAGCGCGGCGCGCCGCGCTGCGGGCTGTTCCCTAAAATTCAGTTGAGTTGCCGGGTTGCCGGCCAGATATCCGGCCAGAAACACGTCGAAAACTTTTCCTTCCAACGAAACGTCTTGCGCCTTGAGCAGCTTGATCGTTTCTTTGGAATCGTAGGTGACCTTTTCGATCTTCTCATCCTCAAAGATCTCTTGCCAATCCGCTATCCCATCGAGGGTGACCGCGCCATGTTCCGTTGGGCCGGTCGAAAGGATCAATTGTTGCGCCGCGCTGTCGGCCAAAACGGCGAATCGTCTTGCCGTTTTGATCCGTTTAATCCATTCTCCGACTTTTCCTTTTGCCAGAGGCTGGATATCGGGAACGGTCTCTTCAAGCTGACCGGCAGCCGCGGCTTCTTTGGCGAACCGGTGGAACTCCAGTTCCTGAAACAATTCCAGCAGGCGGTTTTGCTGCGGCTCCCCGACCTTCAAACGTTCCAGTTGCAGGTCCAGCGGCACTTCAGTTTCCAATACAGCCAACTCCTTGCTTAAAACGGCTTGTTCTTTGTTCTGTTCCAGCTTTTCCCGCACCTTTGCCGATTTGACCTTGTCCAGATGCCGGAAGATGTCTTCAAGACTGTCGAAATCATTGATCAGCTGTTTTGCGGTCACTTCACCGATACCTTTGACCCCGGGGATATTATCCGAATTATCCCCCGCCAACGCGATAAAATCCGTCATCCGGTGAGGGTCGAAACCCAAATGCTCCTTGAGCGCCTGGTATTCCCACAGGGCGTCCTTGCGCGCGCTAAAAAAGGACATCCGCTCGCCGGCCAACTGGTACATGTCCTTGTCATCGCTGACAATGACGACTTCGATATTTTTGTCCTTTGCGGAGTGCGCGATCGTGGCGATGATGTCATCGGCCTCGAACCCGGGTGATTCAAAGAGCGCCAGGTTATACGCCGCCACCACTTCCTTGATGACCGGCATCTGGTCAATGAGGTCGCGGGGCATGACCGGCCGCTGGACCTTGTAGGCGTTGAACTTCTCCTGGCGGTGCGTCTTGCCCGGAGAATCGAAACAAACGGCCATGTATTCCGGTTTATGGTCGCGCAGGATTTTGCGTAACGTGCTCACAAAGCCGTAGACCGCGTTCGTTTGCCGGCCTTTACTTGTCGACAGGTCCTTGATGGCGAAGAATGAGCGGTAACACAGCGCGTGGGCATCAATTAAAAATAGCTTCGGTGCCGCCATGGTTTTAACAGATTGTGTTTATGCGGAGTTCAAAGCTGGCTTGTTTTTCAGTAATGCAGGATACCACCCTGTCAGACCGACGCATTGACTTCTTCAAATAAATGAAAGGTAAATTAAGGAAGATGTGCTGAAGAACTATTCTTTCGACGAACTGTGATCCTCAAATAACGTGCTAAGCATAATATATAAACAATGCTTTGGCAAGGAAAAATTTAAAGAATTTATCCGAGGTCCGGTTAGGGTTGCGCTTGCGGTTGCGAGGCCGCCGCGGCCAGTTCCGGGAAATCCTCCAGCGTGGTCGCCCCCCGCAGGAGCCGCGTCACCCGTTCGGTGTCGGCGGCGGCGTTCAGGAGAAACGCCCCGACCGCCCGGCCGTCTTCCAGGAAAACTTTTTTGCCGGTCAATGACGCCGGATCAAAGGCCGCGTAACTTTGCGGGTGGCCGGCGGCCGGCAGGCGACCGAGAAAATTTATGGCGAGGTCAGGAAATGTCAATGGCTGCCGCGCGACCGGCCAGCGGAACGCGGCCGTCTCCCCTTTTAAGGCGCCGGCGACGATGCGCCCCTGTTCTTCCAGCGAGGCGCGGTCGAGGTTTTCCCCGCGCGCCGCGCGGTCGACGGCGAAAACGCCTTCGAGGCCCGTATATAACTGTTCGTTGACGGCCACTGTGCCGGTGATGGTGAGCGCAGATTCGGCCAGCAGGCGCCAGTCCTCCCGGGCCTCCGGGAATATGACCAGCTGCGCCGCGATGACCTTCCCGGTCTTCAGGCGCACCGCCTTGACCTCGCCTTCGCCGAGCATTTCAGCGATCGCGTTGGCGCAGATAACGCGCAGTTTGTCGTTTTGCAGGATTTCCGCGGCCTTGCGGGCCTGTTCGGTTTCCAGAAATTCCGGCAGGATCGTCGGCGTTGAAACGACCCAGGCGGTTTCCTTGCCCCTGCGCGCGAAGGCTGCCGCGATACGCAGGCCTTCGAGGGTGTCCGACTGAACCACCACGGTTTCGATCAGGGGCAGGATATCGAGAACCTGATCGAGTTCCTTGAGATTTTTCAAGCTGTACGCGCCGGTCTTGGTATTCCCTTTTATCTCGGGCAGTTTCCAGCCCGGGACGTCGGCGATCATCAGGACGTCGTAATCAAATTGGCGCTTGTCTTCGGTGGTGATTTTCTTTTTGCGGAGGTTGACGCGGCTGACTTTGGAATCGGTGACGACCTGGATCCCTTGTTTTTCGTAAAAGTCGTTCGGTTTATAAAGTATTTTTTTGTAATCCAGTTCTTTGGTCAGGACCGGGATGAACAGCGTCCGGTCGTGGGGATGGCTGCCGTCCGAACTTAAAATTGTTGCTTCGCTTTGCGGTTCGGTCTGACGTATCTCTTCGAGGGCCTTGACCGCCGCGATGGAACTTCCCAGGACAACGATTTTTTTCATATCGATACCTTTTTCATTTCGTGCTGCGCTTTGAACGTTTCGATGCCGTTACGCATCAGCATGACGACCGTGACCGGCCCCACGCCGCCGGGCACCGGGGTGATGAACGACGCTCTTTTCCTGGCCGACTCGAATTCCACGTCGCCGACGATCCTGGAGTCAAGCTTGTTGATGCCCACGTCAATGACGACCGCGCCCTGCTTGATCCAGTCGCCTTTGATAATAGCAGGTTTGCCCACCGCCACGACCAGGACGTCCGCACGGGCGATGTGTTCGGTGAGCTTGCCCGCTTCGCTGGTGGCGATATGGCAGACGGTGACCGTCGCGTTTTCCGCCAGCAAAAGCATGCTCAAGGGCTTGCCCACAATCTCGCTGTGGCCGACCACGACCGCTTCCTTGCCGCGCAGGCTGACGCCCGTGGAATGGATATGCTCCATGACCGCCGCCGGCGTGCAGGGGATAATGCGCGTGTCGCCTAAGATCATTTTTCCGATATTGGCCACGTTGACGCCTTCCATGTCCTTGACGGGGGTGATCTGGTTGCCGACGGCGCGGTAATCGATGTGGGCCGGGACCGGTTTATGGAGCATGACGCCGTGGACGCTTCCCTCGGCGTCCAGTTTTTTGATGAAGGCGACGAGGTCTTTTTGCGTGACGTTCGCCGGCAGGGTCTCCAGGTCATAGCTGATGCCGATATATTCCGCCACCTTTTGCTGGGAATTGGCGTACGCGCAGGCGCTGGGCTCCTTGCCGATCATGATGTTGACCAGGTGCGGCACGCTGCCGTATTCGCGTTTCAGTTGCGCCACTTCTTTTTTCAGGGAATCCTGGAGCTTTTGCGCGAGCGCCTTGCCGTCGAGGATTTTCGCGCCGGCGGTCATCGGTTGATCTCCACGTTGAGTTTCGCCGCGTTAAATGCGGCGAGCAAAAGTTCCAGCGCGACCTTCACGTCCGAAATCAAATATTTGTTACCGTAGCGGACCAACGTCGGTGACAATTGCACCGCCCTGTAACAAAGCTTGCAGATCTCCAGCGGCACTTCCGCCGCCTTGCGGCGTGCCGCGGCGCGCTTGGCGGGCGCGGCCTTGCGTGTTTTAACGACATTCAAGTACGCTTGCGCGTCCAGGTCAACGAGCATCAGGAAACGTTTACGAAATTGTTCGCTTGCTTTAAGACTTGTCTTGATCTTTTGCTCCTTCGCGCGCGAGCCCGTCTTGCCCAAAGAATAATTCGCGACCATCGACAGCAAGGCCGCGCCCAACGCCGCTGTCGCCGCCGCCGCAGACCCACCCCCCGGCGCCGGGACCTTGAGCGACAACACCCGTGAATATTCACTTAAACTGTAATTTCGAAAGGGTTTCATATGCAAGTCATCATATCCTAAACACGACAGTTATTCAACTTCAAAGCGCATTTTTCAGCTTCACTTCAACATTTTATCTATTTCTTTTAAAATATCATCCTGCAAAGGATTATGCCCTTCAAGCTTTGTAGTTTTGTCTAAAATATTTTTTGTTTTTAACGCGTAATCTTGCCAATTCGGTATTCCGTTTTTCTTGTAGCAATACGACAAATAAAAATATGGAAAAAGATATGACGGCTCATGGTTAACTGCTCTTATCCATTTCTTATAGCTATCATCATTACAGTTTGGAGATAGAAAGCTACCTTCTAGTGTTATTGTGCCTCGCATTAGATTAGAACACAAATAATCTCCCCCCCATGCAAGCTCCCGGAATAAGAGATCCATCGTAAGTAAATTGTGCGGCTCGTTTCAATATTTGTTCTTGTTCACTCTTCATTCGATCGAATAATCCTAAGCCACCAATAATCGCTACAATAATGACAAGCATAATTCTAATATTGTTCAAGTGGGAATCGCGAATCGCTGGAAATAGAAATCTCACAAACCCTTGGATTGGAGCTATTGCAATCAGTCCTCCCAACAATCCAATAAATATGCTCAACCACCCCAACATTTATCTGACCCCTTTTATCTATTTCGGTGTATTCCGGAGTTATTCCGGGGATGTGTAACCCGCCAAATTGTCGATGACAATTTGGCGAGGTCTCGCCCATTGTAAAACGACGAGGCGGACGTACCCCAATTGCGTCCACGTGGCCGCTTTTTGAATTCGTGATTTTCATCACAATTTGAATTCTCGCCGTTCGGCGACAATTCAAATTGTGCACGGCGGTGCACAATTGGTACTTTTCCCTGCCGGGAATCTATCGCCGCGCGGCGCAGGCGAATTGCAGAAAATATTTTCGCAAGGAATCCCCGGAAGAAACAAACTCATTTTTACCACGGAAGAAATCCACGCAGACTTCCCGCGCCCGGGCGATCTCTTTAAGACGCGGCCGGTTGCGGGGACAGTCGAGGGTCAGGTCCAGTAACTCAAGCGCGCGGTCGAAGGCTTTATCCGACCGTTGAGGGTTATTCTTCGCTTTCCAGTTCAAGGCCCTCTCTACCTCGCTTCCAACATGGGCCATTTGTTCAATAAGCCGGAATTCGTCCCACCGGCCGGCGGCAAGCTCTTTGTGCTGGATGATCATTTCGACACTCTTTGATCGACGATTTCCACGATCTTTTTACGCAGGCCTTCATCTTCGACCCCACGGCTCCGGTTGTTTTGTGAAGGACGGACGTTGATCATGGAATCAAATTCGATAAAATCTTCATCGGGGGTTTCCGGATAAAGGTTAATGCCCCACAAATTTTTCTG
>JACRHP010000070.1 GCA_016212005.1 Candidatus Omnitrophota bacterium | reverse complement strand
CGGCCGGGACGAGGAAGAGAACGAAGCGCTCATCCGTCACGCGCACCCCGACGATCACGTGATGCAGATTTCCGACAACCGCGGGCCGACCTTGATCCTCAAAGGCAATAACCCCGGCGAGGATGTGTTAACCACCGCCGCGGGGTTGATTCAGAAATTTTCCCGCCTCAAAGACCAGCCGCCGGCGTCGATGCGTTATTGGCCGTGCCGCGATAAAAATGATATCCGGGAGGTCATCGGCCGTATCGTCGCGGATGAGGAAGTCGAAAGGATGCGTGTCTAACCGTCATGCCTGACCAAGAAAGCACCCTGGAAGATGTTCAAACCATTGTCGCCGTCTCCTCCTGCAAGGGGGGCGTGGGCAAGTCGACCGTCGCCGCCTGCATCGCGCAAAATTTGGCCGGCCGCGGGTTGAAGGTGGGGCTTTTGGACGCGGATCTTTATGGCCCATCGGTCCCGGCCTTGTTTGATCTGCGTAACGCCGCGGTCTCTGTGGATGAGCGCAGGCAGCTTGTTCCCCTGGAGCACGACGGGTTGAAGATAATGTCCTTCGGATTTCTGCTGGGAGATTCGCCGGCGGTCATGCGCGGGCCGATGGTCACTAATTACATCCAGCAGATCCTGCACCGCACGGCGTGGGGGCATCTGGATTATCTTTTGATCGACATGCCGCCGGGCACGGGGGACGTGCAGCTGACGGTCACTCAATCCGCACGCTTAAACGGCGCGGTCATCGTGACCACCCCGCAGACGCTTTCTTTGATCGATGTCGCCCGCGGGATATTGATGTTCGAAAAGGTGAGCGTGCCCATCCTCGGCGTCGTTGAGAATATGTCCTATTTTATTTGCCCCGATTGTTCCGCGAAACACACGATCTTCGGTTCGCACGCCAGCAAATCTTTGCAAGAGCGCTTCGGTGTGGAAATCCTCGCGACGTGGCCGCTATCCGACAAATTTATCCATTCGGTCAGTCCGGAATTAAGCAAGGATCCGCTGGTGCGCGAGACCGTCGATAAAGTCCTGGCCGCTTTGGATAAAATCGGCAGAGAGCAGCGCGTTATTCCAAAAGTGGAATTTGACCAGGATTACGTGACCTTGACCTGGTCCGACGGCACGCAAACGCGCGTGGCGAACCGGGACCTGCGTTTAAGCTGCGGATGCGCCTTGTGTGTCGATGAGCGAACGGGCAAGCCGTTGTTGAAGGAAAAAAGCATTAGAGCGGATATCGCGCCCCGCGAGATCACGCCGTTGGGCAATTACGCCGTCGGCATCACCTGGAACGACCGCCACAGTTCCGGGATTTATCCGTATAAAAATATCAAAGAAATAGCGCAGTTAGTTAATGGTTAATCGTAAATGGTTAATGGGCATTATCCACCATTCACCATTAACTATTTACCAAGTATTTTTTCTAACTCGCCGTTCTCATGAAGCTCCGTCATGATGTCGCAACCGCCGACGAATTCTCCGTTGATGTACAACTGGGGGATCGTGGGCCAGTCGGCGTATTCCTTGATGCCCTGGCGGATCGTTTCATCTTCGAGGATGTTGAAAGAGTGAAACTCGACGTTGTGCTCGCGCAGGATATCCACCGCCCGGGCGGAGAACCCGCACTGAGGGAAATCCGGTGTCCCTTTCATATAGAGCATGATTTTGTTTCCTTTGACCTCTTTTTCAATTCTCTGACGGATAGTCTCATCCATAAAATTCTCCTTTACCAGTGACGTTTACAGTTGATACTGATTTCTTACCTGTTCCCATTTATCGGGCGTGAATGTTTTTAATCCCAATGCGTGCACGCTGCCGGCAAATCCTGCCTGCAGGGGTTTCATGACCATCTGGTGCTGCTTGACCAGAGGCACCCCTTCAAAGGCAGGGCTTATGACGATCGCCTGCAGGTGTTTGCCGTCGCACATCGGGTCCAGCACGTGGGCCCGCGCCTGCGGCACCGCGCGTTCGATGATCTTCTGGATGTCTTCGGGCGTCATGATTTCTTCCAATTCGTCTTGAACCACTGGATGATGTCGTCCGACTCGTACATCGCCTTGCCGTCGATCACCAGACACGGCACCTGCGGCTTGCCGCCGATCTTGATCAGTTCTTCGCGTACGGCGGGGCTTTCTTCCCGGTTTTTGAGTGGCACAGAAATACTGTTCTGGTCCAGGTGGGTCAGGACTTTTTGGCAGTACGGACAGGTCGGTTTGTAGTAAAGCGTTAAATGGGACAGGGTGTTACTTCCTTTCTCAACATCCGTTCTTAGACTGCTCGATCAAGTTTTCCACGAAATCAATGATCTTATCTTCCCCGCGGGTCTTGTTGAACGCGTTCATTTCCTGCAAACAGGTCGGGGAAGTGACGTTGACTTCGATGAGATACTTGCCGATCACATCGATCCCCACCAGATAAAGTCCCAACTCTTGCAGGCGCGGTTTTAAGGCCGCAATGATTTCCTCGTCGCGATTGGTGATCTTCGCGGGCCGGGGGTGTCCGCCGGCGAAGAAATTGTTGCGGTGATCGTCCTCGGCGTGCATGCGCAGGACCGCGCCCAGCGGCTCGCCATTAAGAAGCAGGATCCTCTTGTCGCCGCGGCTGGAGGCCGGGAGAAATCTTTGCAGGATAATTTTCTTCTGCCAGTTGTGGGTCAGTGTTTCCAGGATGACGTTGACATTATGCCCGCCGCGCTGGACGCGGAAGACGGACTGTCCGCCGTGGCCGCTGGTGGGTTTGGCGATGATTTCTTTTTCTTTAGCCAGAAAATCCAGGAGGTCTTTGCGGTTGCGGGACACAATCGTTGGCGGAATAAGATCCGTAAACTGGGTGGCCCAGATTTTTTCGTTGACCGTACGGACGCCGGAAGGACGGTTGATGACCGGAATGTGTTTGGGTAAAAGGTCCAGCAGCCATGTGTTCATCAGGTATTGCTCATCGAAAGGCGGGTCGCTGCGGACAAAGACGGCGTCGACGTTGTCCTGCGTGAGCGTCACGGCGCGTTTTTCGATAAAGGGCCGGGCCGCTACGCGTTGGGGGGTCACCTCAACGGCGTGAAAAGAGGACTTGCCGTTTCTGCGCGTGATCCCGCCATCGGGCAGATAATAAATTTTATGGCCGCGGCGGTGACTCCCAAGCATCAGGATAAAGGAAGTGTCCTTTCTCATGATCACGGTATGGAGCGGGTCCATTAAAAAGACGAAATTCATTTATTCCTGGCCTCCAGACAGGCGATCTCCCGGCGCGCCGCAATGGAAGCAACGCGCGCGAGAAGCCGGTAAATGTCGAACACGTTGATGTCGTGATGGACCCCGCAGTCGCCGTATTTTTTCAGGTGGGGGCACATTTTTTTAAAGACCATCCCCGGGGCGTTGAGGTTGTCGCGGTCACCCTTAAGCGCGTGGGAGCGGTAAAATCCGCCCACGAGATTGTTTTCGATCTGATAAATGCACACTTCGCTCACCTCATGGCCGATGGTGTGCATCGTCGGCACGCCTTCCTGCAATAAATACCGGCTGATGACCTGCGCGCTTTTGCCTTTATAGAGTTTGTTGCGGTCTTTGCGGTTGAGACCGACGATCTCGGCGGGACCGTTGATGGGCAGGACACCCATCCCGTAGGTGCCTGAATCGGCTTTCATCACGACGTAGGGCTTTTCCGGAATGTTGTGCTCTTTATATTTGACCGCGACCTCTTTGAACAATTTCGCGGCCGACTCCGCCAGCTTATCCTGGTCGGCCTTGATGTTGATGTCCACCCCGTCGACAACTTCAAACAGACAGGAGAACAGCCACGGGTCAAGGTCCAGCAGGCCGGCAAATTCCCTGAAGAGGTTGGCGGTGTGGCTGAAGTGATGCGATTTCAAACGCGCGTGCCAGCCCGCCTGCATCGACGGATAGATAGGAATCCGGGAGTTCTGCAGGATCTCCGGAATGCCCGTCGTCAGATCGTTGTTCATAATGATCATGTCGTAATGTTCTTTACCTTCTTGATACGCCGCGAGGATTCTTTTGAAGCAGTAAATGCGTACGGTCTGTTCGGTCGCCGTTTTTAAATCGATGTAGGCGTCACCTTCGCAGAAAGAAGGTTGGTCGGTCAGAAAAGTGGCGGCCTTGACGTTAAACCCGCCTTGGGCAATGATCTGTTCCAGTATCCGCACGTTCTCCAGATACCACGTGTTGCGCGTATGTTCCTCGGCGATGATGAGGATGTCCTTGCCACCGGGCGCGCGTTTGAGGATCGCCTCGCGCATGAACTTCACGGAATCGGCCAGCCCGTGTTCGCACAAATTATTGAAGCCCGCGGGAAAAAGGTTTGTGTCCACAACCGCCAGCTTAAAACCCGAATCCCGGATATCCACGGACGAATACAAGGGAAGCTCTTTGGATCTTTCATGCGAATCCAGCCAGCGATGGATCTCCTGCTGATGGGTCCGGATCCGCTCGATTATCAGACTGATCGTCGGCGGGACGTTTATTGTGCCGGTAGGCTTGTTCATATCCGTTCAATTATGCCTTATTTGTGCGCAAATGTCGAGCCGAAAGATGCCCGGCGTTATGTGCGTAATTTGTAGCCGACGCGAAACATGTAAACGGTCGCGAAGAACGTACCAAGGGCGAGAGCAAGGGATATCAAGGCGCAAACAAGGAGGGGCGAATCCGATACGCCGGTCACGCTGTAGCGCATCCCGTTAACGAGATAATGCATGGGATTGAATCTGGAGATATGGCGGACGGCCTCCGGGAGCATGGTCATCGGATGGAATACCCCGCCCATAAGGACCAGCGGCACGATCACGTAAATGCTCCAGACGCTTAACATATTGAAGTCTTCCGCCCAGAGGGCGCCCATCATGCCCGCGCAGGAGAAGATGACGGAGATCGTCACGATAAAAAATAAAAGCAAGAACGGGTGCTGGACGGGCAGCGCAGTAAACAGCCACGACACGCCGTAGACGCCCAGGCAGACGATGACCCCCCGCGCCACACCGCCGGCCAGGAGCCCCAGGACCATTTCAAAATAGGAAAGCGGCGAGAGGAGCACCTCCTGGATGTGGTTGTGCCACCGGGCGATAAAAAGCGACGACGTCGTGTTTTCATAGGCGCTGGAGATAAGATGCATGGTCATCAGCCCGGGCACGATGAACCCCAGGTAAGAGAGGCCGGTCGCGCTGAAATCGATACGGCTGCCGATGGCCACCCCGAAGATGTACATAAAAAGCAGCGAGGCCATCAGCGGCGGGAAAACCGTCTGCGAGGCGACGGATAAAAACCGCACGATCTCGCGTTTGGATAAAGCCAGGACGCCGATTGGATTGGTAATCATATTGAATACCTCATCTGGTCACAAGGTCACCAGGACACAAGGTCACAAGTTTTTGCGGGTGGCGTGTGACCTGGTGACGGGTGACTTTCATTCTAATCCAGTTACTTCCATAAAAACCGCTTCCAGGGATTTGTCCTTTAAAAGTGTTTGCCGGTCGCCGATGCGCACGATCCGGCCGTGGTTGATGATGCCGATGGTTTTGCAGAGTTTCTCGGCCTCTTCCATGTAATGAGTGGTTAAAAAGATTGTTTTACCTTCTTTATTGAGCTGGGCCAGATAATCCCAGATCAAGAATTTCAATTCAAGGTCGCAGCCTGCGGTCGGTTCATCGAGAATAAGGATCTCCGGGTCGTGGATGAGCGCCCGACACATCAAGAGCCGTTTTTTCATTCCGCCGGAGAGGGCACGGTGTTTGACGTTGCGTTTTTCGATGAGCTGAAAACGCTCGAGGAGTTCGTCACTGCGCTGTGCAGCTTCACGGGGCGGGATACCGAAATAGCCCGCCTGATAAGCGAGGAGTTGATGGATCGTCAGGAAGGGATCGAAATTGAACTCCTGCGCGCACAAGCCGATCAACCGACGGGTGCGGGTGTATTCGCGGGTCGTGTCGTAGCCGAAGACCTTGACCTCGCCTTTCTGGAAATTGGAAAGTCCGGTCAAGACATTGATAGTCGTGGTCTTCCCGGCGCCGTTGGGGCCGAGGAACCCGAAAAAGTCGCCGCGTTTGATGTCCAGCGAAATGTTATCCAGCGCTTGCAGCTTGCCGTAATATTTGGTGAGGCCTTTGATCGAAATGGCTCGTTCGGAATCTCTCATACTTTTGTCTCCCCCCGCAGGGGGCTTATCGGAAGCGCCGCCTGGGCTTTGCGGGCGGCGTTGCGCACGATCTCAGGAAGCGCGGGGTGAATGTAGATCATGTTCAACAGATCATCCAGCGTCCCCTGTTTGTTCATGAACGCGATCAGCATATGGATCATATCGGAGGCTTCTTCGCCAACGATATGCGCCCCCAGGATTTTCCGGGTTTCGCGATCGATAAGTATTTTACAGAAACCGTGGTCGGAAAGCAACGCCATTCCCATGCCGCTTGTTTTGTAGGGATTCAAACCAACGACGTAATCGACGCCTTCTTTTTTAAGCTGTTCTTCGGTCTTGCCCACACCGGCTATTTGCGGATAGGAAAAGACCGCGTGGGGGACCGGAGGGTAGCGCAGGGGTTCGTTTTTTTTCTCGGTAAAAATCGTACGGAAAAGATATTCGCCTTCAAAATTGACCGAGTGGCGGAATAAATAATTGCCCACGCAATCGCCCAGTGCCCAGACGCCGGGGACGGCCGTGCGCAAATGGCCGTCGATTTTGATGAATCCTTTTTCGGTACGTTGGATGGAAGTGTTTTCCAGCCCGAGGTTGTCCGTGTTGGGAGTGACACCCGTTGCGACGAGAAGGGCGTCGGCGGTCAGGTGCTGCGCGTGGCCGTCCGGTTTTTGGTATGTCAAAAGAAACGTGCCGTTGATGTACTCTACCCGGCTGGGAACGGCGCTGAAATGGACGTTGCACAACTGCGAAAAAACGCGGGTGAACTCTTCGGCGACCTGGGTATCTTCGGCGCGTAAAAAGCGGCTGCGCACCAGAAAATGGACGTCGCTTCCCAGCGCGCGGTAGGCGTAGCCGAGTTCGACGGCGATATATCCGGCGCCAAGAACGATCAGGCGTTCGGGGAGTTTGAGGTTGCGCAACGCCTCGGTGCTGGTCATGTAGGGCGTGCCCTCGAGTCCGGGAATGGTGGGAATATGTGGCCGCGCGCCGGTGGCGATGAATATCTTGTCCGCCGTGATCCTTTCACCGCTGACCTCAAGGGTTTTGTTGTCGATAAAGCGTCCGGGCGCGTGATAGAAATCAATGTTGGGGTTGCGTTGGTACCCGGTCTCAATACTGTCGGAATCGGCATCCACCGTCTGGCTGATGCGCGTGATCAGCTTCGCGAAGTCAACGGTGAAACCAGGGTTCAAACGGATATCAAATTTATGGGCTTCCTTGATCTGCGTGGCGACGTAGGCGGGGTGGATCAACATTTTCGAAGGGATACAGCCGCGGTTGAGGCACGTCCCGCCTAAACGGTCCTTTTCCAGGACGGCGACTTTAAGCCCCATTTTCGCGGCGGGCGAACTGATCTTGGAGCCGCCGCCGGAACCGATCACAATGACGTCATATTTTTTCATCCACGATCCCTGTTGTTAACCGGAGGTAGAAGGGATATTTCGCGCCTCCTGTGCCAGAAATTGCTGGAGGCAATCGATGATCTGGTCCAGATCGACCAGCCGCATTAACTCCTGCCGGAGTTTCTGGACATGGGGGACGCCTTTTAAATATGCGACGTAATATTTGCGGAACGGGATAACGGCGTTGCGTAACCCGTTGTAATGAACGGAAAGTTTCAAATGTTCGACGCAGAGTTCAATGCGTTCCTGCAGGCCGGGCTGGGGCAGGTGCCGGCCGGTCGCCAGATAATGTTTGGCCTGGCGGAAAAGCCAGGGGTTGGCGATGGCGGCGCGTCCGATCATGACACCGTCGCAGCCCAGGGCGAACATCCGCTCGACGTCTTCGGGAGTGGCGACGTCGCCGTTGCCGATGACGGGGATGGTAATCGCTTTTTTGACCTTTTCCAGCCATTGCCAGTCGGCCTTGCCGGTATGGGCCTGGGTGCGCGTGCGGCAGTGGATGGCGATCGCTTGGGCGCCGGCCGCTTCGACCATGCGCGCGACATCTTCGATCACGATCGTGCCGGCGTCCCAGCCCAGGCGTGTCTTGACCGTGACCGGCAGGCGGGTCGCCCGCACCGTCGAGCGCACGATTCTTTCAAAACGGGGGAGGTCTTTCAGGAGCGCGGCCCCCTGGCCGTTGGCGACAAGATTTCTGACCCAGCAGCCGCAGTTGATGTCGATAAAATCCGGCCCGAAACTTTCCGCCCGGCGCGCGGCCTCGGCCATGGAATCTTCGACGCCGCCGAAAAGCTGGATCGCGACCGGGCGTTCTTCCTCGGTGATCCTGATCTTACGCAGGGCTTGAGGGATGTCGCGGATGATCGCCTCGCTGCTGGTAAACTCCGTGTAGACGATGTCCGCGCCCAGGCGTTTGCAGATGGTCCGAAAGGCCGTGTCGGTCACGTCCTCCATGGGCGCCAGGATAACGGGTTTGTCGATATCTATGGTTCCGATTTTCATCAGCGGGGATTATATACGACTCCGGAGAAAATGTAAATCGATTGATTTTTCGATTTCTCATCAGTATACTTTTAGGCATGACTGTGGCAAATCATTCACCGATGGCTATTTCTGACGGCATCAAGGCGGTAGGCATTGGCAGGAAGGGAAGCAAGGCCTTGACGCCCGAATTGATCCAGGCGATCATCCGTGAATTAAGGGAAGACCGTGTCCCGGCGGCTGCCAAAGGCGCGTTTTTTGGGGCGTTGATCATCAAAGGAGTGACGCCCGAAGAAAAAGCGCTGGAAGAAGCGCTGGGTCCCGGCATGTTGAGCGATTTTCCGCGGTTGGTCAATTATTTGGCCTGTGATGCCCCGCCATCCATTCAAGAGTTGTGCGTCAGATTGCTTCGCCAGGAAACACTGGATGAAGACACGGCCAGGGAGTTGGGTGATTTTCTCCTGTCGCAAGAACCCGGCGATGGCGCGCGGGGTCTGGCGGCGAGCGTCCTGCGGGTGCGCTATGAAACGCCGGAGGAATACGCGGGGATCTTGAAGAGCATCCAGAAAACGCTTGAGCCGCCGTTTCGCGAAACGGTTCCGGCCGGCGAACCTGTTGTCCAGATCGTGGAACCTTTCGACGGCGTGGACCATTCCTACCTGGTTACACCGCTTTTGGTAAAATATATCCAGGGCCTGGGATACCGGACGGTTTGTTTGGCGGGACGCAACAGCGGCCCGAAGTCTGGTAATAATTTATTGGATTTGGCCGATGCCCTCCCGGTCACGTTTTTAAAGAACAATCGTGACCTTCAGGCAGAGAAACCCACCTTCGGCTGGTACATCCGCCAGCAGGATATGTCAAAGGCCATGGATCGCTGGGTGGATTTGCGCCGGCAGATTATCAAACGTCCTTTCATGGCAACGTTGGAACGGTTCGTCAATCCCGTGGACGCGGACATTTTAATCGCCTCCGCTTTTCATCCGCCGTACGGCGAAAAAATGCTCGCCGTCGCCCAGAAGGCCGGGTATCCGGGGATTGTCATTTTGCGTAACGGCCTGGAAGGCACGCTGGCGTTTCCCTTAAAACGCGGTGTCAAAATTCTTTGCGCG